>NZ_JACSIQ010000003.1:0-327203 GCF_018812105.1 Gluconobacter sp. P1D12_c
AACATCACATATACCACCGCGGGGTGGAGCAGCCCGGTAGCTCGTCAGGCTCATAACCTGAAGGCCGCAGGTTCAAATCCTGCCCCCGCAACCAGAAACACCCTAAAAACCCCGCTAAGTCGCTGACTTGGCGGGGTTTTTTGTTGCGCGTAACATCACACGCCTATCAAATTCCCCCTCATTTCAATGACTTGGTACCCGTAGGTTCAAATCGGGGTACCCGATACCCGCAACCAACTGTTCTGTATGCGGGCGTAGATGGGCGTGCTTCGGCGTGCCGGGGCGTAGAAGAAAAGGGCGACGCGGGGCCATTCTGCTTTGTTATCGGAGCGCGGCCTCCAACTCCTCCTTCCGCTCCTTCCAATCGGGTATCACCGTTTCAAGCAATGCACGCCATCTATCGCCATGATCGGGGTGGAATGCATGCGCCAGTTCGTGACAGATGACATAGTCAATCAACCGCAGACGCGCTCTTACCAAGTCTATGTTCAGCAAAATACGCCCGCTTGGCGTATAGCTGCCCCACCGCTTTGCCATCGGACGAATGACCAGTGAAGGCCGCCTCAACCCTTTACGAATAAACGGCTCCAACACGATTTCGAACCGTTGGCGGAGGACCTCACGCGCTCTCAGTCGATAAAACGTCTGAAGGAGTCTTCTGCAATGAGGTTGATCGTCTGGGGTTCTGGCCGCAATCACCATGCGGCCACCATCAATCCGCACATGAGGGTCATCAGATTGTTCGACCGAGAGCCGATACTGTCGACCAAGCAGAAGATGGGTCTCACCTGAAACGTACCGACGCTTCGGCGTAATCTTCGGTCTCTGGGCAATCGTATCGATCTGAGCGAATATCCAGGCACCTTTCCGGTACGCCCTGGTTCGGATCTGTTCAATGCCCTCGCCAATCGGGGCAAAGACAGTCACCTCTCCCGTCGGGCGAACATCGATGCGTAGTGCGCGCCTCACCGTACGGGTCAATTCCGCGGTGATTTTGCGCTCTCCCCAACATATTTCGATTAGCTCGGCCGACGGGGAGACCATGACTATTCTCACTGAGCCAGCCGTACACGCGCCGATGCCAGAACATCATCGACGATACCATCAAGAACACTCGGGTCGATCAGAACGCTCCGTTCTCCCCGCAACTCCTCGAAAAAGAAATCGTCTATATCATTTCGAATGGCGTTCTCCACATCGCGGTCATACTGCCAGCCAACTTTGCGCCGACGCTGGATGATCTGACTGATCTTTAGAGCAATGTCGGCAGTCAACTCTGGATCATTCATGCCGACCTTATCAAGGTTACGCTTGGTCAGTCCCCAGAACACGTGGGCATGGCTGTCATCCCGAAGGCGAGCTGGCGTCGGATCGGCTTCGTCCTGCCGCGTAACCACCTTGTCCCGCAATGCCTTGATCTTCGAGAGATAGGTGAGATCGCTGATCCGCCCTTTGTGGAAGTCTGCGATTGTGTCGCGCACAAGCTTTGAGAACTTTTCGAAAAAGATTGGATCTTCATCCCACTTCTCTTCAATCGAACGGGTCAATTGGTGGGCGATCGTATCCGCCACAGAGGCACCGCTTTCGGCTTTTTCCTCCCGTCGCGCTTCAATCGCGATGTCGTCGAATATATTCAACGGCTCGACCAACGTTACGACTTCGCGTGCAATGACGTGGCGATCCAGCAACTGACGAATGCGCTTTTCATAATCACGCCAGTCAACACGCTCGGCGTAACGAAGCGTGACTGCGGCACGCAGACAGGCGAACCGCCCGAGATCATCCCTCCAGCGCTTCAGCAGTTCCGGCTTCGTCGTTTCAATAAAGGCCGGGGAGGCAAGCGCCACCGTGAACGCCCGCGAAAACGCCGATAGGCGCTCATAAAACGTGGCTCTGATCTCCTCATCCGCCAGAAGGCGCGCATAGGCTTCCGTATCAAAAGTGTTTGAAACGGATTTGAACACGTCGAGCAAAGCGGCGTGCGCACCCGGCACCTTGTTCGCCTCTTCCCGAATAGCCACGACACTCCTGGCTATGTCCTCCGGGCTGAAGCCTTGCAACGCATCGTAGCTTGCAAGCGCATCTCCGAGGTCTTTCAGGATGCCGGTGTAGTCGATGATGAAGCCAAAGGGCTTATCCGGCGCGCCGTCTTCGTCGAATACCCGATTGACCCGGGCGATGGCCTGCAAAAGTCCATGCTCCCGCAGCCGGCGGGCCACATAGAGCACCGTGTTGCGTGGCGCGTCGAAACCCGTCAGGAGCTTATCGACAACAATGATGATATCGGGGTCGCTGGGGCCTTTGAATTGCTCGACGATGGTTCTGTTATAGGCGTCCTCGCCCCCATGCCGCTCCATCATCTTGCGCCAGAAGGTGCGCACGAGATCGTCATCAGCTTCATCGACCTCGTCTTCGCTCTCGCGCATTTCCGGCGCAGAGATCACGACTTCCGTGGTGACAACGCCAAACTCATCGAGGAGCTTCTTGAGCTGGATGGCGGCTCGCTTCGAGGGTGCCGCAAGCTGCCCCTTCAGCCCGGTCCCCTTGAAGTTGGCGGAAAAATGCTGACCAACATCGAAGGCGATCGACTGAAGTCTGGAATCCACGCCTTCGATCTCACGGGCACGGCTCATCTTGCGCTTCAGATCGGCTCGTTGGTCGTCGGAAAGACCGCGCGTGTGGACCTCGAACCAACGGTCGATCTGCGCGTCATCGACATCGGTAACGACTTCCCGCCCTTCATAGAGGAGCGGAACGACGGCCTTGTCATCGACGGCATCTCGCATCGAATAGGTGGGCTGAACCAGTTCGCCGAACTTGGCGAACGTGCTCCTCTCCTTCTTGGCGATCGGCGTGCCTGTGAAGGCGATGAAGCAGGCATTGGGCAGCACCTCGCGCATGCGGGCATGCAAGCTGTCGAGATTGCCGAACTGGCTACGATGACTCTCGTCGACCAATACAAAGATATTGGCCGAAGTATCGACGATCCGCCGCTTGTTGAGCCCGGCGCGAAATTTGTGAATGAGCGTGGTGACCACTGGGGTCTTGTCTTCGATCAGAGACAGCAGGTTCTCGCCCGTCGCCGCCCGCTTCGGCTCCTGGCCGGTGGCGCGGAACGTCTTGGTGATTTGGTCGTCAAGATCGGTGCGATCGGTGACGATGACGATGCGCGCCGTCGCATGTGCCACAGCGATGGACTTCGCCAGCATCACCATTGTTAGGCTTTTGCCCGACCCTTGCGTGTGCCACACGACACCTCCCTGGCGGCGACCGGCGGTGTCGCGCTCCTCGATGCGCTTCATCAACGTCTCGACAGTCGCTACCTGCTGGTAACGCGCCACCTTCTTATGGGGGCCGTCGAACAGCATGTAGCGGCGTATCAACCGCATGAAGCGCTCCGGTCGGCAGAGGCCGACGATCGTCTCATCCAAAGGCGTGACGAACCGGTGCCCCTCCATCAGGCCGTCGTGACGCTTCATATGCGGGGCGAAATCGAGGGCGACACGCTTGCCTTCGACCGTATCGAGGGGGCGATTGACCACATCCTCCGCGAAGCCCGACGGGTCTTCGCGTTCCTTCCACACGCTCCAAAGCTTGCGCGGCGTTCCAACAGTGCCGTAACGTGGATCGTGGTTGTTGGCCGACAGCAGCAGTTGGGCGGAATAGAACAGCGCCGGCACACCTTCACCAGCTTTCTGATTACGGATTTGCTGGCTAACGCCCTGGTCGGCGGAAACGTGCGAGGCCTTGACCTCGATCATCCCCAACGGAATGCCATTCACGAAAAGAACGAGATCGATACGGATCGTCGGCCCACCTGCTTCGCTGACGGTATACTCGCTTGTCACCTGAAATGTGTTGGCGCGCCAGTCGTTCCAGTCGATGAACTTGAAGGCCCATTCGCGCGACGTGGTGCCGATGGTTTGCGGCAAGGCGATGCCGAGTAGCAAATCGTCGGTCATCCGCTCGTTAGCGCGCACGACGCCCTCTGGGATGCGCTCGGCGAGCCGGCGAACCGCAGCATCGATATTCGCTTCGGAGAACGGATAAGCCCGTCCCTCGACATGAATGCGGTTGATCCGCGCCAGATCATCCCGGAGCTGGGTTTCGAGGAAAGGCAGCGTCCGTCGCCCGTCGCGCCATTGATCGGCCTCCGCCCGGGTCACGTAGCGCCAGCCGCAATTGATCAACGTATTTAGCGCCTGAAGCTGGGCTCCGCCGGCTTCGGACACAGGGAATTCGGGGGAATGGTTCACGATTTCACCCCCAAACTTTCGCTGACACGGCGTCAAAGAAGTCCACCCTGAGTGCGGGATAAGTTTTGGGCCGCAGGGCCGCAATCTTGTCGACGTTACTGCGGATCGTTCGGTTTGCCTTACTGTCCGGGTCTCCGTATAAGCTGACGAACAGATGCGAGATTTTGCCGTATCCGATCATATTCAGGACGTGCGCATCATTTTTGGCGAACGAATGCCCGTAGATAAACAGAGCAGTTCCCTCTCTCGATTTGGTCTGGCATACCCCTGCAAAGCTTTTGAAATTGTGGTGCAGATACGCACTGTGTTGAATTTTGGTTAGCTTGCTGTTGCTATCGCCTTCAGCCACAAAGACGGGAAACAGGTCCTTTTTGAGTGCATCGTTCGCTTGGTCGACCAATGCCTTGCCCGTGTTCACCCAAGTATATTTTTGGAGTTGGTAACCGGCGTCAAAGAGGTGAAGGGCGCCGTGCAGATAATGGATATTCTGACCATGCGCAGCGCCTTCGCCCTGCCACTCTACATACGGCGCATCAAAATCGTCTTGGTCCTTGCGGAAGCCGTCGTCATGGTTGAGCTTAATTCGTGAAAGTTCGTCTTCCTCCTCATGCATCAACGCCCAGTAAAGCAACAAATCATAGTTCATGGTGTAGATCTTGCCGCCCGCTCCTTGGCCCACAAAATTCGAAAGAAATTGACGGCAAGCTGCGTAACGTTCATCGGAAATGTCGTTAGGACGCGCGGGGTGACGCCCCGCCACAGCTTGGATAAGGTCTGTCTTCAGCTTTTCGGCGTCTGTCAGAAGCATTTTCTTGGTAGTGACGAGTTTGGGCCGGTAGACGCTCACAATGATCGCTGCATGCTGAAGCGCGCGGATGACTTCCTCGAAATCCTGTGTCCCCATCGCGATGAAAATTGCGGCCAGCTCCCTAGACATGGCCTTTTTGGCTTCTTCGAAAAGCGAGCCATATGCAAATATGTCCGGTTTACACGCGATACTAAAGCCGTTCCCAAGAAGCAGATGTCTCTTGCCGTAATTCTCAGATTTTTGAAGTGCCTGATCGAAGCTAAGGATTTTGATCATGCCGCGCTCCCCGTCACGACAGCCTTCAAGAATGCCACTTCAAGCTTGCACGCTTCGGCGTTGGTCATCCCTTTTTGGGTAAACTGAGAGATCCTGGTTTCGCGCCCGGACTGCTTATTCGTCTTGAAAGCCTCGAAGGCCGCATTCGGTCCGGCGGCCGGATGGCGTTCAAAACGAAATGTGTGCCGCGTGTTGGAGCCTATGAGGCATCCAGTGCCGTCGACAGTCCAATGTCCTGCAAAGGACAGCCTCTCAAGTGCCCGCCGCATTTCCAGCGCCGACTGGAAGCGCTTGGTAGGATCTGGATCGATAGCCGTCAGGACCGCGCGACACACGGAATTGGGGATGAAGGGCGAGAAGTCTCGACGCGAGATGAGAGAACCGCCGGCGAGAGCGGCTTCGTAATCCTTACGACCGAGCGAGTTGTACTTCGCCTCCAGCGCCCCAAGTCCCGCCAACAACCGGAACATGGTAAGCCCCGCCTGGAAAATGTCCGTTCGGGCTTCAATACCATTGCCGGCAGCGGTTTCGGGCGCCGCATGAAGCACGTACCAACTGGACGGCATTATAGGCGCACCCGTGGGCGAAATCCCCACAATTCCGTAATCCGCCAATTTGGCTTCACCCTGTGCGCCACGCAGGATGTTTTGCGGCTTCACGTCATTGTGGAAGAAGTTGTTCAGATGAAGGTGCTCAAGGCCTTGGAGCACATCGATCATCGAGCGAATTGCGATCGGCAAAGGCAGAAAGCCTGCCGGGTTGGCCAGTGTCGTGATCGACCCACCTGGAAGATAGTCCATTGCGATCACGACTTTGCCGTCGGTCGCAACATCGGCCTGGTGAACGCGCACCAGATTGTTGTGCGTGAATGCATGGCCAACCTGTGCCTCACGTAGTCGCTGGTCGATCCCGATGCCGGTGTTCAAGATCTTGATGGCATACTCATGGTTGACGGCTTGGTCTTGCGCTAGCCACACTTCGCCGAATGACCCGCGCCCAATCGGCCGCGCCAATCGATATTTGTTATAGAAGGTCGTACCGTTCGTGATCGGCATCGGAGCGGGAGCCAAACTCATGGGTTGGTCGCTCCCCACCAAGCGGCGATGATGGCGTCCGCCATTTTGCCGTCCCAATACTTCGTCGTTTGACCGACCCGTGCGATGGCATGGTCCTTCACCTGCGCACTTCGGGTCGACAGCGAGGCGTAGATCTTCGACACCACCGACTTGTTGTGCAGGCCGCAGTACAAGAGTAAGGCGGCCTCCTGATACGACGCGACCCGCTTCGCGTTATTGTCCCCTTGCGTGAACTCCCCCTTCTTGATGACCACTCGATCAATGTCGGGGTGGATGTGGAAGATACGCTCGAATTCGCGATAGAGCCACGTCACCTGCGCTGCTTCACTGGTGCAATCCGCCGGGAAGCGGAGACGGCTCTCGCCATCCGCGTTGAGAAGCGCGGGCGGGGTCACAGAGCTATCCACGATGGCATAGCGCGGCGTACTTGGATCGCTTCTGAAACCCAAAATCTTCATTCGAATTTCTCCCCCAGCCGCCACTCACCCGTGAGTAATTTTTGCATCAGACCGCGTTTTTGGGTGCGGAGAAGCTTCGCGTGCGCGGACAAGTCCTCGATCATGAGGTCTTCCGCGTCGAGGATAGCCGCAATTTTCTCTTGAACGTTGAGAGAAGGCAGGAAGATTGCGGCTTGCTCGATGGCGTTGAGTGTCAAGCCGAAGCGGACAACACCATTAGCCAAGCGACTGAACTGCCAACGAATCTCGGGATGGCGCATCGCTTGCGCGATGAATGGCCCATGGCCAATCCCGTCGAGCGGGCGGGCGATCGCGAGGTGATACCCGCAGACGAGGCCGTCAATGTCTTCAGCGATCAAAGCAGGCTCAGCGATATCTTCAAATGTCTCGGAGTCCTTCGTGAACACAACATCATGCTTGCGCAAGCTGTTGCACGAAATCTGGCTCTGCGAAGCCGTCGCGGACATGAAGTCCAATTTCGATGTGATCCGGCTGTTGTGGAAAACATCCATGTAGTTGCACAACCGAACGGTTGCTTCGTCTGCACGGGTCTTTTTGTCCACCCCGCTGAACCACACGTTTGCGGCTTCGAGAAGAGGGCGTTTGGGGAGGTTGCGAAACAACGTCTGAACCAACGCACGCTTTCGCTTCCACCTTGCGCTGATGAGGTCTTTTGTCTGATCAATGGCTCGATCCCAAGCGTCCAGAACGGCCACAATGCGCTGCTGCTCAGGCAACGGAGGACGCATCACCGGTAACGCAAGAAGGTAGTCCGTAACCAGTCTGCCGGTTCCATGCCCTGCCCGATCTACTCGCCCCATCACAGCACCACGCATTGCGACAAGACTATGCGCGAGAAAGCGGGCATTGATCTCCGAAATTGGCTGTAAGGCCTTCACGTCCTGATTGAACGCCATCGGACGGGAGGTGATTCCTACTGGAAAATCTTTGAATAAGCCCATGCCGCGAACGAGGATAAGAATTGTCCCAGCAGGAACTGTATTTATTTGTTTCGCGCCGACTTCAGTCAGGTGCTCAATCGAGTCCTTTAAGTCGAAGGATTTAAGATCCTTGGCACTTATCCAAGGCAGACTCCCTTTCCAAAAACTAATATTCGCTCGGTTGGGAGTTCCGCCAGAGCGGAGTGTGACGATCTCACCCAACTCAGTGCGTTCCCAGCCCGTTGGTAAAATCGCCCTCATGCTGCACCCCCTTCGCCGATCCGGCGCTTGCGCCAGTCGCCATAGCACTGGCCCGTGGTGGCGTGTTTCCAGTAACGGTTGCCGCTGACATTGCCGCCATAGACTGTGCCGGCAGCGCCCGAGGGTGAGTCGAAGGCGGTGTCGGCCGTAAAGAGCAGGAACTTCCCGTCGCCATCGGCCACCAGGACACCATCGGCAATGAGCTGCGCGCGTCGTCGTTTCAGCCCCTCGCTACAGCTTGGAACCTCCTGATACTTGGCGCGCGACCCGGCCAGCACAACGAACTCGTCGCTGGCTTCGCGCGCTCTGGCGTCCGTTCCTGCCTCGGTAAACGTGAAAAGCGTATCAAGATCGGCGGTTACAGGCGCAACCGTACCCGCAACCTCGTTAGCTCGGCTCGGTGCTCCTGCCTCCTGTCCCGCCGGACGAAGCACATCGAAACCGAGCACCGGCAGCAGGATCTCGATTTCATCGAGCACCCGCTCCATGTCGGCGATTTCCGGCTCCGGCAGCCCCTTGAAGGGCGGTTCGGTGCCGTTGACCAGCTTGGCGCGGCCCGCATTGCGGATGGCGGCGATGATCCGGCTTTCCAGATAGCGACCATGGGCCTTGGTCAGGTTTTCGTCCTTGGAGACGACCAACACCGCCCGCGTGAAGAACTCCTTCGACTCGTCGCTGTCATGCGCGGCAAGGCGGGTCTTCACCTGGTCGCCTTCGCCGACATAAACGAGCTGCCGGCCTGGCAAGTCCGGGTCGGGTCCGACGAGGAGATAGATGCCGGTGCGGCTCGCCTCTTCCCGCCGGATCAGATCGGGCAGAGCCGTGCGGGAAGCGACGGCAGCTCGTACCGAGGAGATGCCGAGTTCGGCCGTGATGACGCCGGACGGCGAGCCATCGGCCAGATAGAGCTTCAAGGTGCGTCCGCGCCGGGAGGCAGCGCGCGAAGGAGCGTCAGACATTGATGCCAAGCTCCTTCAGATAGGCATTCATTTTCTTGCGCGTCTCGGCGAGCTGGCTTTCGAGGTCACGGATTTCGTTCTGCACAGACTGGAGATCGACTTCGGGCTCAGGTTCGAAGGTATCGACGTAACGCGGGATGTTGAGATTGAAGCCGTTGGCCTCGATTTCCTCGAATGTCGCCCTGTGCGAATAGCGCTCGATCTCTTCACGGCTGCGATAGGTCTCGACGATCATAGTCACGTTGTCGTCAGTCAGCCGGTTCTGCTTCTTGCCCGGCTCGAAATCGCGGCTGGCGTCGATGAAGAGAATGTCACGCTCGTGCGACCGCAAACCGTCCGTCTCGCGCGATTTGTCGAATATCATGATGCAGACCGGGATTCCGGTTGTCGGGAAGAGCTGCGCCGGCAGGCCGATCACCGCATCGAGCAGATTGTCGCGGATCAGCTTCTCGCGGATTTTGCCTTCGGTCCCGGAGCGAAAGAGAACGCCGTGTGGCGCGACCACGACAATGCGGCCGACTGAGGGGCGCGCGATCGCCAGCATGTGCAGGATAAAGGCGTAGTCGCCCCGGCTCTTTGGCGGCATGTGCGGGGTAAAGCGCTTATAGGGATCGGGAAGCGCGTTTCCTTCCGAATCCGTGTTGCCCCACCACTTGTCGAGGCTGAATGGCGGATTGGCGACCACCACGTCGAACCGCATCAGATGATCGCTTTCGATCAGCGTCGGTGAGTTGAGCGTATCACACCAGTCGATACGTGCGTTGTCCTGCGCATGTAGAAGCATGTTCAGCCGGGCGAGCGAGCGCGTGCTGCCGTTCGATTCCTGGCCGAAAAGCTGAAAATTGCCATCCGACACTTCCTCTCCGGCCCGCAGTAACAGCGATGCCGAGCCACAGGCCGGATCGCAGATCCGCTCACCGGATTTTGGATTAGCTAGTTTGGCGACGACTTCAGACACCTTGCGGGGCGTGAAGAACTCGCCCGCCTTTTTGCCGGCGTCTGATGCGAAACGCTCAATTAGAAAGATGTAGGCATCACCGAGGATATCCTCGGACGTCTCCGACAGATCGAGACCCGGCTTAGCGAAGTCCTCTAGCAGCGTTTTCAGGCGTCGATTACGATCCTTTGTCTGACCCAGGTTCGTTTCTGAGTTGAAATCAATCGTGCGGAAGAGGCCGCCGAGCTTGCCTTCGTTCGCCTTTTCGATAGCATCCAAGACAATGTTGATGAGCTCGCCAATGTTGTCGCGATTACGACGCTCATAAAGGCTGTAGAAGTCGCCGAGAAAGCTCTCCTCGACTTCGTTCGTCTTGCTGTTTTTCAGCTCCACGGTCGGCAGCTTGAAACGCTCGCGATCTAGGCGGCGCTGGATGCGAAGTTCGTCGCCACCGAATTCGCGGCGATATTCTTCAACGTGCTTGCGGCGCACATCACTGACGTATTTTAGGAAGAGCGCGGTGAGCACATAGTCCTTGTACTGCGTGGCATCGACAGCGCCGCGGAAGGTATCGCAGGCGCGCCAGACGGCCGAAAGAATATCTTCTTGCTGAAAGGTGGGCATGAGATCTCCTATGAGTTCAGGCTCGCGGTGGCCGCGCAGAAGGCATGCGCAAGGGCTCCACGACTAAGAATGGAATTGAGGTTAGTGAGTCGTTGCAGAAGTGCGGCCTCGTCGTGAAAGGATCGCGCCAGTTCGGCAATCAATCTCTGCGTGGGCATCGGTGGGAGAGGGACGATAAGGCTATCGAGAGCTTCCTTAGGAAGCCGGGCGAGCCCAGTCCCTTGCTTATTGCCGGAGAACGCTGCCTGCGTCGCGGGAAGATCAAAAAAGGCTGCCAAATAGCCGGGATCGACCTTCGATGGGTCGGGACGGACCAGATAGAGATCCAGGGAAATGAAGGCACCGAGCCACGAGTGAGCAGCCTGACAAACATCAGTTGTGGTACCGCGCGCTGCGACGATCAGGTCGCCTTCCTCTAGTGGCAATGCCCTGGCGACGACCGGAGGTTGGCCGGTCGCGAGCTTCGGGGCACGGCCGGACCTTAGGTCAGACAAGTCGGATAGCCGCACAAAGCGCGCGATTCCGCTGTTGCCTTCCTGAACTGCCACGCCGGAATAGATACCGGATATTTCTCTTAGTTCGAGCATTCCTCAAATTATGAAAGTTTTTATCCGCAGTCAATTGAGTTGGAGTGCGTCTCAAGTTTATTTTTTTTGGGGCGATGGATCGGCTTGGCGTGGTCCACATCTGTCAATCGGCACTGAACTTTGATCCCCAATCGGCATCCAAAAATGACCCCATGGAATCGAGACTGGGCTTTTCCCCTGGAGCCGTAGGCGCAAGGGAAAAGCCCGGTCTCGATCGTCCGTTTTTGTGCTCCTTGCGGCGGTAGGCAGAGGACTTCATCATTCTGCAGGATCTCAAGGTGCTGAAAAACGGGCATAAGCGGGCACTTTTGGACAATGTTCATGCTCAAGGCTGCCCTGTATGCCCGCTATTCTTCCGACCTGCAGAATCCCGGTTCCATCGACGACCAGCTGAGGCTCTGTCGGGAACTGGCAGAGCGGCAAGGTTGGGAGATCGTGGGGCTGTATCATGACGAGGCAGTCTCGGGAGCCAGCCTGCAGGGACGCGACGGACTTCAGCGCCTGATGGAGGACGGCCGGGCCCGACAGTTCGACATTGTCTGCGCCGAGGCGCTGGACCGAATTTCCCGGGATCAGGAGGACATGGCGCGGATTCATAAACGGCTGCGTTTCGCCGGGATTGCCCTGCACACGGTGTCCGACGGGCGGGTTGACGAACTTCAGGTGGGCTTCCGGGGCACGATGAACGCGCTGTTCCTCAAGGACCTCGCCGAGAAAACCCACCGTGGTCTGCGGGGACGGGTGGAACAGGGGCGCTCCGGAGGTGGACTGGCCTATGGGTATGATGTCGCCGCCGATCAGGGGGAGGGGGCGCGACAGATCAATGAACGTGAGGCCGCCGTGATCCGTCGGATCTTCAGGATCTTCGCTGACGGCCAGACGCCGGGACGTATCGCGGCCATACTGAACGCCGAGGATATTTGCGGGCCTCGAAACCGGCTCTGGTCCGGCACGACCATCCGGGGCCATCGCAGCCGCGGTACCGGGATCATCAACAATGAACTCTATCGTGGAGTGCTGGTCTGGAACAGGCAGCGTTACCTCAAGGACCCGCAGACAGGCCGCCGCCTGGCGCGACCCAACCCACCTGAAAGCTGGATCCGGACCGAGGTGCCGGAACTGCGGATCGTGAGTGATGCGCTCTGGCAGGCCGTGCAGTTACGGCAGGATGAAATCGAAAACCGCAGCCGGGCGATTGCCGAAGGCGTGCGGATTGCTGCGAAGGCGCGGGAGCAGGGGTTCCTGCCGGCATCGTCCGGGTTGTGCCGCCTGCTGGCCTGCGGACTGTGTGGCGGAGAGATCATTCATGTCGGACGGCAACGCTATGGCTGCGCTGCGCATGCCCGGAAAAAGGCGTGTGACAATCGCCGGACGGTAGAGCGACGGGTTATGGATGCGGAAATCCGTTCGGTGCTGGAAGAAGCCGCCGCTACGATCATGCTGCATGCGGAACCGCTGGAGCAGGAGGCCCGGGCGCAGGGCGGTCTGCAGGAGAGGCGGATGGAACGGGAGCGCCACGAGCTTGCAATAGTCAACGGGCGTATCCAGTCAGTGATGACGGCAATTGAAGACGGGCTCTATACGCCTGCGCTGAAGACGCGGATGCAGCAACTCGAAGACCGGGCGGCCCGGCTGCGGGCCAGCCTGCAGATTGCCGGCGCCCACCAATGTGCGGTTCTGACGGCTCCACGCCGCTTCACGGCACAGGCCCGCAAGCTGATCGGCGCGCTGAGGGAAAGGGATGATACGGAAACCGTGCTGAAGTTGCGGCGGATGATCGGGCCTATTGTCATGACACCAACTGCCGGACAGGCGGGATCACGGTTCACGTTGCGGGCTCGGAGGGTGTGCGGGGGGTGAAGTGAAAAGGTTCGACTAGCAAGGGCGGTCAGGCGAAGGTTCCTTCCGCAAGGCTGCGGGCAAGTCGGGCGATCAGTGCGTCCCTGCCATCGCGAAGCGCTTCCAGAGCTGTCTGACCCGCAAGTTCGGGATGAGATTGCATCAGAAAGCGATAAATGGTCCATCCGCTATCTCCCAGCGCCCCGAAAAGCGCGGGCAGGACAGGGAAGGGCTGTCCCGTCGCATTGATCTGCCAGGCCGGATAGCGCGCTTCTCGTGGTGAGACCCCTGGCAGAACGAGGATAGCATGGGCCTGTTCCAGATCAGGCAGGTCTGAGACCGTCAGGCCAAAACGGTGGGCAAAAACCTCGCCCGTCAGCATGTCCGGACCTGACAGAATGGTGGCTGCCAGGTGGCGACCCCGTTCTTTTGCCCGGGCGAAAGCGTCACTTCGTGTTCGTGGCCTGTCTGTCATGAATGCTGTCTTTTTATCTTTCCGGGAGAGAGGAGAGCGATCCCATCATGGGGCAGGCGGAAGGGTCACTGTATCACCTGTCCGGATTGTATGCATGTGGTGCGGAGGGGCCCGAAAGTACGGGACATCTTTGTTGAAATGGGATATACATGATGCATATCCATGGGGAGTAATATTTGATGCTGACCCGTACGACACTCTTTCTATCCAACCGCTCGCAGGCAGTGCGTCTGCCGAAGATGGTCGCCTTCGGGGAGCAAGTGCGTGACGTCGTCATTGTGTCCGAAGGTTCACGACGGATCATCGCCCCCGCTGACGCAGCGTGGGATGATTTCTTTGCGGCTCCCGGGGTGGATCTGGGGGAGCGGAACCAGCCGGTCATGCAGGAACGTGAGGCGCTCTGAATGCTGCGTTACCTGCTGGATACGAACCTCTGTATCCAGGTATTGCGAGATCGGCCGCAGGGGTTGCGTCCGAGGTTCAACAGCTGTGCGGAGGAACTCTGCATCTCGGACGTGGTTCTATATGAACTGCTTTATGGCGCGGAACGCTCGTCTGATCCCGTGCGCACAAGACGTGAGGTCGAGCACTTTGCGGCAAGGCTGGCGATCCTGCCATTCGACAGTGAAGCGGCCGCCCATACGGCAGACATTCGGGCCGAACTTGAACGGAATGGCCGTATCATAGGTCCATATGACCTCATGATTGCCGGGCATGCCCGGAGCAGAGGGCTGATTGTGGTGACCGGCAATCTGCGAGAATTTCAGCGGGTAGAGGGTCTTCGAACCGAGGACTGGCTGACTGACACGGTCTGATCGAAAGAGGTCACAGCGAGATAGAATATTGATAAAAACGATTGTTTATCAATCGACTATGTCATGCAGCGAGCCTCTCTACGAACCCGCTGACAAGCAGCAGTTTTCTTTGGTTGCAGGCCCCCGCAACCAGAAACACCCTAAAAACCCCGCTAAGTCGCTGACTTGGCGGGGTTTTTTGTTGCGCTCTACCGAACCACACCACAAATCACGCGAGACCCCGAACCACCAATCGGTTGAAAAATATAGCTACAGCTAGAATGCCAGTCAGGTCGTGCCAGAATTAATCACTTTGTTGATGCACAAGAGTATCGAAAATTCATGGTAGTGTAGGGGGCAGAAAGATTGTTAGGCAGCTTATCTGAGGGAAACAGCATGAATAATTCGACCATATTATATGGCATCAAAGCCTGTGACTCTATGAAAAGAGCCCAGCTTTGGTTGACTGATCACAGTATTGATTACGCATTCCATGATTACAAGAAGAGTGCGATCTCAAGGGCGGTTCTTGAAGGCTGGGTCGGTCAGGTTGACTGGGAGATATTGCTCAACAAGGCTGGCACGACGTTTCGCAAGCTGCCACCAGAGCAAAAGGAAGATATGACCCAGGAGAAAGCTATTACCTTGATGCTTGCTCAACCTTCCATGATCAAACGACCTGTTCTGGAACGTGAGGGCAAGATCGTGTGTGTAGGTTTCAAGCCTGCCGAGTACGAAGAGCTATTTGCGAGCTAAACTCCATGCTTACGGCATGAGGTTTAGCATCTTGATTTTGCGATGAAGCGTAGAGCGGCTGATGCCAAGCGTCCGAGCTGCTGCGCTGACATTGCCCTGCGTGGTGGCTAGGGCTGAGCGGATGACATGGACCTCGGCTTTTCGGAAACTCAGCTCATCTTCTGAGTCCAGAAAATTCATCAGAGCAGGTAGATGCTCCAGTTCGCCTTCCGGCCAGTGCATGCGTTCCCGGCTCGCATGCGTGGCACCCTGCACATGCCCATCGGTATTCAGTGCAACCAGCGGTGTTGAACTCGCTGTCGCCAGACCCAGCGTAATGATCGTCTCGTTGGGGAAAAATTCCCGGAACAGCCTTTCTTCGATCTTACGAGCCGTGGTCGTCATGGTCTCCATCAGCAAACCTGCAAATGGCAGGATATCGTTTCCCGCAAAGGAACAGATGTTCAGAACACCTGCCAGTTTTCCACTAGCATTATAAAGAGGGGCCGCAATGCCGGTCAGGCCCCGGAAGCATAGCCGCCAGTGCTGGCTTTGAAGCACCATGACAGGCTTCTTTTCCTGAAGGCATGTTCCGATGCTGTTGGTGCCCGCATTCGCTTCATCCCAGAGTGCACCAGCCTGGAAACCCCACCGACGGCATCCTGTCAGATCGTCACGGCTGGTCTGGCGTGACAGTACAACGCCGTTTGCATCAGCCAGCATTACGGTAAAGCCGAGCGCCATCACCATCGTATGCAGGCGCTCCATTTCTGGCAGGGCATGCTGGATCAGGAGGCGCGTGCGGTTGCTGATAAAACGCAACTCCGGCTGGCTCAGAAGACGTGTTTCCCACCGCTCTGCCGGGTCAAGGTTATAGCTGGTGGAGCACCGGATCCATGACTCGGACAGACCGGTCTGTGGCGTAATGCCGGTCATGAGTGTCTCTCGATTTTCAGATGTGTCTCAGAACTGCGACAGGTGGCGACGATGTAGTCACAATCGGGTGAAAGAGATCCGATCATGGATAGCGTCGCGCGGGATGTGGAAGGAACAAGGCAGTCAGAGTGCGTGACTGACTGGTGCCCGTGTCTTTCAAACGAAAGTTTCGTCCACCGGTAGCTCTCACCTTTCTGTTGTAACGCTCTTGGCGAGGGGTTGGATGCATGGATGAGAAACAAGCTTTTCAAGACAATCATCCGGCCGGCAGGGAAAGACCTGCGCAGCAGTTTTCTGCCCTCGCACAGTCATATGGGGGACGGATCATATCCTGCTCCTTAAGCGATTAAGAGAGACAAAATATTTCAGAAAAAGTGGTTTTCCATATTTTTGAAAAACGAGGTGTCATGTCTTCTTCTCTCCAGAGGGTGCTGTCTCCAGTAACCTCTATCCTGCTCGCGCTTGTTGGGCTGTTCCTGCTGGGTGGGGGCGGTTATCTGCTCGTGCTCGGTGGGTCCTGGTTCTATGCGCTGGCTGGTCTCGTCATGCTTGCGGCGGCTGCCGTCAGTTTGAGGAACCCGTCTCAGGCAGGCCGTATTTATGCAGGTCTGCTGCTGGTTGCCACGATCTGGTCTGTTGTTGAAGTTGGCTTCAACATCTGGGGGCTGGAAGTTCGTCTGTTCACTCTGGTTGGCATTGCCTGCTGGATGCTTCTGCCGTGGATTTGGCGCTCCAATGCGTCCTGGGCTGCGGACAAGCGGGAACTGGCTGGTTCTGCTGCCATCGCCGTTGTGGCGATCGTTGCAAGCTGCTTCACCTCCTATTCCATCAATGGCACGCTCCCGGCCGAGCGTATGGCTGCATCTGGCCAGGTTGACGAGACCGGCAAGGGCACGCCCGCAGCCGACTGGCCTGCTTATGGCCGGACGGTCGGCGGTGATCGTTACAGCCCGCTGGGTCAGATCACGCCTGCCAACATCAGCAACCTGAAGCGCGCCTGGGTTACCCAGACGGGTGACGTCCAGAAGGCTGACGAAGGCGTCGTTGCTGGTCCGGATCAGGGCCACGAGTTCAACCTCGAGGTTACCCCGATCAAGGTTGATGACACGCTCTACCTTTGCACGCCGCATAACTGGGTCATGGCCCTTGATGCCGCAACGGGTAAGGTGAAGTGGAAGTTCGATCCGAAGCCTGCTGCTGAAGATCTGGCCGCCAACGTCTATCTCGCCTGCCGCGGCGTCTCCTATTACAAGGCTCCGGACGACTATACCGCTCCTGATGGCTCCAAGGCCTGCCAGAAGCGTATCTTCTCCCCGGTTGGTGACGTTCGTCTCCTTGCTGTCGATGCTGAAACAGGCAAGCCCTGCGAAGATTTCGGCGAGCACGGCTTCATCTCTCTGCGCCAGTATCTTGGTCATGTGCCGCATGGCTTCCACTTCGTGACGTCTCCGCCGCTGGTGGTGAAGGATCGTGTGGTTCTTGGTGGCTGGATTTTTGATAACCAGGCGAACTTCGAGCCGTCCGGTGCAATCCGTGCGTTCAACCCGATCTCCGGTGAGATTGAGTGGGCCTGGGATGCCGGTCACAACCCGGAAAACTGGAAGCCCGGCCCGAACGACGAGCTGACGCGTGACACCCCGAATGCATGGGGCGTTTACACGGCAGATGAGAACCTCGGCCTGCTTTACCTGCCGATGGGTAACTCCCCGCCGGATAACTGGGGTGGTTCACGCCGTCCGTTCGACGATGCAACCTCCAGTGCAACGATTGCTCTCGATATCGAAACCGGTGAGCGTCGCTGGACCTTCCAGACCGTGCATCATGATCTGTGGGACATGGATCTGGCCATTGGCCCGTCGATGGTTGATCTGCCAGGCCCGAACGGTGAAACCGTCCCGGCTCTGATCCAGACCACGAAGCGCGGTGAGTTCTTCGTTCTGGACCGTCGCACAGGCAAGCCTGTTCCGGGTTACCCGGTTGAGGAACGTCCGGTTCCAACTGCTGGCGTTGCTGCAGACGACCATGTGTCTCCGACGCAGCCGTTTGCTGTTGGTCTGCCGTCTCTGACGCCGCCTGACCTGAAGGAAAGCGACATGTGGGGCGCGACGCTGCTGGATCAGATGATCTGCCGCATCCAGTTCCGTCAGTCCGCTTATGAAGGTCAGTTCACGCCGCCGCATGTTGGCAAGACGACGATCGTCTATCCGGCATTCTATGGTGTGGTTGACTGGCAGGGTGCGTCCATCGACCCGCAGCGCAAGCTGCTGATCGCCAACGCCAGCTACCTGCCGTTCCGCATCCGTCTGGAGAAGCGTAACCACGCTGAAACCAGTGGTATCCTGCCGAAGTGGGATGGCAAGGGTGACAAGCCGGAAGCCAAGGGCGATGCGCTTAGTGTCTCTCCTGACTACGGTACGCCTTACATCGCTTACACCAGCCCGTGGCTGAATCCGCTTCAGATCCCTTGCAAGGGGCCAGTCTGGGGTACGATCACCGCTATCGATCTGGTGACAAAGAAAATTGTCTGGCAGCACCCGGTTGGTACGACGCGCGACACCGGTCCTTTCCGGACGCACAACAACCTTCCGCTTCCGACCGGCATGTACAACATCGGTGGCAGTGTCATCACCAAGGGTGGCGTATCCTTTATGGGTGCGACAGCTGACGATTACCTGCGTGCCTTTGATGTTTCGACCGGTAAGGTTATCTGGCGTGACCGTCTGCCGGCTGGTGGACAGGCAACCCCGATGTCTTATCAAATTGGCGGGAAGCAATATGTTTTGATTGCCGCTGGTGGTCATGGGGGCCTTGGCACCCGCAGCGGTGACTATATCATCGCTTACACGATTGACGGACAGCAGGGCGCAGCCGCGCACTGATCTGGCCTTATTACTACTGGAGCGCTTTCTTTACTGGAGGCGCTCCAGTTTCTTCTTCTACGGAAATAAAAGTCATGGTTCGCAAAATCTGGTCCGGAGGGTGTCTCCGGGCCCTGAGTATCCTATTGCCCGCGTCATCCCTTCTGCCAGCAGTTGCGGTCCATGCAGCCGATATTCCACTGGCTATCATTGGTCCGCATGAATACGACCTGCCGGTCGATTTCAAACCGTTCAACGTGCTCGTGCAGTACGGAGATGGGAATGTGGCGGGAAACACTTATGACAGTGGTGGCCGCCGTCAGCCCACGGGGGGAAGCCACACCTGGGCGGGTATGACGAAGTACGTGCACTTCCGCAGCTTCGACGCTCTGCCCCATGTCGGTTTTGCGTTCGAAGTTATTCAGTCGGAAAGCTTCGTGCTTGCGCAGGGCAAAGACTACGGCGGCCTTGGTCCTACAATCGTGGGCCCTGCCGTCTGGTTCAAGCCGAATGCTCACAGCACCTTCGGTATCCAGACCTTCATGCAAACCCCGGTTGGCACACGGGATGCGTTGTCCCCGAGCTACTGGTCAAACCTGTCCAGCTTCATGTTCGATTATGAATGGAAGCATTTCAGCTTCGATGGGGATCTGGGTGCAATTGTAGCATCCACGAAGCACAAGACAGGCGAGCACAGCTATTCGCCCGGGACGGTCTTTCATTCCAACCTGCGTTTCAGCTGGAAAGCGAGCAAGATTGTTGAGCCGTTCTTTGCATTCGACTGGCAGAACACAGCCGGAATGCGGGACAACACTGCCAACAGTTGGGTCAGTGAATCCAGTGGGCGTGAAGTCGCACTGGGTGTGGGCGCCATGGTCAATATTTCCAAGCGCGTCTCATTAACCGGGCGGTATTCCCATTCGGTCGATGGCAGAAACGTGCCTGAGACCAATGCGTATTACATGAAGCTGGTCTATCTCTGGTAAAGATGGCTTATCCCGTCTGAGCAGTATTCTCGGACGGGGTGCCGCCTCCTAGAGGCCTAGCGTTTGTCGGGCGAGGCGACACGCTGCCAGATCCCATGCAGCACAGCCGACACTCTTAAAAAATACCGGACCTTCCGGTTTTTCTCTGCCGGATAGGTAAGCGGCTAGAGGTTGGACCTCTTCCCAGTCTTTCCCTGCCTGAATGATATCTCCCGCCTCTGACGGTGCACCAACGGGATCATCCACAATACAGGTACTTCCGTTGACGATGGCTGGACCAATTTCAATCATTTCCGGTCGATAAGCCCCCACACCAATAATCAGCCGCGTAGACTTTGGCGGCGCGTCGTACAGAACACTTTGGCTGCTGGTCACGGTGATGACTACGTCTGGGTCGCAGGTTTCGTCATCATTGCGAAGCCTAAGGGCAGGGTATGCGTCGCTTCCTGTCAGAGGGGCTACGCTCTCACGGGAGCGGCCACGAATATAAACCGTACGGCCCGGATAAAGCACATTCAGCGCTTCCAGATGAGCTTTGGCCTGTACGCCGGTACCAATGAGAAGAACCGTTTCCAGAGTGTCTGGGCGAAAGCAGTCCAACCCCAGCATGGAGATGGCAGCGGTGCGTCGCTCTGTCGTGGCAACGCCGTCCAATGCGAACAGAAACTGCCCATCAACAGCATCCATGCACATGACTTGTCCCTGAATAGCAGGAAGGCTGCGTGCGGAGTTGCCGGAATAAAGGGTCAGAAGTTTTGTCGTGAGAATATCAGGCGCACACGCGACCATGGACATGACCGTCCCGGAGCGATCAAGCGTTGGCACAACCATGCGTTCAGGGCAGGAAATTTGCCCAGCATGATAGTCCTGAGCTGCTTTCCGAAGTGTCTCCACAAGAGCGGGAAAGGGGAGCAGTTTTCGCGTTTCGGCGGCGGTCAAAGTCTTCATGGAGCATCTTCCTGCTGTTGTCCGGAAGATGCCCTGTTTTGGTTTGAAGATGAAGGGACGGCGAGAGAGCGTCCGTGTCTGAGTTAAGCAGCCGCTTTTGGACGGAACCGGGCTGTCGAGATGTCGCATTCGTAAGCGGCTGCGACCGAATGCGGGTCGAGCGCCAGATCATCGACAGCATCGAGAATGCGTTCGACTTTGGCATCATCCATCAGCACGCTGAAATTCAGGCGTGTCCAGCCGGGCTTCTCGATTTCCTGCCCAGACAGAATGGCCTGACGAATTGCATCCGAGGCCGCTTCGTCAATGTCGAGCAGGCGATGGGCGTACGGTCCTGCACAAGCGCATCCGCCACGCACCTGAATGCCATAGCGGTCCGACAGCATGCGCGTGAAAAGCTGCTGGTGGATGAAGCCACCTGTGCTTTCGTCCCGGACCTGGAAGGAGAAGATGGGCAGGGCTTCAGCTGTGGCGTGACCAAGAATGCGGATATTCGGGTTTTTGCTCCAACGGGCAACAGCGCGGGCGCGAAGCTCCGCATTGCGGTCGCTCATGAAAGTCTGGCCGATGACGTCCTTGACGATAAAGGCCAGTGCCGCGCGGATGTCTCCCACCACGTCTGGTGTTCCACTCTCTTCGAGAGCTGCAAGGCTCGTGGTGTAGTCATGGTTCCAGGGGGAAACGAACCGTACTGTTCCTCCGCCTGGGAGAACCGGGCCGCATCGCGTCACGACGTCATTGCGGACGATCAGGACGCCTGAGGCTGCCGGGCCACCGATAAACTTGTGACAGGACACCGCCACGGCATCTTTTTCGAAAGGCGTGCCCGGCTTCATGTCGATGGGAAGATACGGAGCGGCACCGGCATAATCCCAGATCGCCAGAGCACCGTGCTTTTTCAGAAGTTCCGTTACGGCATCTACATCCGTCATGATGCCGGTGACGTTTGATGCTGCGGAGAAAGAGCCGACTTTCAGGCGGCCTTCGTCGCAGGTGGTCAATGCCTGTTCAAGAATGGCAAGATCTGGACCACCATTCTCGGCTTCCGGGATCTCGATGATCTCGGCGCCACTTTCCCGCCAGGGGAGGATGTTGGAGTGGTGCTCGTACGGGCCAATGAAAACGATCGGACGATTTCCAGCAGCACAGCGGGCAGGGATTTCCAGCAGATGTACGAGACGGTTCAGGCCTGCCGTGGCGCCGTTACCCATGAAAATGGTCGTGAAACGATCCTTGGGGGCATGACAAAGGCGAGCAATCGCATCACGCGCCGCATTACGCATTCGCGTCATGTATGCCCCGCACAAAGACGCTTCAGTATGGCTGTTGGCGTAGTAGGGAAGAACTTCGTTCATGACGAATGTCTCAACCTGAACAAGCGCACGGCCTGAAGCGACATAGTCTGCATAAAGAAGCGACTGAACACCAAACGGGCTCATGAACTTCGTGCCGTCTCCAAGGACGCCCTTGCGGAGGGCGTCGCGACCACCTGCACGGAGCATTTTCTCAAATTGCTCAAGCGCTGTTGCACTGTTGTCGAGACTGCCGATCGTTTCCATGATGCCCTGTCCTCTTACCTGATCTCGTCAGAGGAAAATATCTCAATGGTGGATAGGAAACTGTCTCTTTCTTGTAGACGAAAACCGGTTTTTTGTTGTCATTTACATCATTATGAGCAGAATTATCGATCAAACGGACCGTGCCATCCTTCGCATTCTCCAGAAGCAGGGGACCCCGTCGCAGCGTGAACTGGCCGAACAGGTTGGCCTTTCCCAGAATGCCTGCTGGCGGCGCCTGAACGCCCTGCGGGAAAGTGGAATCATCAGCCACGATACCGTCCGTCTCAACGCTCAGGCGCTTGGCCTGACATTGACGGTTTTTGTGCTGATGAGGACGCGTCATCATTCACACGAATGGTTTGAAACGTTCCGCAAAGTGGTCGTTTCGATCCCAAACATCGTTGATTTTTACCGGATTGCCGGTGAGTATGATTATCTTCTCAAGGTCGTGGCATGCGACATGAACGATTTCGATCGTGTCTACCAGCAGATCATCAGCAAGGTCGAGCTGGATGCCATCACCTCATACATGACCATGGAAACCCTGGCAGATAACAGGGATCTTCCAGTCTGACACAGACCACGGACAAGGACACTTCATGACCCAGACAGATCAGCTCGCCCAAAGTCTCCGGACGAGACATGTTGTCATGATTGCCTTGGGCGGGGTGATTGGTGCTGGTTTTTTCATCGGCTGCTCGGCTGCCCTGTCGATGGGTGGACCGGCCGTCATCGTGTCATATGTTCTGGCGGGACTTCTGGTCTGGCTTGTGAATGGCATGATGCGAGACCTTGCTTCACAGACACCCGGGCGTGCGTCATTTCTCGGACAGATCCGCCATGCTCTTGGGGATCGCTTTGGTTTCGTCGCGGGCTGGACCTACTGGCTGACCTGGGTGACGGTCATTGGCGTTGAAGCCATTGCCGTAACATCCATGCTCACGCCATATATCCCAGTTCCTTACGCCGTTTTGGAACTGCTCGTTCTGGGCGTTATGACCGCCATTAATCTCCTGTCCGTCAAAGGGTATGGGGAGTTCGAGTACTGGTTTTCAGCCATCAAAGTGGCCGCTATCGTACTTTTCATCGGAATTGGTATCTGGGCATTTGGTGCACATTCCATTCCCGTGCAGGAAAACCTGTTTTCGCACGGGGGTGTCATGCCTCACGGATTGATGGCACTTCTTGCTGTTATTCCGACAGTGCTGTTCTCAATGGGTGGTAGCGAGATTGCGACGGTGGCCGCGGTCGAGTCCGACAACACGGAAGTGAACATTGCCCGTGCAACACGGACCATCCCCCTTCGTATTGGTGGCTTCTACCTTGTGACCATCTCGATGATTCTGTGCCTGGTGCCCTGGAGTGACATCGTACCTGGACAGTCACCATTTTTGTTGGTTCTGAACCGGTTTCATGTGCCTTTCGCCGGGTTGGCAATGGGCATTGTCATCCTCGTAGCGGCCCTTTCCAGCCTGAACTCCGGGATTTACGTCACCTCGCGCATCCTGTTCGAACTGGCTGAACAGGGAGATGCTCCTGCGGTCTTTCTGGCGGTTGAGCCTAAAACGCAGCTTCCCCGTCGCGCGCTTCTCGCCAGTGTTGGAAGTGCCATTCTGGTTGCGGTAACGGCCGTTCTGTCGCCGGGCGTCATTTTTGCTGTTCTTGTCAGCCTGACCGGCGGATTTATGCTTTTTAATAACGCCCTGCTTGTTCTGGGACGGTTAAAGCTCATGCCCCAGAAGGCCGTTGGGGCTTACGTGGCGCTTGCGCTGATTGCCCTTGCAATCATTGCCATGATGATTCAGGCGGAAACCCGTTCGCAAATCGAAATGGGTGCTTTTGCAATTGTTGTTATTCTGCTGGCGGAGCGATTTCTGCCACGAGGTAAGAAAATTCAGAACAACACACCCTGAGCTGGCGTACTGGGAACATCTGTCCCCATGTCCTTTAGAATCCAGGCTCGTAACACGGCAAGAATTGCCTCTTGATCTTCGCTGGTCAGAGGCCTTCCTACGGCAATACCATGCCATTTCGCGAGACACCCCCGGCAGCATGAGCCCGTTGCATGCTGTGCGATGAAGACCGGATGCCCTCGCATCGGCGTCTGCTTTCCGTCCTGTGCTGGCCATGCAGGTGCCAGACGATCCCGGATGAAAGCAGCACCATGTTCCATGACAGCATTCAGGCCGCGGCTTTCCAGGTAGAGGCGAGCCTGTTCATCCAGATGAAACCGTGCCCGAAAACTGGACTTTTGAAGTCGGAGGAGAAGATCCTGAGGAGCAGAACCGGTCAAGACGGACCAACCTTCTGAAAATACATAAAAAAATGCTGTGAGGGCTGCTGCACCCTCTGTGAGAACATCTGTTCTTACTCCATATGGTGCGGCATGGACGCTTTTCCGAGACGCACCCGAACTGATTCTTCAGCCAGTGATATGGCTGCCATGCCAGTCCTGTCACCGCTTCAGGTTCAGGATCTGTTCACGGCCCGGCTGGATAAGATTTGTGCCCACTTCGAAGAGTGGGGTTTCCCGCTTGCGGTTGAGGGGCAGTTGGGTGATGTCGCGCCTAACGCATACAAGAAATATTATCAGCTTCCTTTGGTCGATCCGCAGCTCGGGACGTCCATTTCGCTGGAAGCGACCAAGCTGGTTCTGGCGGCAGCAGATGTGCGTGCTGGAGATCATGTCCGTGTGACAGGATTTTTGCGCGCCCGTCATCTGCGGGGACAGGTTGCCCTCCGGTTTGAAGTGCTCACCGTTGAACCACACGATCCCGTCCGTCAGAAAGTGGACCGGGCAGAGCGATCTCTGCTGGATGTTCTGAGAGGATTGAGCTGGCAGTTTCAGCCTTACCCTGACCGCAGAGACGCCCGACTGCTTCTCATTCATTCTGCGTCCTCCAGCGCACTAGTCTCGGAAGATTTCCTTCAGGCGCTTGGAGGCGGCTGGCGTTCAGAGCGTATCCGCGCACTTCCTGTAGCCATGACCGATCCGCACCGTATCGCCGATGCCATAGGCACGTGCCGGGAAGATATTATGGTTCTAATCCGTGGCGGCGGAGATGTTTCCGACTTCACAGTGTTTGAGCATCCGTTGGTGCTGGAGGCGCTCTCCAACTGTGTGGCACATCGTGTTCTGGGCGTTGGGCATACTGCCAATCGGACGTTGGCGGAACGGCTGGTGGATCATTCCGCAACGACGCCCGCTGATGCGGGCCATTATATTCGCAGAATGAGCGGGCGTGTCTGGCAGCGACAGGAAGAAGAGCGTGCGCAACAGGAAGAAATTGTCGCGCTGCGGGAAAGTGCAACGTCTATGGCAGCGATCCCCGCAGGGCTCCCACTTGGAGCCCGTCTGAGGAATGGCCTGATCCTGCTGGCCTTGGGGGCGCTAGCTGGTCTGATACTGTCACGTATTCTCTGAAAGTCAGAGGAACGTTTGCAATTCTGGTACAGCGTTTCCCATATCTTTCCGTCCCATTTCAGAGAGTAGGGCTATCACACGCGCTACATCTCTCAATGCGCAGTGGGGATGACGGATAAACCATGCACAGAATCCCTTGAAAGACAGGCCTCCCGGTGTGTCGACAGCCGGAAGCGCAGGTAGATCCAGAAGGATTTTCTCTTCGGTCGGCACGAATTGGAACTGGGTCTCGCCAAACCCGCTATCGCCCGCGAAAACGAATGTGTCAGCGTCAATCCAGCGTATTTTCAGAACAGGCCGAAGAAGAGATGGGTCCGTCAGTTGAACTGGATGTCCATTGAGAGACGAAAGCATCAGGATTTCAGGATGGCTATCCTGATAAATGCCGACCAATTTGTCTGTCGTTTTTATATTTGGGTCGCTGGAAAAGCGGGGAGATCCATCTGCTCCTACGACCAGAAAATCGCCTGTTACATCTTGGATGAAGCAAGCCCGTGTGCGCGTTGGGAAAGGGGCACTCTGAGGCGTTAGAAGGAGCTGCTCTTCGGCGGATGGCCGGATACGATGGAAGGAAAACTGCTCATGCTGACCATGGTCTGGCATGGAGCTTCCTGCATCCGGTAGCTCAGAGAGTGCCAGGGAGGGCTTTTGCGTCAGGTTTTGAAGAAGATTTTCCAATCCACGATAGGCCTGAGTATCCATGAGATCGTGCCAGATCATGGAGACTTCAGGCAGTCGTCGTCTTGGGGATAGATCTTCCTCATCCCGGCAGAAATAATGATCTGCAAGATGATGAGGCATATCTGGATCTCCTGC
Organism: Gluconobacter sp. P1D12_c; assembly: GCF_018812105.1. Taxonomy (NCBI): domain Bacteria; kingdom Pseudomonadati; phylum Pseudomonadota; class Alphaproteobacteria; order Acetobacterales; family Acetobacteraceae; genus Gluconobacter; species Gluconobacter sp. P1D12_c. Next base: position 26,554 of record NZ_JACSIQ010000003.1, read on the forward strand.
CCAGACATAATGAAGAATGCGCGCTCCTTTCCATGAGACGGCGACACCAGGGCCGATCCGATCGACTGGCGTGCCATCCGGATGGACGATGCGTTCAGGGGATAGGTCCGGAGACAGGACGTCTATCGAAGTTGGGAGTTTTTTCGTCCGGACAAGCAGACGGGCCATCCGGTTGTCAGGGAAAGTGACGGCACTCCGATAGGGTGACGCCTGAATGACAGAAGGGGCCGGAACAGGCTTGAGGGGCTTTCCGTAGATGCACCAGTTGATGGCGATGGCGTCAGCGTCTCCCGCTGTTGCCAGTAGGTGCTCCAGCGTTGTGTCCGGATCTAGAAATTCATCAACGTCCAGAACCAGGAGCCAATCCTGTTCCTGACCCACCAGACGAGCCGCTTCGGCCGTTAAGGTCTTGCGGAGCTCTTCAGGAGAGAGTTCATCGTCGCCGGTGAACTCATGAAATTCAATAGGACCAACATGTTCAGCTGTGAGTGCAACAGCCTGCGTCTCGTCTGTGGAGCCTGCATCGAGAACGAGAATACGATCGAAACCGAGTGTCAGATGCCACAGCAGCCACTCCTTCAGGAGAGGAGCGGCATTATGGGTCAGGACGGCACAGGCTGCACTTGGCATAAAGTGATGTTTCCGTGGAGTCTGGTTTTAGCGAACATCCACGCGGATCAGCGGACGCTGGACCGATGGATCGGTAAGGGCGTGCATCTCGATCTGGATAGGCTGGGCACCGGCCGCGCTGATCCTGTGAGCGACAGGCTCCAGATCCGTCTGTGTAGCCTCCGTCATGGCTTTGGTTTGTGCGGCCGGATCAGACTGAAGCGGGACCAGAAGCCTGACGATAAAGAGGACATTTTCCTTGCGGGCCAACGCTGACTGAACAGCCCGATCCACGACAGGGCCGTATTCGGATTCCGGAGTCCCGCCTTCGATTTGCAGGAATGGCGGTTTCGCTTTCGGGGCGGGGGGCGGTGGCGGGATATACGGCTGAGGCGGTTTGCCTGCCTGCGGGTTGAACGTGCGCTGATCAACCAGTTTGCAGCCCGCGAGCAGGGGCGTAGCCAGCAGGATGCAGCCTGCCAGAGAGAGAGCGCGTGGAGCCATGATGCCTCGGGGCGAACGAAAATGTCGGACAAATGCAGCCATATTGCGCGGGACCGTCGCAGGAACGGAGGGTTTCGGCAAGATTAAGCGCATCAAGTTCATGAAAAACTATGCCAACCCCCTGTTGCTTCGCTGTGGCGGTGCTATGGAAGAAGCCCTTTCGTCAGAATAGCGGAGTAGGCAGGCATGGCGGTAAAAATCGCAATCAACGGTTTCGGACGTATCGGACGTCTCGTTCTGCGCGGCATCATTGAGAGCGGTCGTACGGACGTTGAGGTCGTAGCCATCAACGATCTTGGTTCGGTCGAAGCAAACGCACACCTTCTGGCCTATGACAGCGTTCATGGCCGCCTGCCGGGCAAGGTCCGCGCTGAAGGCAATACGCTCATCATTGAAGCAAACGGCCGTACTTACGGTCCGATTACCGTTTCTGCCGAGCGTGATCCGTCCAAGGTTCCATTCGAAGGCATCGATGTTGCCATGGAATGTACGGGTCTCTTCACCACGCGTGAAAAGGCCGCTGCCCTGCTGGAAGCTGGCGCAAAGCGCGTCATCGTCTCTGCTCCTGCAACGGATGTGGATGCCACCATTGTTTTCGGTGTGAACGATGACGTTCTGACGCCGGACATGAAGGTCATTTCCAACGCATCCTGCACCACGAACTGCCTGGCTCCTGTCGCTTACGTTCTGGACGAAGCGTTCGGCATCGAGCGCGGCTACATGGTCACGATTCACTCCTACACCGGTGACCAGCGCACGGTGGACACCCTGCACAAGGATCCCCGTCGTGCTCGCGCTGCGGCTCTGAACATGATCCCGACGTCCACGGGTGCTGCCAAGGCTGTTGGTCTGGTTCTGCCGCACCTGAAGGGCAAGCTGGATGGCACGGCGATCCGCGTCCCGACGCCGAACGTTTCTCTTGTCTCGCTCGACTTCGTGCCGAAGACCGTTCCTGCTTCTGCTGAAGCCGTGAACGAAGCGATCCGCGCTGCATCCGAAGGCAAGCTCAAGGGCGTTCTGGACTATAACACGGCGCCGCTGGTCAGCACGGATTTCAATCACTCCCCTGCGTCTTCCACGTTCGATGCAACACAGACGGCGCTGGTCGATGGCGGCCAGCTCGTTCGTATCTGCGCCTGGTATGATAATGAGTGGGGTTTCTCCAACCGCATGGCCGACACGGCTGCTGCTTTCGGGAGCCTCTGACCCATGGTTTTCCGCACGCTCGACACCCTGGAGGCACGCGGCAAGCGCGTGCTCGTCCGGGCTGATCTGAACGTGCCGATGCATGACGGCGTCATCACTGACGCCACGCGCATCGAGCGCGTTGCCCCGACCATCAATGAGCTTGCCGGTAAGGGCGCGCGCGTTGTGGTCCTCAGCCATTTCGACCGCCCGAAGGGCAAGGTCGTTCCTGGCATGTCCCTGCGTCCGATTGCTGAAAAGCTTGGGGAAGTTCTGGGCAAGCCTGTTGGCTTCGTTCCGGAATGCGTAGGCCCGACTGTTGAAGCCGCTGTTGCGGCTCTCAATGATGGGGAAGTGCTGGTTCTGGAAAACACGCGCTTTCATGCGGGTGAAGAAGCCAACGATCCGGAATTCGCCAAGGCGATTGCGCAGAATGGCGATATTTTCGTCAATGATGCCTTCTCGGCAGCGCATCGCGCCCATGCGTCTACCGAAGGTGTGGCGCACGATCTTCCGTCTTTCGCCGGGCGGTTGATGCAGGCTGAGCTATCCGCTCTGTCGGCGGCTCTAGAGAATCCGGAGCGTCCGGTTGGTGCCATCATCGGTGGCTCCAAGATCTCCACGAAGCTGGATCTGATTGGCAATGTCATCGCGAAGGTGGACACACTGTTCATCACTGGTGCCATGGCCAACACGTTCCTGGCGGCAGAAGGTATGAATGTCGGCAAGTCCCTTCAGGAAGCGGACATGCACGAAACAGCTCGCAAGATTGCGCATCTGGCGCAGGAAAAGGGCTGTGAAATCATTCTGCCAGTGGATGCCGTTGTGGCTCGCGAGTTCAAGGCCGGTGCAGAAACCGAAACCTGCCTGATTGGCGAAGTGCCAGCCGACGCCATGATCCTTGATGCTGGTCCGCGCACTGTTGCGCTGATCAACGAACGTCTGGCTACGTTGAAAACGCTGGTCTGGAACGGTCCACTCGGGGCGTTTGAGATCGAGCCGTTTGATCGTGCAACGGTTGAGGTTGCACAGGAAGCTGCTCGCCTGACACAGGAAGGCAAGCTTCGCACTGTGGCAGGAGGTGGAGACACCGTTTCCGCGCTGCGTCATGCTGGGGTTGCTGGCCAGATGAGCTATGTCTCCACGGCGGGTGGTGCGTTCCTGGAGTGGCTGGAAGGAAAAATCCTTCCGGGCATCGAGGTGCTTCGCACAACCGGACACCAGCTTGGTCTGGACTGAGTTCTGAAAAAGCGGGGAGGGCAATCTCCCCGCTTTTTTTATGGTCGGTTTACGGGAAGAAAATTTCCTCAATACTGCGGCCAAAAAGCTGTGAAATTGTGAACGCCAACGGCAGGCTCGGGTCGTAACGCCCTTTTTCAATGGCGTTGACTGTCTGCCTTGAAACCGCCAGCTCTGCTGCCAGATCGGCCTGGCTCCAGCTTCGTTCTGCCCGAAGTTCCTTGAGGCAGTTGTTCATCGATAGCGCCTTTGAGCGACAACGCCACCGACCCACCAGAGGGTTCCCATGACCGGCCAGACTGCAAAGGCTCTGAGCTTTGGTAACCCGGCACTTTCGGCAAAGCCCCAGCCAAAGGTCAGTAGAGCGGTTCCCAAAAATGATATTGCAATGGCATCCAACTGAATCCGACGTTGTAATTCATCCATTCGCCAGATTGCACGCATGATGACCCATGCCGCTGTGACCGCTCCCACCATAGGTGTGAGTGCCAGTATTATTCTTGTTAAAGGTGCCGGGTGGAGTGCCTGTTGCAGATAATTGGCCCCGAACAGCAGCGCGAGATATAGCGCGAGCGCGCTACCGAGTTCGATGAGATATTGCCGACCATACAGCATGTCTAAGCCCTCCTACTGTAAAGCAGGCTTTACTTTTTGGGCTGGAATGTCAAGTAAGCTTTAGAAAATGCTCGTTTCAGACGCTTGGGAGGATCACGTTTTGTGACGTCACGAAACTTTCTAACTTTTTCAATTGTAATTTGAGGCTTCGACCCACCACACTGCTTTCAGCTCCCTGTCGTGCTGGAAACCGCCTGATGCGCCTTCTGCCTATGCTGATGAAGTCTTTTCCACTGCTTGCTCTGGCAGTAGGGACATGTGGTGCATTGGCTGCAGAGCCTGTGCAGCCAGTTTCGGCGGCAAAGAAGCCATTCTCAGCGTTTACGCATCCTTTCAACGCCTCGCTGTCCCAGGAAGTATCGGCTGACCCGCGGCAAGGGGCGGCCCTAATGCGCGGTCTGGACCATCATCGGGCAGAAGTTGTGGCTCAGCAAATGACCTCGGGCTTCGGTGCGGCTCCAGTCCCAGATGAGAATATTGAAGGCCCTCAGGATTCAGCGCAGCCTGACGCCTATGTGAAGCCCGATTTCTTTTCCAATAAAGTTGGTGAAATCAACGATGCTGCTGCGGAAAATCATCCCGATCAGCATCGTAAAGGCGGCGGCGCAATGGCGGGCGGCCTAGCTTTGGCCGTGCCTCTCTCCCAGTAACAAGTTACCTATGTCGGTAGATGTAGAGTGAGTTACTTACGCTTGTGAAGCGATATACTGGCGTGTAGTCTGCTTTGATAGCCTTAAAGACCTCACGCCGTGCCGCAATATTTTCCCGTAAGGGAGAGGCATCTTCCGTGACGATATATTCAGGTTTTCTGGCAAGAACTTTATCGAGTTCCTGAAGAACATTCATCCCGGTCGCATGGGCTTCAACTGCTGTGTTGAAATGGCCCGGGAAAGGATGGTTGGTCAAAGTGCACCAATAAGGTGTGTCATACAGGGCAGGTGGTCCCTGATAAACAAAAACACAGCCCGGTTTTTGTTTGAAGACATCCAACATGGCCTGAAAATTTCGCTGATCGCCGTCGTTTATGCGGTGTCTGTGCAGACTAAGCTGTCCGACAATTGAGACGACGCAAAGAAGACCAATGAGCCATACCCGGCCGGCTTTCCAGGTCCAGAGCGATACGCAGGCCAGAGCTAGCGGAGCATAAAGCGGCAAAATGTAATGAGGATACCATCCCCCAAATGCGATGACTCCCAAACAGGCAGCTCCGGCCCAGAGTATGAGAAAGACATAATGGGCAGGCCATGATCGCGCACGTGCGATCAGTATCGTGGCTATTAATCCTGGCAGGAGAGGAAGAGCCGCTTTCAGTATTTGAATTTCTAGGTGGTGCACTTCTCCGTCTGGAAAATGACCTCGCAGGAAAATGGAATCCAGGTTGGCGAAAATCCATGCTCCTGGATGCCCGATCATGACATAGAAGAAAAAAGCAAGAAATGTAGGAAGAAGGCCGATAAGGTCCAGAAGACCAGTGTCTTTCAAGGCCTCGGAGACGGATCGGGAAATTAGATACTGCCTGACGACATAGTAAATTCCAACGAACGCCCCTTCAAAGACGACAGTGTATTTTATCTGCATGGCGAGGCCGAACAGAAATATGGCGAAAAGGGCTGTTTTTCTTCGAATTTTTCCATCGGGCTGCAGAAGATCATGCAAAACAAGAGCGATGGCGGCTGTTACGAGGAAATTATAGAAAATCGGGGTCTGACCTCCTTCTCCCCGTGAGAGATTGAGGAGGGCTGGATAGAGCAAGGCTGAAAGGAAAGCAGCTGTCGTGGAAGCGATGGTTTTCCCCATGCGAAACAGAAGCCAGGCCGTACCCCAGACGGCAATCACCGCGCCGAACTGATAGGCGAAAATTCTGTAAGGGCCGAAAAGGTGGAAAAATGCGTAAAGCAGAAATATTCCAACCGGTTTTCTGTCCCAGAACTGAAGGTAGGGAAGATCTCCATGAAGAATTCTACCGCCTCCGAAGAGATAAAATTCCTCGTCAGAATAGATGAGAGGATTTCCAAATGTCTGCGTTCTGCAGAGTATGATAAAAAATAATAAACTTAAATTTAATAAAAATTCGTTTCGATTTTTGGTCACAGGAAAATTTTCTGGTTATATTTTTACAAGACTTCATTCCATTACAGGTTAATCGTGTATTATATTGTAATAAACTAGTTATTTCTATTTTTGATCAATTTCTTAACGAGCCAATAGAAACAAAAAAAGCTGCCAGAAATATATCTGGCAGCTTTTCTGAAGAGCATTTTGTCTGTTCAGGCCTGAAGGCCATTCTCCCGACGACGAAGCTCAACTTCGGCCGACATGGCCTTCTGAAGCTTCTCCATGGCGCGTGCTTCAATCTGACGGATCCGCTCACGTGACACGTTGTAGTGGTGAGAAAGATCTTCCAGCGTAGATGGCTCTTCCTTGAGGCGACGCTCGGCCAGAATGTGACGTTCGCGCTCATTCAGGGTCATCATGGCCTGATCGAGAAGAGCTTTACGACCGCTGAACTCTTCGGACGCCGCGTAAGTCTGCTCCTGGTTTTCATTGTCGTCCACCAGCCAGTCCTGCCACTCGCCTTCGCCATCAATACGCAGGGGCGCATTCAGGCTATGGTCCGGGGCAGCGAGACGCTGGTTCATAGACACCACGTCCTGTTCCGGAACGCCGAGCGTGGTGGCAATGGAATTCACCTGCTCGGGCTTCAGATCACCATCATCAATCGCCTGCATCTGCCCTTTCAGGCGACGGAGATTGAAGAACAGTTTTTTCTGCGAAGCTGTCGTACCGATTTTAACCAGTGACCAGCTGTGCAGAATATACTCCTGCATGGCGGCACGGATCCACCACATGGCGTAGGTTGCAAGGCGGAAGCCGCGCTCCGGGTCGAAGCGGCGGACAGCCTGCATCATACCGATGTTGCCCTCACTGATGAGCTCATTCACCGGGAGGCCATAGCCGCGATAGCCCATGGCAATCTTGGCCACGAGACGAAGGTGAGACGTCACCAGGCGGTGTGCCGCACTGGTGTCTTCATTCTTGCGCCAGGCACGGGAGAGATCGAGCTCTTCCTGCGGCGTCAGAAGGGGGAATTTGCGGATTTCCTGGAGATAACGGGTCAGGTTGTTTTCAGGACCCACGGAGATGACAGCTGGAGATGCCATGGTCTTCGATTCCTTTCGCCCGGGGGTGTGCCTGGCTCGATGAGGAGTAGACTCATACGAACTGGCAGAGGCAAAGTTCCTCACACCCAGGTGACGCATTGGGAAGGACTATCACGTCCCCAGCCGCTTACCCCCAGATTGGGCAGTGCACGGTGGTACGATCCGTTCCGGCGGCGCGTCAGCTCGTCGGATAAGTGAGTTTATGACAGGTGGAACCGAAAAGGTCAAGAACTTTCAGAGGTTGAGCCTGTCAGGCGCATTTTCAAGGTCTGGAAGTCTTCAGGAGGCGCAGTTTCGAAAGAAAGTGGCTTTTTTGTCCTGGGATGAATGAAGCCGAGTCGGGCGGCATGGAGAGCCTGGCGTGGGAAATCGAGAGCCGCTTCTTTCGCATCCTGAGGTAAACCGCGGGCTGCGGCCGGAATACGACGCAGATATACGGGGTCTCCGAGCAGAGGGTGTCCTGCCTGTGAGAGATGAACACGAATCTGGTGGGTTCGCCCCGTGGCCAGTTTGCACTCGATCAAAGAGACGCTTGCATGGATCGGCTCCAGAAGTTTGAAACGCGTGAGAGCGGTTTTTCCGCCTGACTGAACGACCGCCATGCGCTTGCGATCTTTCTTGTCCCGCCCGATGGCACCGTCAAATTCGCCGGATGAGGGCAGTAGACCCCAGGCAAGGGCCATGTAAGCACGATCTATGTCGCGCGCAGCGAATGCTTCCGACAGGGCGTTATGAGCCATGGCATTCTTGGCCACCACCATCAGGCCTGATGTGTCCTTATCGAGCCGGTGTACGATTCCGGGGCGTTTCTCCCCACCAATGCCTTCAAACCCTTCGCCGCAATGTCCGAGAAGGGCGTTGACCAGAGTGCCGGTTTCGTTGCCGGGCGCAGGATGGGTCACAAGACCGGCCTGCTTATCCAGAACGATCAGGTCCCGGTCTTCATATAAGATCGTCAGGGGCAGATTTTCCGCCAGGGGACGAGCCGGAAGTGGAGTAGGGAACGAAAGCACAAGCTCCATCCCGTCACGGAGTGTATCGGCGGGCTCATTGACGATCTGGCCGTTGCGGGTCAGATGACCCTCTTCGATCAGGGTCTTGACCCGGGAGCGGGAAATCGTGCCGATGGCGTCAGCAAGGGCGCGATCAACGCGTTGGCCGGCCAGGCTGGCATCAACAACAAGACGGAACGGGGTTTCAGGATCTGACATGAATCAGGGTTTAGCCGAGGATCAAGCGGGCAGCGAGTCAGGCACACCGAAAGCGCTGCTCGGCGCCGTCATTATCATGGGGGTTATGATCGTCGCCGGGGTGGCGGTCATGATTGGTGTGATCGCACATCGCGTTATGCATCCGCATCATGATGTCAGTATTTCTGCGCCGCCATCCGGGTCGTCGACGCGCCTTGCGTTGCCCTTGGGAGAGGGGGAACATATTACGGCTGTAACCGCACGGCCGGACGGCATGATGGCTGTAACATTAGGGCGCCCGGGCGCTGAACGCGTTCTTTTGTGGAGCCCTGAGGCAGGTCGCGTCATGGCAGAACTCGATTTCGGCGTGCCTCCCAGCGCCCCGTAAGGTCTTCCGGCTGAACATTCCAGTTCCTGATGCGTTGTTACTGACAAGATCATATCAGGACAGACATCATGGGACGCATTATTGACGCCGCTCTGGCTGCTGGAACGGTTTTCGGAGCTCAATATCTTGGCCGGGAGATCAGCCCGGCCGAAGATGGCTCAACCCGGCGCTGGTATCACCATCTGAACAAGCCAGATTTCTCGCCGCCAGCCCCTGTGTATGCCGTGGTCTGGACCCTTCTGGACGGCCTGCTGGCATGGTCTGGGTATCGTCTTCTGCGAGCTGAACGTTCCTGCGCACGGACCGCAGCACTTTGGCTCTGGGCTATCTGTGTTGCTGGCGTAGCTGGCTTTCCGTTCGCAGTTTTCCGGAAGCGGCGTCTGGATGCAGGATTGGCGATCTGCATTGGTCTGGTCGTGACATCAGGCGCGTCGATCTGGACGGCAAAAAAAGCTGATCCGTCCGCCGCTAAGCTTCAGATCCCGTTTTTCGTGTGGCTGACGTTCGCGGTGTTTGTTCAGGAAGAAGTCTGGCGCCGCAACTGAGTGGCGTCTGCCCCACCGAGGATTGATTGCATCAGCCCGGGAAAGCGTTCTTCAAGTTCCTGAAGGCGGAGGGAATTATGGTGCTGCACGCCTTCAATTCGGGTGTGCAGAACCCCGCTTTCTCGCAAAACCTGAAAATGATGGGACATGCTGGACTTCGGGCGTGCCCCGATCAGGGCGGCACAATTCGCCTCGCCCAGAACATATAGACGCTGAACAATGTCCAGACGCACGGGATCAGCCAGAGCCCTGAGGACCGTAATCAGATCGAGCTTTTTCAGATCGGGCGAGTCATGGCACGGCATACGGCGTCTTATCCCTTCCTTGAAGAATTGACGCAACACTTCTATAGTTCGATCGTTATCGAACTATAGAAGTTTCGATCAGGGAGTACCCTTTCATGCCCGATCTTTTTGATCCCATTGAACTTGGTGGATTTTCGGCAAAAAACCGCATTTTCATGTCTCCCCTCACGAGAGCGCGTGCGGGCCGGGACGCTGTTCCAACAGCGATCATGGCAAAGTATTACGCGCAGAGAGCGGAGGCCGGCCTCATCATCACAGAGGCAACAGGCATCTCCCGCGAAGGTCTGGGCTGGCCCTACGCGCCGGGCATCTGGTCAGACGAGCAGGTTGAGGCGTGGAAGCCAATCACGAAGGCTGTCCATGACAGGGGTGGGCGGATTGTCTGCCAGCTCTGGCATATGGGCCGGATGGTACATTCATCCGTTACGGGCCTGCAGCCGGTTGCACCTTCAGCCACCACGGCGCCCGGTCAGTCTCACACCTATGATGGTAAGCAGCCTTATGAAGAGGCGCGCGCGCTGAGACTGGACGAAATTCCCCGTATTCTGGCGGAATATGAGCGTGCGTCTCAAAATGCGATCAAAGCAGGCTTTGATGGCATTCAGCTTCACGCGGCCAATGGCTATCTGATTGACGAATTCCTGAAAGATGGAACCAATCATCGGACAGATGAGTATGGCGGATCGCCTGAGAATAGAATCCGGCTTCTCTCTCAGGTAACGGAACGGATCATCTCGACCATTGGTGGAGAGAGAACTGGCGTTAGGCTCTCTCCGAATGGTGACACGCAGGGGTGCCTTGATTCCGCGCCGGAAACCGTCTTCGTACCGGCGGCTGCCGAGCTGGAGCGTCTGGGTGTGGCGTGGCTTGAACTGCGTGAACCTGGGCCGAACGGGACATTTGGCAAGACGGATCAACCGCCGGTTTCTCCGCAAATTCGGAAGGTGTTTCGACGTCCGCTGGTGTTGAACCAGGATTACACGTTTGAAAGCGCTCAGGATGCTATCCGTGAAGGGCGGGCCGATGCCATTGCCTTTGGGCGCAAATTTATTTCAAACCCGGACCTGCCGACACGCTTTGCACAAGGGCTGCCGCTTCAGGCCGATGATATGGCGACGTGGTACAGCCGCGGGGAGCATGGATATACGGATTACGCGTTCGCTGAGTAATTCTGAAAAAGCCGGGACGACATGTCGTCCCGGCTTAGTCTGGCATAAATAATTGGTGTTTTAGGCAGAAAGAGATTGAGGGTGCTGTTGGTCTTGATCTTCCAGCAGATACGGCCCTCCTGCCACGATTTCGATGGCAAGCATCCCAAGGCTATTGGCTGAACGTTTTCCTAGGGGAAGAACCGCATTGCCATTCGTCCAGCGAATATTACCCTCTTCAACGGGATACCAACCCTCAAGATCACTCTCTGACTTTTTGGCGGAAAGGCAGATTGACTTTCCGGAATCGTAGAAGGTGACATCGCCAACGCACACGCCAAGCTGCCGCCGATCGTCAACGAATGGACCGACTGTATCGCAAGGGCGGCTGGCGTGTGAAACCAGACGCACCGACGTTACTGCAGAAGGAATCATAAAGAGAACACGCCCCCCTGCGATGCGTGTTTTATGAATAAGCAGGCCAGTGTCAGAAACAAGATGAAAACCTGAATCCAATGTCATGGCAACAGGGGACGTTTGACTCGGAATGCGAAGCTGTTTTGCGCGCTGCAAAATTTTCTCAAAGAGAGGCTCCACGAAGCCGCGTGCCACCGTCAGGGAGGCTGCCGCATCGTTATCCCAATCTTTGGGTTGACCCGCTTTTATCCGGCCTGAAATAACAGTTACATTGCCATCTTGGCGGAAATGATGACGATTTCCGGTGTCGAGATAACTCTCAGTTAACATGCCATCAGCCATGATAACTGAGTGGTCTTCTGTCTCGATGTGAAAATAGGTGTAGCTGGTGATGCTGCGGTCATAGAAAATGGACCGTCCGTTAACCAGCATACGGGCAGGTACAAAGTTATCGTTAAAGAACAGGCAGTGCTCTGGCGTTATGAGAAGATCCTTGTAGGGGACACCTTCTGCAATGGCATCTTTCAGAATACGGACAGGATATCCTGCTTGATCGTCTGGAAGATCGGCTTTCGTATTAACGTGAGTATGACCCGCCCAGATAACTTTAACGGTTTTTTGTGATTGACCGTTATAGGCCAATACGACATCGCCAACGTTAATATCCTGAACGGCCTTGTCACCAGATGGTGTTGCAATCATGGAATCTGCAAGGAAGCAAACACCGACATAAGTATTGCCGTTATTATACGTAACAGAAAGCGGGTTATTTTCAGTCGAATTAACGGAATTATATGTGCCGTTAGCAAGGGTGACGCCTGATGCTAAGGAAACACTATATTCAGCAACTTCTGTTCCATCGCTTCCATACAACGTTATAGTTTTTGTCGAATCTCCAGAAATTGTATACTTTGTTATGGCAGCTACGGTATCCTGAAGCTCAATCGTATCTTTGGATGGGTCGTAGTTCTGGATTGTTGTCGCTGCCAGCGATCCTGAAGCCAGCAGGCTAATAGCCGTTTTGCCACCGTTTAGAATAAGTGTTCCGCCGCCAGTTCCAAATGAAACGGTCGACCCTTCCAAAGCACTCGCCAGTGCGGCCCCAGTATTGAATGTACCGCCATATTCAATATTAACGGTAGAGCCGTTCAGGGCGCCAACAAGTACACTTCCGCTGCTGCCTGTAAGTGTGGCAGTGCCGCCGGCAACGTTAATGGTTGATCCAGTGACGAGATTGGCCAAGCCAGATATGGATGTTGTGCCGCCAATATAATAAGTATTTGCTGTCGCAGCGCCTACACCGATAATGAAGTCGCCGGTTGCTCCTGGTACGCTGACGTATGTTCCAACACTGAGAAGATTCAAGAGCACGCTGGAATCTGATGAGCCGGTAATAACGTCGCCTGACGCTAGAAGCTGGACGACTCCAAGAACGTTTACGCCGCGATTAATATCAGTTGCGTTTAGTAATTCTGTTCCGTCTGGAGCGGTAATTGTAACGTCATATGAACTATATAAAGATGGAATAAGAGAAGTATTTGTAACTGTATAAGTTACCCCAGAAGTGGTTGTATAAGTTTGAGCGCTAGCCATGTTTCTTCTCCTGCTTGTTTCATGATTTCCATGAGCAAACATTAGCTCCCGACATAATAGTCGTCGCTTTCAGTACATGCGCACGCTAGCAGTTAGAAATTTATTAATGCAAACCTTAATGTGATGAAATTTGACGATAATGAGGCATTTTCACAGCATCGTGATTAGAAAGTAGCTAAATTCGTTAAAATACATTATTTGTTATCAATTTAATAACAAATATTATCTTTGGTTTGATCAATCAGTAAGGGTGTTGCTGACCTCTTACTGATTGATTTTTATAGGTTATTTGAGGAGTAATGCTCTTAGTTCTGTGGGCGTGCCAGCTCATACAGGGCAACAGCCGCAGCATTGGACACGTTTAGGCTTTCCATGTTCCCAGGCATATAAACACTGGCAATCTCGTCGCAGGTTTCCCGAGTCAGTCTGCGTAGTCCTGCACCTTCTGCACCCAGAACCAGGGCAACACGGCGCGTACCAAAGCTGCTTCCGTCCAGCCTTGATCCACCGGCGTCCAGTCCGACAACCCAGACGTCCTGCGACTGAAGGGTTGCGAGCGCGCGCGACAGGTTCACTTCTCGGATAATGGGAACAAGATCCAGCGCGCCTGATGCAGCCTTGGCCATGGCGCCACTTTCCTGCGGGGTGTTGCGATCCTGGACAAGCAACGCACAGGCACCAAACGCAGCAGCGGAGCGTAGGATGGCACCAATGTTTCTCGGATCTGTAACCTGATCCAGAACAAGGATGGGACCGGGACGTTGTTCAAGCGCCTCATGAATGGTTGGTGGCTCGAGGGCTTCGACCCGGAGGCAAACGCCCTGATGAACAGCGTCGCGTTCACAGAGACGGTCGAGGCGCTCACGGTCGACGATCTGGGGTTGGGCGCGGAGAGACTGACTGAATGAGGAGGCAGCTTCTCGGGTTGCGAGAAACTCGAGAATGGTTCGGTCAGGATTGTTGAGTGCGGCTTCTACGGCATGGTGGCCATAGATCCAGTATCCGGAGGCAGGTTTGCCTGAACGGGAGGAGCGCTCGGCATTGCCGGAACGTTGAGGGCCTCTGTCCCCAGAGTGGGACGGGGCGGCGGATCGGGAGTTTGGTCGTCTGGACATGAAAAAATCATATAATCGACGATAGGCGATTGACATAGTCGTTCATCCGCCATATTCCAACCGCCGACCCGGAGAGGTGCCCGAGTGGCTAAAGGGGGCGGACTGTAAATCCGCTGGCGTACGCCTACGTTGGTTCGAATCCAACTCTCTCCACCAGGTCTTTTCTTCCAAGAAAATAAATTATTTTGCAGCGTGGACCCCACTCAGTTCTCGCTGTGCGTAGGTCTGACGGCGGTATAGCATCGTCGAAGATTGATCTGTGCGAAAGACCGCCCATTGAATTGCTCAATTGCACATTTCATCATGGCGATAAAATCCAGGTGCCTGGTTAGTCGCTGAGGGCAACATTCAGTGTCGCGCTATTAAGTTCTTTTGAGCGCCGCTGGTTTGAACCTGCATATCGGACTTCAAAGTCCGCATCGGTCGGTTTCTTCTGTCGCTATTGTTTGCGAGTATTTCCTGCGGTCTTGCGAAATTTGTGTGACACAGGCCATTCGCCTTGACGTGTGCGACTACGAACCCCCAATTTTTTATGGGGTATTCGTTTAGGGGCACCAGTTATGGAAAGACCTTGGTTTGCGGCGAAGCAATATGGTTATGGAGCAGGGTGCGCAATAACATGGGAAGGACGCGTGACCATTCTTGTGTCTATTGGCACAATCCTGCTGAGCAATATGGTCATGATGTGGGCCAAGAGCGTGCCCGTTCTTATTATTTCTCTTATCGTGGATCTTGCGTCGGGCGTCGGACTGCTTTGGATTTGCTCGGCTAAAACGGAAGGCGGATGGAAGTGGCGATGGAAAGGCGAATAGCTGTTTCATCCACTGCTCAAATATAAGCTCTATCCTGGCGTATTATGCTTCCGGAAAACGAGTGGGCCGGTGCCGCAGAGCCCAGTGTTTCATTTGGATGCGGCCCCGGGAATAAGAGTTACTTAGGCAAAGTGATTTTTACGACAATATACGGTAATTCCTGCATGTCTTTTCCATTGTGGAAGTCTGGCAACCGCGCCCATTGTCCGATCGTGCAGTACAGGCCGTCTTTTCCGTAGGTCAGGCCATCTGGTTCAATCATACGCGGATCATGGGCCACGACTGACAATGTGCCATCGGGGGCATGCTTCAGGATTGCGTGGCGTTCGTCATCGGTAATGTAGAGAGAGCCGTCAGGTCCGGTTGCCATGCCGTCTCCCATCCCGCTTTCGCCTTTGTCGAGGACGGAGGCTTCGATGCGCTTTTCCGTGGCTTTCCAGTCCGACAGAACTGACGTGGGGGCCGCATAGAGGCGACGGCTTGTCTGGGGCTGCCAATAGAGCGTTTGCTGGTCTGGACTGAGGCCAATGCCATTGGCGCCCCCTTGGGGCATTTCAGCTTTGGTTGGATTGTATCGGGCTGCTCTGCCATCCATGACAGCGACAAAACCATTCTCGGGCATGACGGGTTTCGTATTGGCCAGAATGCGGCGCTGGTGCCCGGAAGCAAGATCCACGACGATCAGCGCCGGATGGGTGCCCGTTGACGTGTCGGTAATAAACGCGGTTCCAGACTTTCCATGTGTCAGGTCAATCCGAACGTCATTGACGTGACTGTCTGGCAAAAGAGTGGGCGCCGACAGGGTAAGAACGTTCAGAACCTTATTGGTCGTAGGATCGATTTCAAACAGCTTTTGCGCGCCTGTGATCGTTCCTTTGCCTGCCAGCATTCCTTCATCGAGCACCCAGAAGTGCCCTTTCGCATCAACGGTCATGCCGAGAGGGGACACAAAATCCTGCTGTGTTTCGGCATTTGGGAACGGCGTCAGGTGGCCGTCAGCATATGTGGCGAGACGTGGCCCGGAATGGTCTTTAACGCTGCGAGGGAAGCCAAGGACGAGCCGGCCATCTGATAGTGCAGCAATGCCGGAGGGCTGCGCGTCGGTAAAGCGCCCGATGATTTCGACGTTTCCGGACGCGGTGAAACCTTTGTCTGTGGTTTCCGCAGCGTGGGCAGTGGAAGCAATTAATGGGGCGCCTACGAGTGCGGCAAGAAGGGCTGGATAGCGAAGTGTCATGAACCAATCTCCTTGCTGCACTGGATCAGAACGCTGTGCGGGTAACAATTCAAGTTAAGTTGAGCGTTAAAGTTTCGGGCTGGAAAGTCATCATGCAGCAAGCTGGCCCTAGCTGTTTCGTAGTCGCTCTCGAAGCGCGGGGTCATGCGCGTAAAGGTAAAGACCTTTCATCCCGCGGGTGAGCAGGACATTCAGCGCATTCAGAATGATGCGTTCTTTCGCCATCTGTGGAGCAACAATTCCGCTTTGTCCCTGAAAGGCAGCACTGTCTTCGTAGCGGGCTGGATCGACGCGGATACTGTCAGTCTGAGCATCATAGGACAGGGAAGGGCCTAGAATGACGCCAGCGTAGTTCAGGTCAAAGCCCTGGATTGTGTAGACCGAGCCGACTTCGTCGATCGTGTCGGGGCGTTCGGCCCAAGGAAGCTTTTCATCGGGTTTTGAGCGGTCCCATCGCAGGCGGAAACGTCCTTCCTCGATGAAGTGGTCTTCTCCATCCAGCCGATAAGGGTAGTCGTAAGTTGAGAGCAGTCGGCATAGGCCGACTTCGTGATTCCGCTCTTTCAGATCATCGTAAAGCTGGGCGCAGTCGTCATAAACGCGCAGATCAAAGTCTGGGTCTTGAGGGCGCTTTCCGATGTGTCCTTCTGCAAGTTGGTCCAGCCAATGCCGCACTTCTGGACCCGCCTCGACGCGAAATTGCGTAGTTAAGTGCAGGGTCTTGGTTGGCCGACCCGTTTTGAAACGATCCAGCAGATCCGCAGACCAGTGACTCTTGAATTTCAGCACCTGTAACGGGTCAAACACCACGACGACTACGCGGGCCAACGCTAGAATTTCTTCGAGATGGTTTTGTTGCTGGAAATGATTGTACCGGTCAGCCCGGGTGAGAAGCAGATGGGCTTCATCGACCAGAACAATGTCTGCCTTCTGATTGGCTTTGTGCAGGCGGTTGATGAACGTCGTAGGTCTGTCGAAATCGGCCTTGCGAAGAGTTGGCGTCTCCGCAGCGACATTACGGTAAAGCTTCAGCATTTCCGGATGATTGACCAGCAGCATGTTGCGTGTGCCCGTCATAGGGTCATCTGGGTTCTTTGAGCGTGCGCGTGTCTGAATTGCGTTGAAAATTGCGTTGAGGACAACGCTCTTCCCTGTGCCGGCAGCGCCTTCAATGATGAGGAGCGCGCTCTGATCTGACAGATGCGCGGAGCAGAAAGAGAGGACGTCGTTTAAAAGATCCTTCTGCTCAGCGGACAAGTGACGCGACAGGGAAAATTTTGTGACTGCGGCGTTTGTTTGTGCTGAAGAGAGCGTCTCAGTCTGCGGCAACATCGGCCACCTTGGCATCGGTGATACGCTGAGCGTCTGCGGGGGAAATGCGCACCACGAGCCCTTGATGGCCAGCGTTGATGTAGACGGCTTCCTGTCCCATGGCATCCTGAGACAGGACAACGGGAATGGGGGAGCTTTGGCCGAAGGGGCTTGTGCCGCCGGATTGATAGCCTGTCAGTTCATGGGCCTTTTCCGGATTCATCATTCTTGCGTTCCGGCCACCGAATAAAGCTGCGACTTTCTTCAAATTCAGCTTCTGATGAGCGGGGGCCACGACACAGGCCGGCTGTTTCTTGTCGATTTCGACAACAAGCGTTTTAAGCACACTGCCGGGATCAGCGCCGATAGCAACAGCCGCCTGCATACCGATCAGGCCGCCATTTGGATTGTATTCGTAGTCATGCAGACTGAACGGCACGCTCTGTTTTTCAAGAAAAAGAGTGGCGCTGGTTTCTCGGCTCATGTGTGATCCCCTGTCTGGCCGCGAAGCACCTTGCAGGAGCCGTCGAAGGGGGCACGATCAGTCGATAAACATGTCCGGTCGGCGGCTGAAGCGGGTAGGCGCTTCCATGTCAGGCTCCCTCACGGAAAAGAGAGTCTGACATGCTGTATGAACCCTTCAGCAAGACTTCGCAATATTATGCCAGCAACAGAAGGTGAGGCCCGTTCAGGGCGTTTGGGTACCGAATTTGTCCCAGTGCTGCAGCAGTTCATGAATGATGCGGGAGCCCACACGGTATCCATTATCCAAGGCAACTTTTTCTCCGTCATAGCCGCTGTTCATGGATTGGACGGCTGTCATGCCATGGGGCTGCTCGGTGTAATTGGACGCACTACGCAGAACCATAACACGGCTGCTGTCCACGCGACCGGCCTGCCCAAGGCGTGTCAGGGCTTCGAGAATGCCAGAGTCTTCCATGTCACTGGACACAAAATGGCTCTTGCCCTGTGTGAGAAGATGTACCCAGTCCCGAGCAAAACTGGTCATGATCTTGCCATGCCAGAAGGTATCTGAGCCGAAGTCTCCACCCGTCACAACGGCTGGGCGTCCAGCAGCGACGTCGGTAGATTTGTAGAGCTTGCGCTGGGCTTCGAGTTGCGGAGGATCAGATAGTGTGACGGTCTGGGTCAGGTCATAGGCCCAGTGCACCAGAGACGGATTTAGCTGGAATGCATTATTATGCTGAATGCTGCCATCGGGCGCATCCCCGCCCGACAGAGCATATTGATTGGGCTTCTGAGCGGTGATCATGAAATAGCCGTATGGCCATTCTTTCGGTGCTTCCCGCTTGTCGATGTAACGCGTGATGTCTCCAACCACATAGTCCGCGATTGAAACTGAACCGACAGATGCGACGGTGGGGTCAAAGCCGGAAATACCATCCACCATCCAGTAAGCATGGCGCAGATCGAATCTCGGGTCCGTTGCGAGGGCCATGACGGATGTCGTTGCCGGGGCAATCGGAGTTCCTGTTACGACGACCAATAGATGATGTTGCGCATCCGTATAGATCGGATGAATGCCGAGCGGGAACGGAACCTTCTCTGTCAGATGCTCTCCTTCGATCCAGGGCTGGAATTCTCCTGCCCGGTCTCCGGTATCTTCACCAATTTCGTATGTGGTGAGTACGACGGCGCGGATATCCCAAGGCTGTTCTTTGGCTTTGGCTGGCGCTGTTGTGAGTGCGAGTGAGGCCAGGCAGCCCATGGAAAGGGCGTGTGGCATGATTTGTTGCGCAAAAGAGATAAGTTTCATGTATTTCTACCGTCGTTCCGCTCTCATAATGAGGGCACCATACAGGAAAGATGTCGAAAAGAAATATTCATCCCTAAAGGGTGTTCTATTATAGGCAACGGATTGATGCCATTTATAGATACAGTAATATTCTAAAGTATATATTTGAATATTTGATAATTTATTGTTGTATAAATAAATTATATCAAAATATATATCGTTTATATGTGTGATTTAAAAGACACATATGATAAAAAACCAGAATAAAATTCAAAATATAGGATCAGTAAGTTCTTCGTCTGACTTGTTTTGATCGGTGTTCTGAATATTTTCTGCCGCAAACGACACATCTGAGGATCGCGTGAAGATGAATTTTGGTGCCAGACGTCTCACACTGCTGACAGCCACTGTGCTGGCCGGAGTATTTTGTGATGCAGCAGCCTATGCTGCGGTTTCACAGGCTCGGGGTAAGCATGCTGCGCCAGTTCATCCTCATGTGGCACCTGCTCACCATCGCACGGCTGTTGATGCCAAGGATGCGGAAGCAATTTCTGTCCGTGTGTCCCGTCAGGCGCTGAATGGTGGCGGTGGCATGATGCGCCACGAAATGGCATCGCACTCGGTTCAGACCGTCACGCGCCAGTATATCGAGATGCAGAGCCCCGCCAGTACGGCGCTGGACATGATCAAGAACCTGCCCAGCGTCACGGTTTCTACAGTCGATAGCTCTGGTATTCTTGGTGGCAAGATCAACAGCCGAAGCCTGACCGATTCAGACATGGGCATTCTGTTGAATGGTGTGCCTGTCGCGACCGCGTATTACCTGAATCAGAACGTTGATACTGAAAACGTCAACATGATCTCCGTTACGCCGGGATCGTCTGCCATTGATCTGCCGGTAACATCCGCCGCCGCAGGTATCATGGACTCCCAGACCATGACGCCGTCACATAAGTTCGGCGGCCTGATGGATTTCTCGTACGGCACAAACAACATGTCCCGTGAGTTCCTTCGTGTTGAGAGCGGTGACATCGGCAATTCCGGCATCCGCACGTTTGCGTCCTTCTCCCATACACATGCCCGGAACTGGAATGGGCCAGGGACGAACGAGCGTCGTCATCTCGATTTCGGTGCGGCGAAGGACTTTGAGGACGGCTCTTCCGTCAACCTCTTTGTCTCATGGAACCACCAGTTCACGATGGAGCCGCTCAAGCCGACGGCAAAGCAGTTCTATGACAAGAAAGACGGGATCGGGACGTATAATTATTCGTCCAGCTATGATCCGTCGAACCCGTCAAAATACGGGATGCTGAATGGCAATATGTGGGATCAGGTCTTTGTAACGCTGCCTGTCCACATTCATCTGCCGGCTAAGTTCTCTTTCGATTTTAAGCCGTATTACGTCTACAACGGTGGCTACACCTATAACGGAAGCCTCTTTAACGGGGCTGGTCGCAATGCGACCATTGGCCAAGGTGGAACACCCGTTTCCGGCAGTGTGCCTGCGGCCTCCTACTACAGCGTTTACCGCCCGCACGCCGGAACAGTGGCGAAGCTGAACTATGATCCGGTCAGTTGGGATCATATGGAACTGGGATACTGGTTCGATTATCAGGATAATCAGGTCAACAACATGTATTCCGTGTTGCAGACCAATGGCAGCCAGTACTTCCCGTACAACACCTCCAAGGGGCTGTACGTGAATGGAACGCGCTATATGCCGTACCAGGGGGATGCCGGGTGGAAGATCCATTCGCTGTTCTTCCAGAATACGGCCAAGTTCCTGCATGAACGCCTGACGCTGAATGGCGGCATCAAGGTTGCCATGATCAATCGCTGGACGGTCAATGGCGCATCCTCAACGCCGCGCACCGAGCAGAACCAGGTTGTGCCTCTGCCGCAGGTTGGCATCAGCTACCGGATTGATCAGCATAATCTGATCTATGTGAATGCCGAAGGCGACTTCCGCATGCCAGATCCGGGCTCGCTGGGGCAGGTTTATGATGCTCAGACGGGTGGCTACGTTGGCAATCCGTACAACCCGAAGCCGCAGTATTCGATCAAGGAAGAACTCGGCTGGCGCTTTGATAACGATTACTTCATGACGGATCTGGAGCTGTTCAACTACTCCATTACCAACCGTCTGTTGTCCACGAGCGTTTACATCAACAATCAGGCCATCAGTTCCACCATTAACGCGGGTAACCAGACCGCGCGTGGTGTGGACTTCATGATCTCGGCACATCCGTGGCACCATCTCAGCCCGTATGTTTCCGTCGAATATCTGAACGCCACGATGGATTCCAATATCCTCACGACGGGCACCCTGAATGGTCAGACGGTCAGTGATCTGCTGCCGACCAAGGGCAAAACGGCCGTTCAGTCTCCGCATGTGCATGCGAGTGCGGGCCTGACGTATGATGATGGTCATTTCTTTGCGAATGGCAGCGTCAGCTACGTGTCGTCCCAGTATTCGACGTTCATGAATGACGAGAAAATCCCAGGGTATCTGACGGATAATCTGTCACTGGGTTATCGCTTCAACTCCTACGGCCGGTTCAAGACCCCGAAATTCCAGCTGAATTTCAGCAATCTGGGCGGCGATTTCGTCCGCACTGGCGCCTATAGCCTCGTGTCCAATGCCAAGGCAGCCAAGGGTGTTTATGGCAGCACGATCAGTGCCAGCGGAACGCCGACCTATTATCTTTATCCGCGCTTCAGCGTGACAGGGAACATCTCTGTCGGGTTCTAATCTGGCGGCGATACGCATTCGAGAGAAAGACGGCTCTTCCTGGAAACAGGGAGAGCCGTTTTTTTGTATTGTGAGGATGACAGCGCTGGCTTTGAACGCTAGCATTTCGACAACGGCAATGGATTCTGCCTGACCATACTGGTCGAACCGCTCTCCTCCGCGAGATGCTGATGATTCCTGTCAAACTCGCTTCTTTAGAAGCATGACAGGAGAACTGTGTCCGATGCCTGCTTTCCATAATTTCCCCCGCGTGGCTGTGACGACATTGCGATGGGGTTTTCTGCTTTTGCTGCTGGGCGGAAGTGTCGGATCTGTTTGTGCCCTGTTTCTCTGGTTGTTGGACCAGGCCACGGACATACGGTTTGAGACCCCTTGGCTGATCTTTGGCCTTCCGCTGGCCGGAGTGGGCGTTGCGCTGCTGTATCAGTGGTTCGGCGGGAAATCAGCCGCAGGTAATAACCTGATTATTGATGAAATTCATAAGCCAGGTGGGGGCGTCCCTTTCCGCATGGCGCCTTTGGTTTTGTTTGGAACGGTTGTCAGTCATCTTTTCGGCGCATCGGTTGGTCGGGAAGGAACGGCCGTTCAGATCGGAGGAAGCTTTGCTGCTGCAATTGGGCGCCTGTTCCGACTGCACGTGCAGGACATGCGCCTGTTGCTAATGGCGGGGATTGCCGCAGGTTTTGGTGCCGTTTTCGGAACGCCTGTTGCGGGGGCTGTTTTCGGACTGGAAGTTCTGACGCTCGGCCGGCTTGATTATGCAGCCCTGCTCCCGGTCGCGGTGGCCTCGATTGTCGCAGACTGGACGTGTCATGCATGGGGTATCCATCATGCCGTTTATCATGTCGGCTTTCGGGGGATCGCCGCGGCAGACGGTTCGATGTTTCACGTCAACGCTATTTTGTTGGTGAAGGTCGGTTTTGCAGCCGTGTGTTTCGGCCTTGCGAGCCGGGCGTTTGCGGACGGTGTTCATCGCCTTGCAGGTGTTTTCCAGCGCCTTTGCCCATCAGCCTGGATACGGCCTGCGATTGGTGGCGTGCTGACGTTGCTGCTGGTCTGGATACTCGGAACGCGGGACTACCTTGGCCTCGGCACTGTCTCACATGTGGAGGGCGGGGCGAGCATTCTGAACTTCTTTGGAGCTGGATATTATCCCTGGAGCTGGCTCTGGAAATTGGTGTTCACTCTTGTCGCCTTGGCAACCGGCTTCAAAGGCGGAGAAGTGACGCCCCTCTTTTTCATCGGGGCAGGCTTGGGAAACGCATTGTCCCCTCTGCTGGGTGTGCCGGTTGATCTTCTGGCAGGGGTGGGGTTTGTGGCCGTGTTTGCCGGGGCAGCCAATACACCTCTCGCCTGTACATTCATGGCGGTGGAGCTCTTCGGCGCGACCGATGTGATTTATTACGCGACTGGTTGTTTCATCGCCTATCTCGTGTCCGGCCACACCGGCATCTATCTTTCCCAAAGGATCGGGACGCCCAAGCTGGCTCTTTTCTCAAAAGAGCAGGGGCAGTCGCTGCGAGATGTCTGTAGTCGTTAAAGCTATTTCCGGCGGGGCGGATTTTTCTTGGCGTTCAATGTCGTGCAGAGCAGGGCTGCCAGCAACATTTCTACGCTGAGCAGGCCAAGCCATGTGATGACATCAATGATGGGCGTTTGCGATCCATGGAGTTGAAGCATCAGGCTTAAACCCAGCAGTGCGAAGCCTGTCAGTCTGAGGCCGAGCAGATAGGACGCCGACGTGGCGTTTTTGAAGAAAATTCCGCTGCCGCGTGCAGAGCCTGCCGCCAGCAGCAGAATGGAGATCTGCCCACACAGAAGGGCCGCCCCCATCATGTGGATAGTCCTTTCTTGCGGTACGCAGTGATGGCCGCATAGGCAAATGCTCCCGCGAAGAGTGCGGCCGTTGCACTGGTCGCGGCGTTCACACTGCTGCTCCACGGGGAGCCTAATGCAGTTATGACCAGACAGGCGAAAGCGCAGGCAGCCAGAAGTTCGGTCCAGGCCGCTTCTGATTTGCGTGCCAGAGCGAAAACTAAGGCAAAAGCCCAGACGATGAAAACGCACTGAATTTCGTGGTTCTCTCGTCCCGGAAGACCGGCTGGGAGAATACGGTTTGCGAGAAAATAGGATGCAAATGCGAGGGGCAGTCCAGCCAGAACTCCGACATTCAGGCGTTCTGTCAGCACGTGTCCAAGATGAGGGTTGCTTCTCAGGCGTTTGATCGTCCAAAGGCGCATGCCGCTTCCGATGACGGCTGTCAGCATCAATCCGCATACAAAATAAAGCCACCTCGTCACACCGGGCGCAAAGCGTGCGACGTGAAGACCATACAGGAATGTGTAAGCACCAATGAATGGCCGCTTTTCGACATGTTCGCTGAGAAGGTGGCCGTTCGTGCCGTCAAAATTCAGGGTGTGTGATGTCGTGCTGACGGTGTTTGTGTTGCCCGATGTGATGGTAATCACTGACGCCTGATCGGTCGGATTGAAGATATAGATCTGTGCGATGCCGGCTTCACCGATACGTCTTTCTGCATCCTGAAGAATGGGCAAGATAGGCGCGAGATGGCCCGGATGGCCGCTGGGCGGACGGGCATCGAGGGCCGGATTCAGGTCCGTGTAAGTGGCCATCAGGTTATGTTTGTAAACGGCCTGGGTGCTCCACGGAAGAAGCAAGGTTCCGAGTGTAACGGCGCCTGTGAAGGAGATCATAAGGTGAAATGGTAGCGCCAGAACGCCGAGAAGATTGTGAGCGTCCAGCCAGCTTCTCTGTCCCTTCCCAGGGCGAAATGTGAAAAAATCCGCGAAGATCCTGCGGTGAATAATCACGCCGGAAATCAGGCCGACGACAAGGGCTAGCGCGGCGATGGCGGCGATCAGGCGACCAAACGGGTAGGGGAGTTGAAGCTCGAAATGGAAGCGGTAGAAAAACTCGCCGCCAAAGGTTTGTCGAATGCCGTCAGGACTGCCGGTTTGTGGG
Organism: Gluconobacter sp. P1D12_c; assembly: GCF_018812105.1. Taxonomy (NCBI): domain Bacteria; kingdom Pseudomonadati; phylum Pseudomonadota; class Alphaproteobacteria; order Acetobacterales; family Acetobacteraceae; genus Gluconobacter; species Gluconobacter sp. P1D12_c. Next base: position 51,418 of record NZ_JACSIQ010000003.1, read on the forward strand.
CTGAGTGCTTTCTGCAAATACACGCCCTTGGGGTCAGACCAGACCCCTAGCGTGAATGGCTCCTGCTGTGTCGGCGCATTCAGATACCAGGCCGGAGATGTCGGGGCATTCTGTGTGAGCCACTCTACGGCGTGAGCGCTTGCTTCAATGGAGGAGATACGGGTGGCGCTCAGCTCTGGCCGCATCCAGACGCTAATTTCCTGCCGGAACACGCTGAGCGTTCCAGACAGGGCAATTGCAAAAAGAACCCATCCAGTTATCAGTCCAAGGCCTGTGTGCAGCCAGGCCATGGAGGCGCGAAAATTGCTTTTCACGGCCTCCAGCCCGCTAAAAGAGCCAGTCCTCCCGTGAGGAGTGTCGCAAGCAGCGTGACGCCAAAAGCTTTGCGACCATTGGCAACACCAAAGCAGGCCATGAATGTAACCGGCCAGACCAGCAGGCCGACAAGGATACCGGCCATAGCGCAATCTGCGTGGGAGAGGGGAAGCCAGAGGCTTAGGCAGATCCCCCCAAGCGCTGACAGTGTGTATCCGCCGGGCAACGCCGCCAAGAGACGCAATGTCAGATGTCGGCGCGCCGAACCGGACTTACCAGGTGTAGCCAACGCTCGCCTGTGCGTTGCGGCGCTCTCCATAATAGCAGAATTCCTGACCGTAAGAGGCGTAAGCAAGGCAGTTTGCCACATAGTTCTTATCAAACAGGTTGCGTACACTGGCAGCAACTGTCCAGCCATGCAGTCTATGGGACAGGTTGTTGAGATCGTAGCGGATGGAGCCATCAAAGAGCGCATACTGCGGAATCCAGACGCTGCCATAGGATGCTTCGCCACCATAGGTCTTGGCAGAATATCGCATACCGCCGCCAAAGCCGAAGCCCTTCAGAGGGCCGGATGGCATTGTGTAGAAAACAAACAGGGATGAATTACCCTTGCCGGATTGCATCAGGGGCTTACCGGTTGAGTCATCACGGACTTTCTGGAAGCTGACGGATGCTGTGACCATGAGGTTTTTGTAGGGCTCAGCATGTGCTTCGAACTCGAAACCATCTGAATGAACCAGACCGCTGGCAGTGCTGTAACCCGTGTTGCCGACAGCGACCAGAACGTTGGTTTGTTCGATGTGAAAACCGGTTGCAGTCAGCAAAATGCTGGTTCCCGGAACTTGATATTTCACGCCGCCTTCAAGCTGTTTGCCTAGAGACGGGGCGGCCTGATGCATGGTCTTTCCGCCATCGCTGGACACGGCGCCAGACTGTGGTTGGAAAGATGTGGAATAGCTGATGTACGGCGCGAGGCCGAAATCAAAATGATAGAGGCCGGAGGCGCGCCAGGTAATCTGGCTGGGGCTCTGACGGCTGTCTGAATTGTAGTTGGACTCAACCTGATGGGAGCGATACCAGTCGTTGCGGATGCTGCCCGTCAGGATCAGGCGGTCCCAGCGGATCTCATCCTGCCCATAAGCGCCCACCTGATGGGAGTCCGTCCGATAGTTGACCCATGGAGACATTGGATCAATGGCCATTTTGTAGTTCGGATGAAAGACGTTCAGGTCAGGTGCCGCGCCGTAAAACCCGACTTCTGTCGCGCTCTGCTGCATGTAATCAAAGCCGAACATCAGCGTGTGCTGCAGCGGACCTGTACGGACTTTGCCTTTGAACTGGCTGTCAAATGCGAGGTTGTGGGTGCGTTCGTATGTCTCGATTGCTGAGCGGGCCAGCGTATCATCGCTGACATAATATCCCATGTCATAGACGCTGCGGTATTGGGTTTTCACATCGTCGTAACGGCCACGAGATGTGAAGCTCCAGTCATTATTGAATGTATGATTGAAGATGTAGGTGATGGCCCCTTGGCGACGATTGTATTTCTCGAAGGACGAATCACCGTCATAGAAATTTCTGGGCAGATAGCCGTATGACGCCCGCTTAAGCGAGCCTACCAATGGGACGCCACCATAAGTCCCGTTCTCAGGGTCGTACTGGTAATTTCCCAGCAACGTGAGAGTTGTTGGCCCATTCCCGCCAAAGGTCACCGCAGGGCTGATGGAAAAACGGCGGCTTCCTGTGCGGGTTAGCTGTGTGTGTTGCCCATTGACGGTGCCGTAGAGCCGGTACCGAACAAACCCATTGTCTGTTGCATACCCGCCAACATCTGCATCGACGCGATAAAGGTCGAACATGCCTCCCGTCGTATTGATCCCGCCGTAGAAGCGCTGGTCGGTGGGTAGTTTGCTGGAGAGGGCCGTCAGGCCGCCGGGGCTGGATTGGCCATACAGTGCAGAGGCGGGGCCTTTGAGAATTTCAACCCGATCCAGACGTGATGTATCGGTCTGCGCCACCGCGTATCCTGTGGGGCTGTCCTGAAGTTTCAATCCATCCAGAAACGTTGGGACGGAGAAGCCGCGGAGAGCAAACAGATCGTAACGCGTGCCAACCGCACCGCCGCGCTGGTCCGCAGTGACGCCGGCTGTATAGCGGACGGCCTGATTGAGGTTCAGAACGCCCCGAACGTCCATCTCATTACGTGTAATGACCGTGACAGACTGAGCCGTCTCGATCAGTGGCGTATCTGATTTCGTTGCAGACGTTGCCACAGTCGCCATTCTGCGGGCCCGTACGGAGATATGCTCCATTTTTGCAGGAGTGGACGCTGTTTTCCTGTTCGTATGGTTGTCTGATGGGGGTGTCGTCGTTGTCTGGTCAGCGGCGTGAGCGTGGCTGAAAACAAGGCACAAGCCGGCGATAGCGGGGGTTATTCGGGAATTGCTGGGCACGGGTCTCACGCGGTGGCTTGATGAAGAAAGCGGGACTATCATTCAAATGATAATTATTCGCAATAAGAAAATTTTGAAAATTCCACATTGCGGATAATTATTTCAGAAAGATGAATTTGGTTTGTTTTCCAAATAAATAAATCTAGGATATGCTGTTATTCAAAAATAAAAATATCAGTTTCTAAGGTTTGTTTTATATTTACCTAGTATAGACCTGTGAAGTTCTGCAGGTTTTGTATTGATGTCTGCAAAGAATGTGCTTTTTTCATGATTATGATAAGAAAGAGAAATAAAGGGCGTTGACCGTATTTTCGAAGGCGTAACGTATCCCGGAATTGAAGGGCGATGGTCGCCGAAAAATATGAGATGTGCGGGGCGCCCACAGTCACGCAATGTACGGTCCAGACTCCCCAATAAAGCGTCACCATTTTGAGCGTGGCGTTCCCAGGCCGTTAGAGCATCTGGAGCATCCAGGCGGCCGGCATCCCAAGGGCCATGATTTTCCATGGTCACGACGTAAATCAGTTCTGGCTTTTCAGCCGACACGATGCGGTCATGAAGATAGTCACCGATTGCCTTGTCGCTGGTGTAAGGCCCGGCTGTTTCAGCGTGTGCAAAATCATCTGGGCCGACAAGGGTAGTGAAGCCTAAGGCAGGCATCAGGCGATCTCGACCGTAGAACCTGAGATCGTGAGGGTGGACGAAAAGCCGTTTTTCATAAAGGGCTGCAAGCCGATTGGGTAACCCAAAGGTGCACTCATCCTGAGCCGTAAGAAAAGGGTCAAAGGCTCGAAAACCAAGCTCCTCCTCATCGCGCCCACAGAGCACAGCATATTCAGTGCGCATTGTGTAAGCGCCGAAACCGCTGACGGAGAGTGTCCCATAGTGGTTGGATATTGTCTTCAGTCGTTCAAAGTTATTGAGAGGAGCAAGCGGATGGTCAGGAACTAGATCTTTCGGGTCTGCAAAGGACTCACATTGTACGATGATTAGAAGTGGCACCGGGTCTGTGCCTGGTTCGCGTGCGGGCAGTGGCTGGGCTGGAGGGGGCGAGGATGTTGCTCTCCATCTGAGCGTGTAAATAAGCAATACCGGAAGTAGTCCGTATTGCACGATGTCTGCTTCAAGATCTGGCTGCAACATAACGCTGGAACACCAGTAAAATTTCCAGCCCGCGCCGAAGCTCAAGAGGGAGGCCAGAAGTATCAGCAACCCGGTGAAATGAGTTGCAGGTGCAGTAGAAGAGAATGCAATGACGCATCCGAAGACGAGTATTACAGCAGGTATTAATATAATCTTCAGAAAATTCGGAATGGCTGCGAGGTAAAAGCGTGGATAACGCAGGAACGAAGCAGCGACCGCCAGGTCAGAGAAAACTAAAGGCTCTCCCAGCACTCGAAACTTAATGTTGGAAGCAATGACCAAGGCTAGAAACAATGCGTCCGTGAGAACGCAGGCAACCCAAAAGCCGCCTGTTAATGCAAGTGTCGCGCCGTAAAAAGTCAGGACAGACAGGATATGAAGTGTATATCCGCGCCCGCCACAGCGATCTGGCCGAGTGAACCTGTCAAATAAGATCGAAAATACGACCGTACAAAAAAGGGAGAACAAAACGTTCTTCATAGAAACTGCGCAGAAAAAAGATAAATCATGAATTCGAAATCGGCTTTCGGATGCAGCAGGCTTTCAGTTAGAAAGCATGTCTATGAGATTTCATCCATCAAGCACAGGCTCTACGACTGACTCGGTCTTGCTCCGGCGACCGCCAAGGGCCGAGAGCAAGGATGTTGAACTAGGGTATATCTCCTCATTCTCTGATGAAAATTTAGGTCATCCGGCGGTATCGATTTTGCATGACATTCGACGTGCAAAGATTGGGGGAGCTTTCTGGTTGCCTCAGGTAGTGCTTTCCGCTGAACGCACTATTCTACTTTCGCTACCAGCCGACGCGGCTCTTGCATTGAGTCTGTGGAAGCACGTCACGGCTCAAGTAGCTGCATGGAAAATCGTCGTTCTTTCCCAGCATTTGCATCATGCCGATGAGATCAAAGCGGCAGGTGCGCTTGTTGTGTCGCAGGTGGACCCGCACAGCATTGTCGAACAGGTTGAGGAAATCTGGACAGCGGGTCGGGATGACGCAGCCCTTCTTGGTGCAGCTTATGGTCGGTTAGTGAGAATATGGTCGCCCGAAGGAGGCGAGTGCGTATTTTCCAAAACCATGGCTCTCGAATGGCTGACACAAGCCATTTCCTGGCGTAGCCCGTTCGATGGTAGGCCAATCGATCTAACCGAAGCGGTAAGGATCGTTTCTGACGACCGTCGTGCTTGGGAGCGGACGCGGGATGTGGCGGTCTGCGTTGGCATGGCATGGTGGAAACGCGAGCGTATTCGCGAGTTTTTCAATGTGAGCCGGAAGAGGATCTTTTTTCGGCATTCCATGTATGGCGCTTTAAGCGAAGCGCAACGTCGCAAAGGAATAATTGCTGCCTGGTCCAGCCGTATCCCGTCTGGACTAAGGAATAAGGCAAAAGCTCAGGGTGTGGGCATATGCCAGGTTGAAGATGGCTTTTTGCGTTCTGTTGGGCTTGGAAGTGATCTTCTCCCTCCCTGTTCTATCGTGCTCGATCGTTCGGGCATCTATTTTGATCCTTCTCGCGCCAGTGATCTTGAAAAAATTCTGGCGGAAACCTCCTTCGATGACATCCTGCGGGCTCGTGCTCGCCATTTGATTGACACACTCGTAGTGCGGAATGTCTCAAAATACGGGAGTACGGCTGACGTTGGTTCCTTGCTTTCACGTCCTGCCGGGAAGACGGTTATTCTGGTGCCGGGGCAGGTCAGTAACGATCTGTCCATTCGGTTGGGCTGTGGGGATATCAGCGACAACCTCTCCTTGCTTCGTAACGTTCGTGATCGGATGCCCGATGCGCACATTGTTTTTCGTCCTCACCCGGACGTGGATGCAGGTCATCGTCCGGGTGCAGTCAGAGATGATATCGCACTGCAGTATGCAGACGAAATCGCACGAAGTGGCCCCATGGTCTCTTTGATTGCTCAGGTAGATGAAGTTCACACTATGACGTCGCTTGCAGGTTTTGAAGCCTTGCTACGGGGGCGTTCGGTGACGACTTACGGAAATCCATTCTATGCAGGCTGGGGTTTGACGTGCGATCTTGCTCAGAGCACCGGTCGCAGGGGACGAAATCTGCAACTGGAAGAGCTTGTAGCAGGGGCGCTCATTCTCTATCCGCTTTATTTGGATCCGGTTACCCGAACACCTTGTGGCCCTGAGGTTCTTGTTGAGAGACTTTCAGACCCAACAATATGGACAACGTCTTTCACTGTGCGTTTACGAAGATTGCAAGGACGTTTGCGTAGGAAAATACAATATACATGCATGAGGATCTGGCCGAAATGAAGGCTCCGAGCGATAGCCACTTCGGCAAGGAAAATCTTAAACCTCTGACAACGCGGAATTTTCTGTTTCTACAGGGATTGATGGGGCCATTCTTCGAGCGCGTCGGAGAAGCCCTGCTGGCGGATGGCTACAAGGTTTCCAAAATTAATTTCAACGGCGGAGACAAACTTTTCTGGCGCCTCCCAGGTGGTGTTGACTACCGTGGACGCCTTGAAGATTGGCCTGGTTTTCTGCGTAACTTCATCGTGCGACGTGGAATTACGGATGTCGTTATTTTCGGAGACTGTCGCCTGCATCATATGGCTGCGGCGAAGGTCTGTGATGAACTGCAGATTCCGATGCACGTCTTTGAAGAAGGATATCTCAGACCAGACTGGGTGACTCTTGAACTTGGGGGCGTAAACGGCCACTCGCGTTTACCGCGAGATCCCGATTATTACCGCGTGGAAGCACAATTACTTCCCCCACAATTACCTCACAGCTCAGTGCCATCCTCGTTTCAAAGGCGTGCAGCGGAAGGTATTGCCTATAATACAGCCGACCTTCTGCTAAGATGGTATTTCCCGCATTGGACAAACCATCGTCCTTGGCATCCCCTTGTTGAGGGAATGGGTTGGCTGAAGCGGTTTTCGCGTCGTAAAGCCGTTGCCGAACGTACGAAGAAAGTTCTGAGCAGGCTTGAGGCCTGTAAAGCGCCATATATGCTCTTTCCCCTTCAGTTGGATGCGGATGCTCAGGTTCGTCTGCATTCGGGCTTTAGTGGGATGCAGGAGGCGATTGAATACGTCATTTCCTCCTTTGCGGCTCATGCTCCTGCGAATATGCGGCTGATCATCAAGCAGCACCCCCTGGATAATGGTTTGCGCGATTGGCGGCATATTATTGCGTGCTCCGGGCGTCATCATGGAGTGCTGGGACGGATTGGCTTTATCGAAGGTGGTGATATTGCCTTGCTGGTAAAACAGGCTGAAGGCGTCATCACAATCAATAGTACGACTGGGACATTGGCGTTGGCGGAAGGTATTCCGGTTATTACGCTGGGGCAGGCCATTTACAATATTCCCGGCATTACATACGAGGGAACACTCGACGCATTCTGGAAGATGCCGGAAAAGCCGGATATGGAGCTTTTCGCGGCATTCAGGCGCGTTCTGGTCGAATACTGTCTTGTTGCCGGTGGCTTTTTCTCAGACGAAGCCATGTCCAAACTGGTGCGGGGTGTCGTGGCAAAACTTGAACGCCATTCGCCTCAACTGTTTCAGACCCGGGCGACTGAGGAAGGGCATGAATTCTGGCATGGAATGAGCCGTCCGCTCTTGCGTCTTTCAGAAAAAGTCGCGGACGCAGTAGGGGCTCCTGAGTGAAGGAAAGTCAGGCAATACCTCCGTTTCTTCTGGATATTTCACGCCTTCTTTCCCGTTCGGGAGCAAGTGTACCAACGGGCATTGATCGGGTCGAGCTGGCCTATGCGCGATACCTGTTGGCTCATGCATCAGAGCGAACGCGCTTTTGTGCCATGCACCCAATCGGTGTGATGGGAATGATTGACCACGCCAGGGCGCAGCGGTTCATACAGGCGCTGGAACTTCAGTGGGGACAATCTGTTGCCGGCCGGCCGGCCGCACGTCTATGCGGTGCGATTAATCGTGGCCTGTTCTGGCATCGGCCTGCTGCAATGGCTCCCGGCACAATATACCTTAATGTGTCACATCATCATCTGACACGCCCTAAAGTGGTGGGTGCCTTTCTCCGGCAGACAGGTGCTCGGTGTGTGGTGATGATTCATGACCTTATTCCGATAGACTACCCGGAATATTCTCGCCCGAGAGAGCCTGCGCGGCATGAAATCCGTCTCAAGACAGTCGCACGTTATGCCGATTCCATTATTGTACCGTCGCACTACGTGAAGGAAACAGTCTGTCGACATCTGACGGAACTCTCAGTCGATATTCCAGTCCACGCAGTTCTTCACGGGGTCGATGCTCCTCACCTCCATATACGCACGATGGAACTGGATGCATCACTTCGCGATCAGCTCAAAGGACGACCCTATTTTGTATGTCTGGGCACCATTGAGCCACGTAAGAACCATCTTCTCTTGCTCAATGTTTGGCGTCGTCTTGTTGAACAGGCACCGTCCTCGGCGCCTGTACTGGTAATCGTAGGAAAGCGCGGCTGGGAGAACGAGAATATTCTTGATCTTCTAGATCGCGCTCCGGCCCTCAAGGGACATGTCATTGAGTGCCAGTCATTGCCTGACACGATGGTTCAGACCCTATTGAAAGGCAGCTCCGGGCTCCTTTTTCCATCATTTGTCGAAGGTTTCGGGCTTCCGCTTGCGGAAGCTTTGTCGCTGGGCGTGCCAGCGCTTTGTTCCGATATTCCAGTTTTACGAGAGGTCGGAGGATCTGCGGCGAGCTACCTCGATCCTCTGGACGGGCCGGCATGGTTAGACGCGATTATGCGTTACGCTACTTCAGGGTGTGATAGGACAGACCATACGTTACAGACAGAAAGCTTCTGCACCCTTTCTTGGGAAGAGAGTGTAGCGAAAGCACTTTCACTGATACAATAATCTGAAAGTATTTATCGAAATTCTATTTAAAAATAACTGCTGGATGATTGGTTTTTTATCGCGGACAATCACCTATCCAGCAGGGTTTGGTAGAATTTCTTCATGCGTAGCGCATAGGGTTCAATAGCAAAGTCCTGTGCACGTTTCCGGCCTGAAGATGAAAGAGCCGCCCATAAAGCATCGTCTTGATCGAGCGTTTTAATGCCTTCAGCCAATGCCTCTACGTTTGTGCTGTCTACAAGAAGCGCGGCAGTGCCTGAAATTTCTTCTGTTGCATGCCCAAGGCTGGTCAAAACGGGAGTGCCTAAAATCATGGCCTCCAGAATAGGCAGACCAAAGCCTTCAGCCAGAGACGGAAAAGCGACGCATCGTGCTTCTCTGATGGCGCGAACTAATGCCGGGCGGCTGCACCAGGGTAGGATCTGCACGCGCTCAGGAACTGGATGATGCTTGAGGGCGTGAAGCTCTTCGGCTCCCCCAAATCCTAAAGCGCCGATCAAGGTCAACGGGCGAGTTGTTCCGGAACGACCATGAGCTTCGATCAGTCGCCCAACATTTTTGCGACGTTCAATCGTGCCGAAGTAAAGAAATCCGTCTTTTAAACAGGGAGCCTCGACAGCTAGTGCTTCGGCCATAAGGTCTTCTGGAAAAGAAACCGACTGAGACAGCATGCTGATTTTTTCTGGAGGTAGCCCGAAAAAACGGATCAGATCCTGCCGGACCGCTTCTGAAACTGTGACAATGGCGTCTGCATTGTCACACCAGAATTTCAGGCGTCTATGAAGGCGCTTGACCGGAGTGTCGCTGAACTCAGGATGGAGCAGTGGAATAATGTCGTGGATCGTCACGACATTGGGAATGCCTGGCCACCGCATGGGAACCGGATAGGTCCAATGCATCAGATCCGGTGGCGCGTCAGCGTTTATGCAAATCGGCCTATGAAGCGTCCGGTCTCTGATTTCGGCAGTCCGATAAAGATCGTGACCAATATAGCCGTCACTTGTCTGCTGGACGCGATTATTGGGCCAAGTGCTCCGGACGAGGCGTTTGATTTTCTGCGGAAAGTTATGAACATTTGTGTGCGTGGCCATATCATCATGTAGCCACGCCGGGCGAATGCCTGCCTCGCTGTAGGCCTCTCCCAAAGTCGCCGCGTATGTTGCAACACCCGTGCCGCCAGCACGGCCCGTATTGCGGGTATCAAGTCCAATTCGCATTGGTATCAGGAAGAGCGCCCGGTCTTGGTGTGAAAGATCCGGTCCCAGACATCGTTGCTTACTGCGAAATTCTTTTCGGGCGCAGCATAGTGATGAATGAGGTGGTGACGACGCAGCTTGCGAAGAATGCCCCGCTTTGGTCGATACTGATGACAGGCATAGTGAACAAGATCGTAGGCAATATAGCCCGCAAGAAAACCGAGGAAAAATGTGGTGCCGCTATGTCCACCAAAAAAATGCGCCAAGCTCCAAAGCAAGCCAGCAAGAGGAAGGGTGACTGACAGGGGCATCATGTTGCGGAGTTTCTCTCCTGGCTCTTCATGATGATTGCCGTGGATCAGGAAGATAAACCGTTTGCCCATCTCGTGCGAAAAATCGAGGTGGAACAGGAACCGATGTCCCAGGTACTCAAAAAAAGACCAGAAGATGAGGCCCATCAGGAAAAGCACTGCAAACGGAGCAAGCGCCATCGGCATACAGTCCACACAGACAAGGGAAAATATGACGACCCAAACCGGGATGAAAACTGACAACGGCATATATGTAAGCCGTTCCAGCCAATCATTTCTGAAAAGCCTCAATGACACTCGGCAGAATTCCCCTGAAACCTTTGTTGTCTGTGCTGAATTCCCTCTTTTCTCGGAAAACAGAACGTGTTGATCCATGCGATCATATCGAGGTTTTCTAGACACGCATAGTAATGTTTGAACTTCAAACTGAAAGATGTGTCCTTTCCGTACCAGCCAAGAAGGTTAACTAGAGCTTTCAAACTAGTCAGAGCACATAAGTTGGTTTCAAGCATTTCTAAAGAAGCAGTTTTTTGAACAAATACGTCTCCAGATTTCGGAAAACGTCAAAAATTTACAAAGGTTTTTCCAATTTCCAGATCAGAGCGCGCGATTTTTTGATAAATGCTGCCTGAGACGATCCTTCTGATGCTGTCATTGTAGCAAGCCCATCTGGAGGATCGAATCTGTCTGTCATTATGTCGTGGAGGTTACGATGCGCATGTGGCTGTCCATCGTATGGAAATATGGCTTTTTTAGTGATCTATAATTTTGGCCAGATGGAGTCCTGCGGACGAGACAGCAGGAACTCCATCAACGGTATCCTCTGAAAATGCTCAGCTACTCTTTTGAAGATTACAAGATCGTCGGGACAATGCTACCTTCGCATCTGATCGCAGCACCATTGGTAACGGCGCCGAATGGGCTGGAAAGCAAGGCGACCTGAGCTGCAATTTCCTCCGGATGGATGAGGCGCTGGAGAAGGGAAAGGGGGCGCATTGTTTTGAAGAACTCAGCTTCCCGCTCTTCTTCTGACGCATCCTTGTTCGTAACGGCCGCCTTGATGAAGGCCGTACTTCCTTCGGATTTTGTTGGGCCTGGAAGAACACAATTGACGGTAACGCCGGTTCCCTTGGTTTCTTCAGCCAGGCCGCGTGATACAGCAAGCTGCGCTGTTTTGGTCATGGCGTAGTGAATGGTGTCTCCCGGTGTTACGACGCCGCATTCGCTGGAGACAAAGATGATGCGTCCCCAGTTCTGCGCAATCATGTTTGGGAAATAGTGCCGGGAAAGCCGGACGCCGCTCATGATATTGACTTCAAAGATATGGCTCCATTCATCGTCCGCGATATCGGCAAAAGCTTTAGGTTCAAAAATGCCAAGGTTGTTGATCAGGATATCAACGGAGGGGACGGCTTCAACCAAAGCTGCAACTCCGGCCTGTGTCCCGGCATCAGCCTGCACGGCACGGACCTGCGTTGGTGTATTCAGTTCTGCTGTGGCTGCATCCAGCTTTGACTGGCTTCGACCGCAAATGACGACATTGACGCCCTCCGCCACGAAACGCTTGGCAATGGCCAGTCCGATCCCGGACGTTGAGCCAGTAACCAGAGCAGTTTTACCTGCAAGGTTTAGATCCATGGTGACCTCGTTATCTATTGTTTTGTTCAATTTGGGAGAGTGCTGAAAAATCCACTGGCTTCTTAATCTATGGAACCACGGACCTCCCTGAGACCGCTACGTTTCAAAGCTACAAGCGCGATAAAATACACTGCCAGACCGCCTGCTGAGAGCAGTGCGCTTCCGATGCCAAGTGAGCCATAGCCAAACTCACGCGCAAGCAGAACACTCCCAAGAGAGGCGCCCAAAGCGTTGGCTATATTGAAAGCTGAATGATTAAGGGACGCAGCGAGTGTTTGCGCGTCTTCCGCAAAGTCCATAAGGCGCGTTTGCAGGGCTGGACCAAGAGCATTCACAAAGGCTGGGATAAAGAAAACATCTGCCATCAGGCCAAGTGGATTGTGCATGACGTAAGGGAACAGAAGCATCACGAAAATGCTGCCTGACAGGGCCAGGATAACGGCAAGATTGATGTTTCGATCAACAATCCATGCGCCAACGTTGGTTCCGGCCAGCATGCCGCATCCCCAGATGACCATGTAAAGCATGACCTCCCATTCGGGCACGTGCGTGACGTTTTGAACTACGCTCGTCAGATACGTGTAGACGGCAAACATTCCCCCGAAGCCGATCGCCGCGGTCAGAAGCGTCAGTAGAACCTGCGTATTTCCGAGGGCTTTAATTTCCCGCAGAGGCGAGTTTTTCCGGTTTGGTACGTCGGCTGGAATATAGCGCAAAACACCCAGGAATGTGACGAAGCCCAGACTTCCAATAATGAGGTAGGCAATACGCCAGCCGAAATGATTGGCAGCAAACGTGGAAAATGGTGCGCCAACCAGGGTTGATATCGCAATGCCGGACAGCACACGTCCAACAGCCCAGCCTCGATGTGAGCGCTCGACCATAGAGGCCGCGACGAGCGCGGATATGCCGAATAATGCGCCATGCGGGAGCCCTGTGATGAAGCGTGCCACTTCAATCAGGCGGGGAGTGGGCATGGTGATGCTCAGGGCATTTCCAAAACAGAACAGTAGCAGGAGGACGAGCATTAGTTCCCGGCGAGAGAGGCGTGCTCCAAGGATGGTGATGAGTGGGGCGCCAACGACGACACCGAGCGCATAGGCTGTAATCGCATGGCCAGCATCTGCGGGTGTGAGGCCGAGAGATGATGCGAACTCGGGCAGCATTCCCATAATGGCGAATTCGCCTGTGCCGACCACGAACGTCCCGAAAGTCAGGAGGAGGAGTGCGGCAGTTCTACCATGAGGAGGCGCAACCAGAGGCGCGCTTCCTTCAGGATGCAGTGTCTCTGAGGGCATGGAGTGATCCAGTGTTGATGGTCTTCAGGATGTCAGGGCGTTTGCCGCAACACGAGCAATAGCAATATCGTCTTCAGAACTGGCCCCAGATACGCCGATGCCTCCAATTAACGTACCGTCAGCGGACTTCAGGACGATCCCGCCCCCGAAGCTTGTCAGGCCGCCATTCGTATTTTCAAGCGAATATGCCTGCCCGTCTGGATGTGCGATTTTGGCGAAGTCGGCGCTGTCCATCTGGAACAGGACGGCAGTTCTTGCCTTTTTCTGACTGACATCAATCGAGCCAAGTGGCGTCCCGTCCATGCGTAAGAAAGCCATAGGCCAGGCTGCCATATCCACGATGGAGATGCAGACTTTTAGGTTGAGCCTTTCGGCTTCCTGGACCGCAGCCTGAAGCATGGTCTGTGCAAAGGACATTTTCATGAGGAGAGAACCTGTATTTCTGAAGAAAAAGTTACTGCTTCAGTCCCCGATGAATAAGGGAACGCTGTCTTTCTTCAAACGGCACGAGTTCAGCATTATTGGATATTTGCGCGTTCCACATGCTTCATCATGATCCATGCCAAGCGGATTAAGCGATGGCGTGGGAAGTTCTGCGCCGGGCCGGCAACAGCTATACTGGCCCGGACTTCGCCGCTTTCTCTCAAGGGAATGGCAACTGCGTTTATGCCTGGATGATAGGCTTCCAGATCAAGCGCATATCCTTTGATCCGGACATTCTCGATCTCTGCCAGTGTCGCATCATTGAGAGCATTGGATCGCGTGGTCAGGACGCGTTGCCCCAGACCCGGAACAAATGCGAGGAACACGAGACCCACAGCTGACCCTTCGAGTTTTTCCCTGCTCATCAGGCGAGAGGCAGCGATATTTGGCTCTTCCAAGTCCACAATGTCGAGATAAGCCGTTTCATCGCCACTTGGGACACCGAGGTAAACAGTTGCGTGGCTTTCCTGCGCAATGATCTCAAGCACGGGACGTATTCTATCTCGAAGAAGGTGATCATCTCCCACAATCCGGGCCAAATTCAGAATGCGGCCACCTAAATGGTAACGCATGTCTCCAGGACGGCGGTGGACATAGCCCAGATATTCAAGGGTTTGCAGAATATTGTGGGCGGTCGTTTTCCCAAGACCGGAAATTGTCGCAAGGTCCTTTAGCCTTGCACCTCCGCCCTGTTGCGCAATGATTTCGAGCAGGGCGGCAGACCGCTCGATAGACTGAATAAGCTTTGGTGATTTTCCCATCAAACGGTTTCACCCTTTAGAACCCCGCACGTAAAGGGCGACAATGAGAAATGCGAGTTTGTTCGTTATCGTTGTCATATCGTATCGGTAAAAGTCTACTGAGACCTCTATGGAAAAGCTGCCTCTCAAGTCCATTATGGGGATGTAGAAGTTGTCTCATCCGGCGGGGCCACGCAGGATCAAACCAACGGTGGGCGGCGGTTTGTTGGCTTCGGTGGCATTGTCCGTAACGGCGTGGTTGGCAGTGCAGGACAGGATTACATTTCGAGCGGTGGCTCCTCTTATCAGGGTGTTATTCAAAGCGGTGGTATCCGGCATGTTTACGTTGGCGGAACAGCCGATAACCCTTTTATCGCTGGCGGTGGAACAGTTGATGCTCAAAGTGGTTCGACCGTACTGGCAGCCTATGCTTTCAGTGGTGGTGTACTGAGCGCAACCTCTGGTGCTGTTATTAGCGGTGCGACGATCAGCACTGGTGCGTCCATTATTGCGGATGCAGCAACTATCCTGACGGGCGCGATTACAAATGCAGCAACCATTTCAGGTGGTATACTCTCGGGATCGGGTACTACAGAAATTGTATCATCTGGTGCGGTTCTTGCGAACCAGACAATCGGTAGCGGCGCATCCGCAACTCTTCAGGCCTATACAAGTGCAGGAAGAAATTTGACCATCAGCGGCGGGACGCTGGATCTATACACAAATAATACAACAAGCACGACTATCGTTGGTACGGGTGGTAATTTTATTCTGGAGGCTAGGGTAACCTTTACTGCCACAAGCGGAAATTACGCTACCAGCGGAAACACTATTACTGTTAATTCGGGAGCTGTTCTGTCTGGCTCACGTATTTCTTCCGGTGGTACAATAAACGTTCAGGGCGGCGCTGTATCCAGCACGGTAGTGGATGGTGGAACGTTGAATGTTTACACGCCTACCAACGGAACAAACTATACAACCTTCACGTCAAACGGCGGTATTGTTAATTTGGAATCCGGATTTAAAGATTCCAGAACCTGGACCGTTTCCAATAACGTTACCTTTAATGTGCTGAGTGGCGCAGCGATCTCTACACCCACAGTTCAGAATGGTGGGACTGTAGCTGTTGCTTCCGGCGGTACGATTGCAGGGCAGGCAGTTGTCTCTTCGGGCGGCACGCTGGTCGTCAACGGTACTGTTGGTAGCAATAGCATCCTGTTGTCTGGTGACGGTGCGCGTCTTGTCATCAGCGGCACTTCCATGCCTACCAATACTATCTCTGGCTGGTCTCCTACGGATACGATCGACCTTGCGTCTATTCCGCAGGTCAGTGTTACCAGTGTTGGTACGACGGCAAGCGGCATCACGTTCTACACCACTGGCGGCACATACTCCCTGAACGTGCCGGGCGCCAGCAGCTACGGCTATACACTGTCGTCTGACAGCAATGGCGGACTGATCTATACGACGTGCTTTGCGGAAGGCACCTCGATTACGACGCCGGACGGTGAGGCAACCGTCGAGACGCTTGTCCCTGGTACGCTGGTCATGACGCCCAAAGGCGCCATGCCCGTCAAATGGCTGGGTTATCGCTCCATCACGGTCGCCGACCAGCGTGTACCAGAAGAAAACTGGCTCGTCCGCATCCGCGAGGGCGCTCTGGCCGATGGCGTTCCGTCCCGTGATCTCCTGGTCACGCAGGAACACTGCATGGTCTTCGAGGGCAAGCTTGTTCCCGCCCGTATGCTGGTTAACGGTGTCTCGATCCTGATTGATCGCACGATCAACAGCTACACCTATTACCATGTGGAGCTGGAGAGCCATGAAGCGGTGTGGGCTGAAAACGCACTGACCGAGAGCTATCTCGATACAGGGAACCGCAGCCAGTTCGACAACCACACAGTGACCGCAATCTTTGGCGGCTCAAAGGCTGGCGGTTCGGAAACACTGCCGTTGGAGACGTCCCGGGCGTTTGTCGAGCCGATCCATGCCGCGATTGCTGCGCGCGCTGCAAGTGCTGCGCCTCAGCCAGAGCTGACGACGGATCCAGATCTGCATCTGGTGACAAACTTTGGGCAGATTATCCGTCCGCTGCGCCAGGCGAACGATCGGGTCACATTCATGATCCCTGCGAATGTAGAAACTGTTCGTCTGGTTTCGCGGACAAGCCGCCCAAGTGACACGATTGGACCGTTCGTGGATGATCGTCGTGACCTGGGTGTTCTTGTCGGGGACGTTTCACTCTTTGCTTCGCGTCAGACAATCAGTCTGACAGCGCATCTTTCCCTGTCTCACCTGTCAGGATGGCATGGGCTGGAATCTTCCAGATACCGCTGGACTGATGGGGATGCAGCCCTGTCGCTGCAGAGCGGGAATATCGTTAGCAGAGAGCCAAGCATTCTCTCCATCCAGGTTGTGTCCGGCGGACCATACCTTGTGGAAGATTACACTGTGCGCTCTGATCTGCGTCAGGTCGGATAACACGCTATTAAATGACGGTGGGGAGGCGATTGCCTCCCCACCATGTCAGATGCCTGCAACGGCGAGCAGGGTTTTAAAAAAGCTCAGTGTAACTGCACTATGTCCAAGTGAAAGGCTGTCTGCCCCTCCTGATATCATTCGTTTTTGTTGCGCGAATGATCGGTGTTTTACTTGGAGAAGTGCTGTTTCGACTGTGTCGAAACGGCTGACAGCAGAAAGTCATATTTTCCTGATTGGCTCAGGGGTAGCTCAGAATCTACCATATGGAAATTTTAGGGGATTGCGTGCATACCACTAAGATTTGCAAAAGCTGCGATAAATTAGATGGTGTCCCATAGGGGATTCGAACCCCTGTTGCCGCCGTGAGAGGGCAGTGTCCTAGGCCTCTAGACGAATGGGACCAGAGCAAGGGCGTTAATAGAAGACGCCCTCTGGGTTTGCAAGTACTATTTTACAATTTTTGCGAAAGCAAAGGACCTAGTACCGCGCCGCCAAAAAGGTGGACGTGGAAGTGAGGAACTTCCTGGCCTGAATTGGCGCCGGAATTGCTGATAAGGCGAAAACCGTCTTTCGTCAGACCCTCCGCTTCAGCCACTTTTGCGACCGCTCTCCAAAAGCCCGTAATTTCATCGGCTGATGCTGTCGCACTGAAGTCCGCAATGGAAACATATGGCCCTTTGGGAATGACCAGAACATGGATAGGTGCCTGCGGGGCGATGTCGTGAAAGGCCAGCGCGTAGTCGTCTTCGTAAACCGTGCGGGACGGGATCTCCTTACGGAGGATGCGCGCAAAGATATTACTGTGGTCGTACGTCATGGCTTTGTCCCTTAACCAAGCTTTTCCTTGGGGCGCGATGCTTTTTCGGCAATCCCACTTGTGCCTTCGCGACGCTTCAGCTCTGCCCAGACGTCTTCCGGGGAGACGCCTGCGTCCACCCACATGACGATGAGGTGATAAAGAACGTCAGCGCTCTCCCCGACCAATTCCTTGCGGTTGCCGTTGACGGCTTCAATCAGGCATTCAACAGCTTCTTCGCCAAATTTCTGGGCGATCTTGTTGCGACCACGGGCCATCAGACGGGCTGAATGGCTCAGCGTCGGGTCTGTGCCGCGACGGGACTGAACGGTCTCGAACAGGCGCTCCAGCACGTGCTCTCTGGCCGGTGTCGTTTTGCGCTCTTCCGGCTTTGCTGCTTTTGCCATTGCCTTATTCTCCAAGTCTGACCGGAAGGCCGGCCTCATTCAGTGCCTGTTTGACGTCCCCAACGCGGAACTGTCCGAAATGGAAGACGCTGGCGGCTAACAGGCCGCTTGCGCCAACCTGCGCGCCTTCAACAAAGTGATGCAATTCGCCAACGCCGCCGGATGCAACAACAGGGATGGTCACTGTACCACAGACCGCTCTGAGCAGATCCAGATCGAAACCGGACTTCGTGCCATCACGGTCCATGCTGGTGAGCAGGATTTCGCCTGCGCCCAGATCCTGCATCTTTTTGGCCCATTCCACCGCATCCAGACCAGTGGGTTCGCGGCCACCTTTGGCATAGACCTCCCAGCCACCACGACCATTCGACCGTGCATCAATCGCCACGACCACGCACTGGCTGCCAAAGCGCTGCGAGGCTTCGCGGATCAGTTCTGGACGCGTGATCGCTGCCGAGTTTACGGCACATTTATCAGCGCCAGCCAGAAGCAGGCGCCGCATGTCCTCACAGGTCCTAACGCCACCACCTACTGTAAGGGGAAGGCAGATGGCTTCAGCCGTGCGGCGGACGACATCCAGAATGGTATCGCGGTTTTCGACGCTTGCGGTGATGTCCAAAAATGTCAGCTCATCAGCACCGGCAGCATCGTAAAGCTTAGCCTGCTCCACCGGATCACCTGCATCACGCAGGGAGACGAAATTCACACCTTTGACGACGCGGCCGTCCTTGACGTCAAGGCAGGGAATGACGCGGAGTTTCAGCATGAACCGAGTACGTCCAAGGCGTCTTTAAGGGAAATACGCCCATCATACAGCGCCCGGCCGACGATGGCGCCGGAAATGCCCGGTACGTCGCGGGCAATAGCGCGCAGGTCCCGAAGATGATCGAGGGTGCCGACGCCACCGCTCGCAATGACGGGAATGGAGAGGCGGCGTGCCATGTCTGCCGTCTGTTCGAGATCAAGTCCGGCCAGCATCCCGTCGCGCGTGATTTCGGTGAAGATGATGGCGGCAACGCCTGCATCTTCCATACGGAGTGCCAGATCGTTGGCTTCAAGTTCCGAAACTTCTGCCCAGCCTTCTGTTGCAACGCGGCCCTGACGGGCGTCAATCCCAGCAACAATCTGGCCCGGGAAGGCGCGGGCAGCCTGTCGGACCAGTTCCGGGTCTTTTACCGCGACGGAACCTAGGATGATGCGAGAAACGCCTGCTTCCAGCCAGCGTTCAATGGCGGCCATATCGCGGATACCGCCACCAAGCTGCACCGGAAGGCCAGTAGCTTTCACAATGGATTCAATAGCTGGCACATTCGTTGATTTGCCAGCGAAAGCACCATTGAGGTCAACGACGTGCAGATGGCGGCAGCCTGCTTCTTCAAACAGCTTGGCCTGTGCCGCGGGGTCGTCGGAATAGTGAGTGGCATCTTCCATCTCGCCGCGGCGAAGCCGGACGCAGGCGCCGTCTTTCAGGTCGATGGCGGGGTAGAGCATCAGGCCCTGATGGCTTTTGGTGGTCTCGGGGGAAACAGGCGCGCCGCCGGCATCCGGTGCAGCAATGCTGGACTGCCAGCGGGCCGCTTCATGTTCACCGGCGAGTAGTTTGGAGAAGAAAAGTCCGCGCACCGTCTGGCCTCCGATCCGTGCATAATAGGGATGGGTGCCCCAGTGCTCAAAACCGAGCGACCGGAACAGCCCGATGGCAGCAGCATGCGTTTCACGCACGTCGCAGTTGATAACTTTGCTACCCATGGCTTTTGCGCCCTGGATCATGGCCTGAATCAAAGCGCGCCCCAGTCCTCGCCCTCGGGCGTAGGGTGCAACAAAGAAGCCTGTCAGATTGACTGTGGCGGCATGGGCTTCATAGCTGGAAGGCGGACGCACAAGCTGTCCCGCACCGCAAATGATGCCGTCTTCGCGCAACACATACAGGCTGCGCTCCTGCACCAGAAGCAGGCCTTCGAAATAACGCTCTAGAGCCTGATTTCCGGGCGGCTGAAGCCAGCCGAAACCGCCGCCATCCAGAATGCCCGCCGTTACCGCTTCGCAGAGCGCTTCCATGTCGTCGGGGGAGAGGGATGAAACGACCCGTTCGCAAACAACGGTCATGACGTCCACCTCAGAAAATTGCCCATGATGGTCAGGCCAACAGTCTGGCTTTTTTCAACGTGAAACTGTGTTCCGCACCGGTTACTGCGCGCAACGATGGCGGGGACCGAATTTCCGTACTGTGCGGTCGCCACGAGTTCGTCCTCATGCCCGTCATGCAGGGCATAGGAATGAACAAAATAGCCGTGCATTCCGGGCTCCAGGCCCTGCGTCAGCAAATGTGCGCCCGGTTTGAAATCAAGCGTGTTCCAGCCCATGTGGGGTAGGCGCAGACCTGCATTGGCGGCTTCATCCATGCGACGGATATTGCCTGAAATCCAGCCCAGCCCCTCGGTACGGCCATGCTCCAGGCCATATTCACTCATGAGCTGCATGCCCACACAGATGCCAAGGAAAGGCGTGCCTTTAGTCGTTGCAGTCTCAAGAGTATTGCGAAGATCCGGCCCAAGGCCTGCAGCACAATCTGCAAACGCCCCCTGACCTGGCAGGATCAGGCGATCGGCATTCAGGATGGCTTCCGCATCGCGCGTAATGGTGACGTCTGCGTCAAGTCCACGCAATGCCGCCGCCTTTTTGGCGGCCTGAGCGGCCGATGCAAGATTGCCACCATTATAGTCAATTACGACGACGCGCATGGGAACTCCGGGGGGCTAACAGATGATGTGTGCCGGTCCGCCCAGCGGATCAGCGCAATGTCCTTGCTTGGGGCAGGGATTGGCAGGCCCATCTGGCGGCCATTGAGGCGCATTTCCCACAGACGGATTTCTGCCGTGAACGTGGCAAGGACCGCATGAATGCCTACGATGATCGCAATGTCCCACCGTGAAGCAATAAAAACATGCAGCAGGATGGACACGGCCGCGGCAAGGAGTCCGGAGATCCAGGCACCATAAGTGAGAAGGCCCAGCCATCCAAAAAACATGACGCGCCAGGAAAAACCGTTTTGCACCATGACAGGCAAACCCAGCGGCCGCGATGAGGCGGGGTCCGTACAGGGCGTGAAAAGCTTCACAGGACGCCTTTGGTGGAGGGAATGGCGCCCGCCGCACGGGGGTCCATCGAGACGGCAACGCGTAGGGCCCGGGCCACGGCCTTGAAGCCGCTTTCTGCAATATGGTGGGCGTTTGTTCCCGCCTTGCATGTCAGGTGCAGCGCGATGTGTGCAGACATGGCAAAAGCACGGAAGAATTCTTCAAAAAGTTCGGTATCCATCGTGCCGATCTTCTCGCGTGGGAAAACCACGTTCCACGCCAGATAGGGGCGGCCGGAAATGTCCACCACGGCTTCGCACAGAGCTTCGTCCAGCGGCACCAGTGCATGACCGAAGCGCTCGATGCCGCGCTTGTCCCCGATCGCCTGACGGAAAGCCTGCCCAAACACGATGCCAACATCTTCGACCGTATGGTGCCCGTCAATGTGCAGATCACCCTTGGCGAGCAATTCCAGATCGAAGCCGCCATGTTTGGCGAGTGCCGTCAGCATATGGTCGAAAAAGCCGATGCCGCTGTCCACGGTTGAGCGTCCCTGCCCATCAAGAGACAGGGCAAGGGTGATATCGGTTTCGCTTGTCGCGCGGTGCAGACGGGCGTGACGGGGTTCGGTCATGGTGGTTCTGCTACACCAGCGGGAGGGTTATTTCCACGCTGTCCCTGAGATAAAGGATGAAAAAGAAGGGTCCTAGAGTGCCGCAGAACGGGAAGACTGTCACCTGTCTTCAAGAGTTTGGGCGAGACTCTGTCGCCCCCTTGGCGGATGAGGCTGATCGCGCCATATCTGAACCATGGCACATCATCACTCCTCCCTCGACTTCCTTCTCTCCCGCGCCTCGACCGATAACCTCGTTGAGCCGACCCCCAAGGGCGAGCAGCTTCGCAATATCCTGTCTGCAGGCTTGCGAGCGCCGGATCATGGCCGGATGCGACCGTGGCGCTACACGGTCATCAAAGGAAAGCATCGGGAGGCCTTTGCCCAGGTGGTGCTGGACGCCATGGAACGGCAGGAACCCGATGCTCCATCTGCTAAGAAGGAAAAGCGACGGGATCGTTTCTCCAACATGCCCATGATTATCGCGCTGGGGATGCATATTGTCCCTGACGGCAAGATCCCGGTCATTGAGCAGGAAATGTCCGTGGCTGCTGGGGCGATGAACGTTCTTAATGCCTTGCACGCCGAAGGCTTTGGCGGAGTTTGGGTTACTGGACCTTTCTGCGAAGACCGGGCGCTTCTCGAATCGCTGGGATTAAAAGATCCGCATCGTCTTGCAGGTTTCCTGTTCGTCGGAACGCCGGAAAAGCCGGTCGAGGGTCGCAAGCGCCCGGACATCGAAAATTATATGGCAGTCTGGAAAGGCGAGCCCATTACATTCGATGCAGACGCAGGCTGAACAGAATGCGGTATGATGTGATTGTTGCGGGTGGCGGCCCGGTTGGTCTGGCTTGTGGCATTTCTCTTGCGCGGGATGGCCGCAGGGTCTGTGTCATTGAGCGTTCGCCAGTATCTGTTCTGGCTGATCCGCCTTTTGACGGGCGAGAAATTGCTCTGACGCATCATGCTGCGAACTGGCTGAAAGATGCAGGAGCCTGGGCTGAGATCCCGGCAACGTCCATCTGCCCCATGCACACGGCGCGCATTGAAACCGGCACGGCTGGCAGTCCGCCGCTTTTGTTTGATGCGCCAGCCGATGGCCCTGACGCACTTGGATATCTTGTTGCCAATCATCTGATACGCCGGGCTCTATATCGTGTGGCAGAGCGGACACCGGGCCTCGAAATCCGCGCCGGGGAAGGGATTGAGACGGCACGACATAACGCGCAGTCCGCCGCTGTAACACTGACAGATGGTACGGAACTGATTGCCGATCTTCTGGTCGGAGCAGATGGACGCTTCTCGCGATTACGCGACAATGCGGGCATCGGTGCAATCATTCATGATTTTGGCCGGAGCATTCTGGTCTGTCGGATGCATCATCCAGAAAGCCACGCTCATACCGCGCTTCAGTGGTTTGACGAGGGGCAGACAATTGCCCTTTTGCCAATTGCTCCCGACGGGCGTGAAGGGGCTTCGTCTTCGCTCGTTCTAACCTTGGAAAACGATGAAATTGCACGACTGAAGACGCTGGACGCCGACGCATTCAACGCCGAGATTACCGAGCGGACACAGGGCCGTATGGGGCCAATGGAGCTGGAGAGCCCGCGGTGTTCCTATCCTTTGAAAGCGGTCTATGCTCATCGCTTTCATGCGCCACGTTTTGCCTTGATCGGGGATGCTGCCGTGGGGATGCACCCTATTACGGCGCATGGCTTCAATCTGGGTCTTAAAGGACAGGAAACGCTCGCGCGTGCCATCGCTGATGGACCTGGAGATGCGGGGGCGCCCATTGTGCTCTCGAAGTTCGCCCGGACGCATCGTCTGGCGACGGCGCCTCTGTTCGCCGCAACCAATGCGATTGCGACGGTCTATACGCGTGACGAGACGCCATTTCTGGCAGCCAGAAAGCTGGGCCTGGCCGTTGCCAACCGTCTTCTTCCCTTCAAATCAGCTGTGACAAGCATGCTGATGGATCGTAATTCCTGATTACCCTGCGGAGCCCGTCATGAAAGCCTTCGGACACACCCGTGCGACCCGCATCGAAGAAACAGATGCGCTCGTGGAATTGAATATCCCGACCCCTGAGCCGGGCCCGCGGGATGTTGTTGTCGAAGTTTCGGCTGTTTCCGTGAACCCGGTTGATACAAAGCTCCGGTCTGTCGCTCCTCCAGAAGGAGAGGCGCGCGTTCTGGGTTACGATGCCGTAGGCCGGGTTGTGGCAACGGGTGGCCAGGTTCGCGGGTTTCGTGCGGGTGATCGTGTGTTTTACGCAGGCAGCAATCTGAGGCAGGGCAGTAATGCCCGCTTTCAGGCGGTCGATGAGCGCCTTGTCGCATGTGCTCCGGAAAGCCTGACGGATGTCGAAGCTGCGGCTCTGCCTCTGACTGCTTTGACGGCCTGGGAGCTGCTATTCGACCGGCTGGGTCTCACGGCTGGGCAAATGGAAAGCCCGGATGCGCTTCTGATTGTTGGCGGGGCTGGAGGCGTTGGGTCCATTCTCACGCAGATCGCACGTCGCCTGACGGGCCTGAAGGTCATTGCAACTGCATCCCGGCCTGAGACCGTGGAATGGTGCAAATCCATGGGCGCACATCATGTCATTGATCATCGTCGACCGCTTGATCAGGAACTCGCCCGGATTGGCCTGCCGCATGTGCAATATGTGGCTGGTTTGACGGCAACCGGGCAGCACAAGGATGCGATTGTTCGCGCGTTGGCCCCGCAGGGTGCGCTGGCGATGATCGATGATCCGGGCGAATTTGATATTATGCCCTTCAAGCGGAAATCACTGTCCGTTCATTGGGAATACATGTTTGCGCGCCCAGCTTTCAATACGCCGGACATGGCTGTGCAAGGGCGTATTCTCGGGCAGATTGCATCGCTGGTTGATGCTGGGTTGCTTCGGACAACTCTGCATCAGACGCTGGGCCCGATCACGCTGGAAAACCTACGCCTTGCGCATGAAATTCTGGAGAGTGGCAAGGGAATTGGGAAAGTCGTGCTTTCCGGCTTTCCGGACTGAAACCTGCTGTCAGGCTGGAAGTTTGGCTTCCAGCATCTCGTGCTCTGCATCCTCTAGAAAGTCCATCAGGAGGGGGAGAACGGAGACGGTCAGGCGCAAATCTTTCTTGGCCAGAGCGCCGATGGTTGCGAGAGAAACAGGCTGAGACAATGCGGCTCGTGCGAAGCTCAGCGTCGGTCCGTTCAAAATGTCGTCTGATGCAGCTTTATTTTCAAACGGCCGCAACTGAAAGATTTCGGTGTCTTTGAAAGTCTGACTGTCTGACGGAACGCTTCCCTCTAGCCTCTCAGAGTTTACGCTTAGGAAAAAATTGTTGCCTGTCTGGCGTAACGCCACAGATTGGTGCTCGGTTGTGGAAATCGCATCGTAAGATAAAAAATCGAGCAGGTGTGGATTACCATCAGGGTCGATTGATGTTGGGTTGCCATCTGTTCCGATAGTGGTGAGAAAAACTCTGGAAGTAGCTTCGCCGATCCTGATTGCAAGAAGCGGACGGTCTATCGGCGATTTGTCCGCCACTTCCAGTTTCGTGTCTCTGACGCAGATACAATTTCCTTCATGAGACCAGACTGAAAACACATGCAGTGTCGGTACCGACGGCGGAAGAGGTGTCAGTTGGTTTGAACTGGGCAGAGCATCAAGAACACGCGCATATCCTTGTCGTATGACGCGGCGTACCCAATCTTGCATCGCATTAGTTTTATCTCGGGTGCTCGGACCGTATATGTCACCGCGATTGGCTTCCACGATGCCATGTGAATCAGGTCGAACGTTGTTGTCGCTCTGTGAACGATCCTTCGTAAGCTCTGACGTATCTGAGGACACTATATCCTGAGTTACGGCATTGACGTAACGATATGGTGCAACATCAAAATAATCCCCATTGGACCATTGTCCGTTCCAGCACATGGGGCGGACAAAAGACTTGGCAGGACCGTTTATGCTGTTCTCAGCTTTATGGTGTGTGCCGGTGTGGAAGGCGGCCACGTGGGGCTTCATAACATGGCCTGAGTAAACGGAATTGCGCCAATTGACTCCGATCGCGCCAACATCGCCACCCATCTCATTCAGGAATTGATGGAGAGTGTTGTTGGTTGGGAGCAAGGCGTACTCGCCAACATCCAGAAAGCCGATCCAGTCGAATTCGTCTCTGAGATGTTCAAGAGCTTCTGCATGGATTTTCCGCTGTCTCTCCGTATGAGATCCGCCGGCACTCTCGATGCGATAAAGGCGGATATCGTGCACACAGGCCGCATCGGCAATAATACGATCCGTGCCGTCTTTTGAACCATCATCAAATACAATGATGGTATCCACGCCAAGACTGACATACCAGCCGAGCCACCAGAGGATATCAGAGACCTCATCGCGGACGATGGCAACAACGGCAACTTTCATACGGGGCTAATTTCGACTCAGTTGAAATGGGTACGCAGGAGCGGTGTGGGTGAAATGCACAGAAGGATAAAGCCAAAAATGGCCATGACCTTCAGGATGAAGAACACCATATGCTGGCACACTTCCCCATTCGTGGCCATCATCATGAAGGGGTCCGGTGGGGGTAGAGTAGCCTTTGGATCTGTCTGCAAGCGCTCAAGGCTGGAATTACGCTGATTGGCGTATTCTGCTCTGCGGCGAGCCATCTCAGTGCTGGAAATATCAGCTTTGCCGTAGAGGTGAACGAGATAGTTTTCGAGGTCTTCCCGCCGGTACGCGGGCTTCCCATTCGGCATATGACCGCGCTCTGGGCCTGTTCCGAGCATGGCAAGAAGTTTCAAACGGCGCAGAGACAATCCCAGATAAGCAGCAGCTTCGTTGACGGCGAGCATACGTGCCCGAATGGGCAAATGGAAAAGCTGCCCTGAACTGTTCTGTTCGGAAATATGTGATGGCGGCATGGTCTGTGTCCCTGCGGTTCAGACACTCATCACCTTAAAAGACGCCCCGTAGAAAAGCGAGGTTTTCCACGGGGCGTTCGGAAATATCAGGCAGTTGTGAGCGTGACATTTTCTGCATTGAAGCGGCGGAAAACATCGAAAAGGATTGCATCCTGTATGGCTGAGGCGTCCCGGGCAGACAGGATCCTGACGGTCAGGCTCATGGTGAGGCTAAAGCTTGCGAGCGCACTGATCCGGACCACAGGTGCGGGATTGGACAGAATTTCAGAGCGCTGGGCAGCCACTTCGATGAGCAGGGATTTGGCTTTTTCCAGATCGGTCGTAGTTGGCACCTTGAAGTTCAGTGTCAGAGCGCTTGTTGAACCGGACAGGGTACAGTTCTTGACGCTGGACGTGATGAACTGCGAGTTCGGAACAATCAGCGTTGAACCGTCGCCAAGGCCAATATCCGTAGCCCGGATGCTGATGCGCTTAACGTCACCCTTGGCGCCCGCAATTTCCACCATATCCCCGACCCGGACTGGTCGTTCTGCCATCAGGATCATGCCGGAGACGAAGTTCTGTACAATGGACTGAAGGCCGAAACCGATACCCACCGACAGCGCACTCACCACCCAGGTGAGGTTCTGAACAGACAGTCCAGCAATGGACAGAATGCCAAGGCCAACCAGGATCCACGAGCAGTATGTGAAAATGCTCAGGATGGATGTCCGGGCACCGATATCAAGTTGCGTGGTGGGCAGGAAACGATCTCTGATCCAGTGTTTTGTCTGGCGAATGATGTAGTAAGCGACGCTTACCAGCACGACACAGAGAACGACCGTATCAAGCGAGATCTTTACGCCATGGATGGTATTGCCGACGAACAGCAGGCGTAGGCGGCTGCCGATATCGCCCATGCTGAAGCTTCCGTCGGTCTGGGCGATCGAGAAGAGCAGCAGCAGCAGCAGGATGTTCCCAATGCCTGACAGCAGAACACCGATCTGCGTGAGGCGACGCGAGGACAGTCCGAGCGGGTGCAGACGTGCACTAAAGCGGCCTTCTGGATCAAAAAGATGATCCAGAATGCTACGCCAGCACAGTCCCAGAAGAACAACGACGGCCAGACCCGTTCCCAATGACAGGAGCCAGCCGTTCAGGGAGAATGCAAAGGAGACATATCCCAGCAGTACGGCGATGAGCGAGATGCCGAAAATCAGGGAAGACAGTCCCAGCGCGGTGGGTGCGAACTGGCGTGTATCGTCCTGCTTGCCCAACCGGCGGAAGGTGTCGATTGCACAGATGCCGATCGCCAGAGAGAACGCCATTTCCAGGACGGTCTGAAGCGTGGGGCCGAAGACATCCTGAGCGCGGAAAGAGCGAAGAAGATTCAGGACCAGAATGCTGAGTGCCAGCATCCAGTCCACACCACGGAGGGCACGGCGTTCGTTGGGGTTGCCCTCCAGAACACCTTTTCGTCCAAAAACCGGAAGTCCGGCCCCGATGATAAAGCCACAGATTGGAAGGCTCTCGCCCAATACGGCGGCGATGGGGCCGCCATCTGCGTCCAGAACGGCGGCGCTCCAGATCAGCCAGGTCATTCCTCCCAGAAGGGCACATAGAATACCATTAAGCGTGATGGCGATGATGCTGCTTGCCAGTGCATCCTTCACACCGGTTTCTGCGGATGAGCGGAATTTCGCCCCCGCACGCTTTAACAGGCGCAGAATAACAGGAGACGCAATCCCGATCAGGAACAATGTTCCCGCCGTGCCGATCAGGAGCATCATCCATGCTGACAGTACGCCGTCTTCATGGAGCGACGACTTGTTTTCCGGGCGTTCTGTCAGGAGGGCATGCCAGAATTTGGGCGCCAGCGGAGATACTGTCCGTTCAGACAGAGCAGCATTTTGCAGACGTGTCCGGCGCGTGGCGATGGCGGAATTGAGCTGCTTGGCCTGAAGATTGTAAAGCTTGGACCGCATCAGGGCGGACTTCACACCCTGAGAGTTCTGCTGCAATCGCGCACGCTGTTCCGTGACGGACGGGTCTTCGTTCTCTGCGGCCTTGGGCCCAAGAATTTGAAGATAGGAGTCTGTGATGTCGTCGTAATTCTGGATCTGCGTCAGTGCGTCCTGCGTATTCTGCTGCACACGCTGAGCACGCGCAGACAGATTGTCCAACTCGGTACTGCCAAGATTGGCATCTGTCCGGTTAAGAACATTGAGGATCTGTTTCAGCGTTGCTGAGCTGTCTTCAAGCTGTCGGTTGATCGTATCCGATACGGCCGTCCAGCCCAGACCGCCGTTCTTGTCCACAACGGCTTTCTGGGTTGTTGTTGGTGCTGCCTGTGGAGCCGCAGCGGGGGCGGTATGGCCGGTGATCGGTACGCCACACAAGAGCGTCAGGGCAAGGAAAGCGCTTCTGCACGTGAAGCGGGTTCGCCGGCGGGTTTCCGGCCCTGTGAGGTGGGGCTCTTGCATGTGGGGCTTTGACTCCTAGTTTTGATGTTGGGTTTTAACGATCCGAAGAGCCACAAGGTTCAGGAAAGCCTTGGAGAGGCGACGATCGGTGTCTTTTTCGGTTGGCGAGCAAAAGAAAGCGCCTCTGCCGGACTGGGCAAAGGCGCTGGTATTGATGGCTCTAATTTTGAAACGAGACGCAGGCTTCAGACGGAAAGAGCGGTCCCGTGTGCGTCGGCAATGGTTTCGAGCCCCTCCCGACGCATGGCATCCAGAAGTTCCGTCTTAAGGCGGCTGAGAAGAGCGGGACCTTGGAGCACGAAAGACGTGTAGATCTGGACCATGTCTGCCCCCATGCGAATACGGTCCAGCACGTCTTCTCCTGTTTCGATACCACCGCAGGAAATGAGCGCGATGCGGCCCTTGTTCAGGTTTGAGACAACCTTGAGAACTTCACGCGACCGGGATGCCAGAGGTCTGCCCGACAGGCCACCGGTCTCGGCTGCCAAGGGGCTCGTTAAACTTGCTGGGCGTGCGATTGTCGTGTTGGTCAGGATTAGTCCTTGTGCCCCGCCCGCAATGGCAGCCTCAAGAATGGGCTCGTAGGAGCTGTCGTCCATGTCCGGGGCCAGCTTGACCAGTAGAGGCAGGCGATCCGGGTTGCGCGTGTTGATGGCACTCAGCAGGTCTGTCAGCATCTGGGCGGACTGAAGGTCCCGCAGGCCGGGCGTGTTGGGTGAGGACAGGTTCATCGTCACGTAGTCCACATAGGGACTGACGCGGGAGACGAGTTCCGGATAATCCCGCAGAGGCTCTGCGCCGATCTTGTTAATGCCAATGTTCGCGCCCAGAGGTACTGTCGCACCGCGTGTGCGGCCATTAGGCATCGGGCGATGCAGGCGTGCGAGATTGCGGCAGAACCGGTCAATTCCGCAGCCATTGAACCCCATGCGATTGATGATTGCGCCGTCTTCCGGCAGGCGGAACAGGCGCGGTTGGGGATTCCCGGGCTGCGGTCGTGGTGTCACGGTGCCCGCTTCCACATGGCCGAATCCGAGTTTGGCCAAGGGGCGAACGGCGCGCGCATTTTTGTCGAAACCCGCAGCCAGACCAATTGGGTTCGGAAAGCGGAGTCCGAAAGCGCGGGTGGCAAGTGCCGGTACGTCTTTCGGAGCAGACCCTCCCAGCCCAAGGGCCATGGAGTTTATGGCAAGCTCGTGCGCCGTCTCCGGATCGAAGCGATGCAGGAGGGGCGTGGCCAGTTTTCCAAGATCAATCATGAGTCTTTCCCTTACCGCAAACCTAAGCAGCGTGCACGTGGTGGGGCAGAACGTGATGGGAGAGGGGTTGGCGGGAGCATGGGGACGCGATAGACGCGAAACAATGTGGGAAGAACCCTATCTAGAAACATGTTGCCGCTCGACCCTGCACCGACTTCTGCTTTGCGGCGATGCAGGGCGGCCGACAGGTCTGCGTGATCAGCCCTGCCTTGAGCGTCTGGAGCGCATGGATTTCGTTCGCCTGCGCGAAGACGGTCGTTTTGTGATCACGGATGCCGGCATGACCCGGCATCGGCTGGAAATTGGTCCGACTGGCTGATGTCAGGCCTTGTTCCAGGCATTCTCCAGTCCCTTGCGTGATTGACTGATGAGAGCCTCGAGATCTCCGTCATAGAGACTGTCCGGAACCTCTGACGAGAAAATTTCGACGGTGCAGGCCCCTCGAAAGCCCGCCTCCCAGGTGGCGTGAAGCATGTCATGCAGAGGAATGACGCCATCGCCGGGAATGAGCCGATCCGTGGCAGAATATGGCGTCCGCCAGTCGCTCACCTGAAGAACGTTGATTTTCTTGCCAGCTTTCCGAATGGCGCCACAGACGTCGTCTTGCTGCCAGATGTTCCAGTAATCCAGACAGAGGCCCATCGCTGGGTGGCCAACACCCTCAATGATCTCCAGGGCCTGCTCTATCGTCCAGATTGCGCTCTCAACATTGACGGATGTGGGATTTAGCGGCTCCAGCGACAGGGAAACGCCCAGATCAGCCGCCAGCGGGCACAAGTCCCGCAGGTAACGTGCAGTCTCATCCATGACACGATGCATGTTCCCATTGGGTGGAGCACCTGTGTTGGTGACGAAAACGGCGCCCGGCGCATAGGGCGCAAGAGTCTCAAGGCTTTTCCTGAGACGTGCTGCGCGCTGGGCCGGGTCGGCTGGTTCAGGGGCCATCTTGCTGTCGAAGAAGGTACGGACAGAAGGCTGAATGGCGCTGATGGTCATGCCGCTGTTGGCAGCAAGAGTCATCTGTTCATGGATGCGTGCAGGGTTCAGCTTCGCTTCGCAGATCTCGATGGCCTGTACGCCTGCTGCTTTGTAGCGTGCGACGTCTTCTTCGAAGGACCAGGGCTGGGTAGTAAATTCGTTCATGCCGAACAGAAAGGGCAGGGACATCGGAATCAGCCTTTCAGGAACTCGATAACGGTCCGATTGAATTTTTCGGTTTCGTCGATGAAGACCATATGCGCGCTATCCTTGAAGAAAACGGCTTCACAGTTCGGCATATGATCGGCCACCCAGGCTGGCCCCCCTGCGGGCAGGATTTTGTCCTTCTCCGCGACCATCATAAGAGATCGCAGGTTGAGATGCGGCAGAACGTCACGCCAGTCCTGTGTGGTGTGATCGGCCATCATAGCGGCACGGGCATAGTCCGGGCTGGCGGCCATTTCCCGAAGCAGGAAAGCTTTCTCGTCTTCTGGAATGTCCTGGCTCAGGCAGTCTGCCAGATTGCCGCGGTCAAAGTTTTCAGCATCCAGAAAAACCTGCTGCTGAAGGTAAGCCAAACCGGCCTGATCGTAGCAGGTTGCGTGACCCAGCTTCCATTCCGGAGAGTAATACTGTTTCGGCGTCTGTTGAACGAATATGGCGCTTCTGAGCCGATCCTGTCCGAACAGTTCCAGATAGGACCAGATCACGGGGCACCCGATGGACCAGCCCAGAACGGTCGCATCCTTGAGGTTCAATGCACCAATCAGGTCTCGTAGGTCTGCGGCCAGTCTTCCGATGCGGTAACCGTGTTTTGGTTTGTCCGAGCGTCCGTGTCCGCGCAAATCCATGGTGATGACACGTGCATGCTCGGACAGGGCTTCGACGTTGCGGTGGAAAAACCGCCCCGAAAACGTCCATCCATGGATCAGGACGAGGGGGCGTCCATGCCCTTGCTCTTCGTAATGAATGCGTGTTCCGTCGCTCGCGGTGATGTGGGGCATGAAAACCTCCTGCGTCGCTGTGCAGAGTATGGAAGGGATGCAAGGCGATAGCGTTTCAGGGGCGTTAACGGTTTCGTGGCAAAGGAGCGTTTGCGCTTGAGAGAGTGCATCGGTAAATTAACAGTGTCATGACAGCTTCCTCCTCTTCCGCTCCCCCGAACCGCGTTCTCGCGCCCATTGATCTTGGCCAGGGCGTAGTGATCGAAGATCCGGTGATCCTTGCTCCGCTTTCAGGGGTTACGGATCTGCCGTTCCGCCAGCTTGCGCGCGACCTTGGCGCGGGGCTGGTCGTGTCTGAAATGATCGCATCCTGGGCAATGATCCGGGAGAACGAGAACACCATGCGCATGGCGCGTTCGGCCGGGAATGGCCCGAACGCGGTTCAGCTCGCCGGGTGTGATCCGGATGCGATGGCGCAGGCTGCGAAGATTGCGGTCGATGGCGGTGCAAACCTCATCGACATCAATTTCGGTTGCCCTGTGAAGAAGGTCGCGATTGGCCAGATGGCGGGTTCCGCCCTGATGCGGGACGAAGTGCAGGCTGGAAAGATTCTTGAGGCTACGGCACGGGCCGTCAATGTTCCCGTGACGCTCAAGATGCGCATGGGCTGGGATCACGACTCCCTCAATGCACCACGGCTTGCGAAAATTGCGGAAGAGAGCGGGATCCGGCTCGTGACGGTTCATGGGCGCACCCGTCAGATGTTCTATAACGGAACTGCAGACTGGCGTTTCGTAAAGACCGTGAAGGATGCTGTGGGTCTGCCGGTGATCGTGAATGGCGACATCAACACGATCCGTGATGCCCGTGAGGCGCTCCATCAGTCTGGCGCGGATGGCGTGATGATCGGCCGAGGCTGTTATGGCCGTCCATGGTTCACGGCACAGGTGGCTCAGTCCCTGAAAACCGGGCAGGATGTTCCTGACCCGGATCTGGCAACGGAAAAGTCAATTGCCCTGCGTCACTACAGGATGATGCTGGATCATTTCGGGGAGCGCCCCGGTCTGCGTCTGGCGCGCAAGCATGTGTCCTGGTACTCCGGCGGTCTGCCCGGCTCTGCAACATTCCGTTCCGCCATTAATCGTGTGGATAACGCGCCGGAAGCAATCTCCATGCTGGAAGAGTTCTATGACCGGAACATCGAAGCAGGCGTTGTCCGGGACCGTGAGAACGGACCAGCCGGCAGCATGCCGCGTGATGGATGCAGTGAAGCAGCCTGACCGGCAAAGGTTTGGTCAGGGATGGTGATGCAGGCTGAGCCCTTGCTGGCGGATGAAGCATGCCGTCCGATGTTTCTGTATGGGGCATCCCGGCTCGATCGTCAGGACGTTGCGCGTCGACTGCACACGCATAGTGCGCGGGCGCAGCAGCCTTTCGTGGTCGCTGCGCTGACAGCTACCCCCTGTGCACTGCGCGAAGACGCTCTGTTCGGAGGGCGTGAAAGCGGCTGGTTCGAGCAGGCGCAGGGCGGGACGCTGCTTGTCGATGAGATTGACTGCCTGTGTCCGGCGTTACAGGTCCGGTTTGTCTCTGAGATTGAACGTCCCGAGACGGATCTGCGTGTGATTGCTGCGAGCAGGCACGACCTGACCCTTCTGCTGCGGCAGGGTAATTTTCAAAGCGGTCTACATCGCTGGTTGGCCGCATTCGAGCCATCGCAGCGCCTCGGACCTGAGCGCATCAGTGCGGTGTGCCGTCTGCCGGGGACAGGAAACGAGCGTCCACGGGGGCTGGCGCGAGCGCTTGAGCGGCCGTTAACTGAGTATTTCGAGACCGGGCTGGAAAACGACGCGGGTGATCTGCATGCGAGTGTGGTGGGTGAAGTCGAGCGGCCGCTTATCACCATGGTCTTGCGGAGAACAGGCGGCAACCAGCTTCGCGCGGCCGCCATGCTTGGCCTGAACCGCAACACGTTGCGCAAGAAAATCAGGGAACTGGATATTACGGTTCCAAAGGGAAGTGACGAGTGAGTTCTTTTTCTCCGGGGCGTGTGCTGAGACGACTGACAAGCGCCAACGGGGTGGTTCTTCTAACCGTCATGGCATTGATTCTTGCGTTCGCGACTTTTGTCGTTCTCGCGGGGGGCATGTCACTGGCGCATCGGCCGCAGGTGCAGGCCATCATCTTCTTGCTCGACTTCATCATGCTTATGCTGATTACGGCAGCAGGGGTGGTGCAGATCGGGCGCATGATGGCAGAACGGCGGCTTGGGTTAGCCGGTGCAAGGCTTCATGCGCGCCTCATTACCCTGTTTGGAATTGTCGCTGTTGCACCGACCATCGTCGTGGGAGCTGTTGCAGCGCTATTCTTCCATTACGGCGTGGAGATCTGGTTTTCCAATCGCGTCAGTAATGCCCTGACGGAGGCCCGCTCCGTAGCAGCGGGGTATCTGCGGGAGCATAACGACAATATCCGTACAGAAGCATTTGCCCTCGCAAATACGCTGATCCTTATTCAGAACGATGAGCTGTTCACTCATGGGACAGACCTGTTCCACAATCCATCCCGTCTGCAGGAACTGCTGGACGATGAGGTTTACGAGCGTGGTTTGACCGATGCTGAGGTCTTTGATCCGCTCACGGACAAGGTCCTGGGTGTCGGTGGTCTTCTCGGCAAGACGGACATGAATACCCTGCCGCCTTTACCGCCCAAGTCTGTGGTGGAGATGGCACGCGGGGGAGACGTTGCCATTCTCAACCGCCCTGATCAGCGCATGGTGCGCGCCATTGTCTCGCTGGGCGGAAATTCGGGGCTCATGCTGGTCATTACCCGGCCTGTCGATCCTGATGTCCTCGAGCATATGCGGCGTACCAACGAGCTCGTGCAGGATTACCAGCACATGATTGCCAATCGGGGCAAAACGCAGGTCACTGTCGTGGTGATCTTCGGCCTGATGGGGCTGCTGGTTTTGGCTGTTGGTATGTTGACGGGGCTTGCGCTGGCCAACCGTATTGCGAACCCGCTAGGCCTTCTCATTCTTGCCGCAACGCGCATTTCCCAAGGTGATCTGGGTGTTCGTGTTCCGGTGCCAGCAAAGACGAGCCGTGAAAAGGACGATGAGGTTGTGGGGCTCTCTCGCGCCTTCAATCGTATGACCGACCAGCTTGAAAGTCAGCGGTCAGAACTGATGCAGGCTTACGATCAGATCAATGAGCGTCGGCGATTTACGGAAACTGTTCTGGCAGGTGTGTCGGCTGGTGTCATTGGTTTGGACCGGGGGCAGGTGATCGAATTGCCGAATAGGGCTGCTTCCGTCGTGCTCCAGCGGGATTTGCAACCTGCGATCGGCATGAGGCTCTCTGTCAGTGTCCCGGAATTTTCAGCTCTGCTGGACAAGGCAAGGCAGGCGCCTGAACGCGTCCATACTGATGAAATCCAGGTGGATACGGATGGCGCGCAGCGCCCGGGAGGGCCTGGTGACGGTGGCGGTGCCGGTGCCGGACGAACACTCCTGGTGCGGATCGTGGCCGAACTCCGTGGCACGGATGTCGCCGGTTATGTCGTAACCTTCGATGACATCACTGCGCTTCAGTCAGCGCAGCGTAAAGCGGCCTGGGCCGATGTGGCCCGACGTGTGGCGCATGAAATCAAGAACCCCCTGACGCCAATCCAGCTTGCAGCAGAGCGGCTGAAAAGGCGCTTCCTGAAAGAAATTCAGAGCGATCCCGACACATATACGCAGCTTGTCGACACGATTGTCCGGCAGGTTGGGGATATCGGCCGGATGGTGGATGAGTTCTCTGCTTTTGCACGGATGCCACAACCCGTGATGCAGAACGAGGACTTTTCCCGGATCTGCCGGGAAGCGCTGGTGCTGCAAAGAAACGCTCATCCCGACATTGTGTTCGAAACACGGGATCTGCCTCCATCAGGGCCTATCGTTCGGTGTGATCGGCGACTCATAGGGCAGGCATTGACAAACCTTCTGCAGAATGCGGCAGATGCCATAGCCATGACAGACCGCGGAAAATTGCGGGAAAACGCGTCTGACGCCCTGATGCAGCCAATTGGACACATTGTGGTGGGCTTGCACATTCGGGACGGGCATGTCCTGCTAGGGATAGAAGATGACGGGATTGGTCTGCCGACTGGGGAACGCCACCGGTTGACCGAGCCTTATGTGACACACAAGGCGAAGGGCACAGGTCTTGGCCTTGCGATTGTCAAAAAGATCATGGAGGACCATGCCGGGATGCTTCAGCTCACCGATCGGGACCCCGATCCGTCATCCGGACGGCGCGGGACACTCGTCACACTGTCTCTGCCTCTGGCGGAGCTGGGTGGTGCAGGAGAGAAGGAAGACCGGATCATGAGGGTGACAGATGGAACATGAGATTCTGATCGTCGATGACGAGCCGGATATCCGGTTCCTGATCGAAGGTATCCTGAACGACGAAGGATATGCGACCCGCACGGCCGCGAACTCCGATCAGGCTTTGGAGCTTTTCAGGGCACACAGGCCGTCCCTGGCCATTTTGGATATCTGGTTGCAGGGTTCCAAGCTGGACGGGATTGAACTGCTTAAGGTCATGCAGGCTGAAGAGCCAGGTCTGCCTACGCTGATGATTTCAGGTCACGGCACCATTGAAACGGCTGTTGCCAGCCTTAAACATGGTGCCTACGATTTCATTGAGAAGCCATTCCAGTCAGATCGTCTGCTTCTGGTGGTTCAGCGTGCCTTGGAAGCTGCCCGCTTGCAGCGCGAAAATGCAGAGCTGCGACTGCGGGCCGGGCCTGAGACGACGCTATCGGGGGAAGGGGCTGCCGTTTCGGCTGTTCGTGCCCAGATCGAACGTGTGGCTCCGACCAACTCCCGGGTGCTGATTACCGGCCCAGCCGGTTCAGGCAAGGAAGTGGCAGCACGGATGATTCATGCGCGCTCCCGTCGTGCGGAAGGTCCGTTCATCGCGCTGAACTGTGCCACGCTTGCGCCAAACCGCTTTGAGGAAGAGCTGTTCGGTCTGGATGGTACGGACGGCCAGCCCGCACGCCGTGGGGTTCTGGAACGTGCTCATCGCGGAACGTTGCTGCTCGATGAGGTGGCAGATATGCCGCTGGAAACGCAGGGCAAGATCGTTCGTGCCTTGCAAGACCAGACTTTTGAGCGGATTGGAGGCAACACGCGCCTCAAGGTTGATGTGCGGGTTATTGCCACGACAAACCGTGATCTTCAGTCCGAAATCATGGCGCATCGCTTCCGGGAAGATTTGTATTACCGGTTGGCCGTTGTCCCTCTGCGCATCCCGTCACTCCGGGAGCGTCGTGAAGATATTCCGGGACTGGCCAAGCACTTTCTGGAGCGTTGCGCACAATCTTCAGGATTGCCGATCCGTGAACTTTCGGTGGATGCGCTTGCGGCGTTGCAGGCTTATGAGTGGCCCGGCAATGTGCGTGAATTGCGCAACCTGATGGAGCGTCTGCTCATCATGATGCCAGGCTCGGGGAGTGACCCCATCCGGGCAGACATGCTGCCATCCAGTATCAGCCAGGGTGCGCCGTCCATGACGCGCCTGAACTCCGGGGCGGACGTTATGAGTCTGCCGCTTCGAGAGGCCAGAGACCTGTTTGAAACGCAGTATCTACAGGTTCAGCTCATGCGGTTTGGTGGCAATATCAGCCGGACGGCCAATTTCGTCTGCATGGAACGCAGTGCATTGCATCGCAAGCTGAAGCAGCTTGGTGTTACCACACAGGAAGATCGCTCGACGTCACCGGCAGTCGGGGGATAAACGGGCAGTGATCCCAATTCCTTTTTTCCTCAGGGCCGGCGAGTCAAAAACATCGTGACGTCAGAAACTTCATCCACTTCCGCCGGAAGAGACGCTGTGCAGGAAGTTTTCCTCCAGCATCTCCATCAGATCGAGGCACCGGTCACGGTGTTTCTCGTCAATGGCGTGAAGCTTCAGGGGGTCGTAGCTCAGTTTGACAGCCACACGCTGCTGCTGCGCCGGGATGGGCATGTTCAACTCATTTACAAGCATGCCATCAGTACAATCATGCCCGTGGGAGCCCTCCCGCGGTTTGCGGACAATGAACTTTGAGCGGATTTGATACCAAGAAGCCTGCCACGCGTGCTGCTGTCATTCTCCCGTGGGAGAAATCGGGACAGCAGGAAGATATCCGGGCTGCAGATGCCCGTCTGGAAGAAGCGGTCGGTCTTGCTGCCTCCATCGGACTGGTGATCGTTCGGCAGGCGGCAATTCTGCTTCGGGCGCGTCGCCCGGCAACGCTGCTGGGTAGCGGGCAGGTTGAGCAGCTTGCCGAAGCCGTGAAGCTGGATCAGGTCGATGTCGTCATTATCGATGCCCGTCTGTCCCCGGGACAGCAGCGTAATCTGGAAAAGGCGCTGGGGTGCAAGGTCATGGATCGGACGGGTCTGATCCTTGATATTTTCGGTGCTCGTGCCGCCACCCGAGAGGGTGTGTTGCAGGTCGAACTGGCCCATCTCGAATATCAGCGCTCCCGTCTTGTACGTCTGTGGACCCATCTTGAGCGTCAGCGCGGTGGTTTCGGCTTCCTTGGTGGACCGGGCGAAACGCAGATCGAAGCAGATAAGCGGATGCTCGCGGACCGGATCGGCCGGATCAAAAAAGAGCTGGAGCAGGTTCGGCGTACACGTGGTCTGCATCGGGATGCGCGCAAGCGGGTTCCATTCCCGATTGTTGCCCTTGTGGGATACACCAATGCGGGTAAGTCCACGCTCTTCAACGCGCTGACAGGCGCGGCAGTCCATGCTGAAAACCAGCTCTTCGCGACGCTGGATCCCACGATGCGCGCGCTGCGTTTGCCTTCAGGACGGAACGTTATCCTGTCTGATACGGTGGGATTCATCAGCGATCTGCCGACAGAACTGATTGCTGCCTTCCGGGCAACCTTGGAAGAAGTCTCGCAGGCAGATGTCATTCTGCATGTTCGTGATGTGGCTCATCCGGATAGTGCCGCTCAGCGTGCTGACGTGCTGAATGTTCTGGACGGCATGGTGCGGGACGGCATGCTGGATGCCCAATGGCCGGAACGAACCATCGAGGTTCTGAACAAAGCAGACCTGATCGGCGGTGTTGAAGCCGTGCCGAAGCGTGACAACGCTGTGGTGATTTCGGCCATCACAGGCGATGGTATTCCTGATCTGTTCGAAACATTGGACCAGTACCTGACGCAGTCCATGCAGGATGTAAAAGTCAGTCTGTCCCTGCAGGACGGTGCAGCACTGGCCTGGCTTTACCAGCATGGTGAAGTTGTCGAGCGGTTTGATCATGAGGGCGGGATGGATGTGCAGGTCCGTCTCTTCCCCATGGACTGTGAGCGCTTTGAAATCAGCTATCCCGGACGTGCTGCTACGGCCTGAGGGGCCATGCGTGCACGGGCCGCTTTCGCCTTCTGGCGGGAGCGGTCCAGCGGGATTGCGAGCGCGAAGGTCAGAATAAGCCCCAGGACATTAATAATGATCTGAAGGCCCAGGCCTGTTCCAAAACTACCGAGGATCAGGCGCCCTAGCAAATCCAGCACTGTGCCGAACGAGAACACTTCCAGTGAATTTCTGCCAAGCAAGGCCAGGATCTGTCCCAGGCGATCTGCTGAAAAACGACGTAGAACCTTTGAAGACTGCACGAGATAAAAGATCGACATGATGTCGAACAATCGCCAGACGGCGAGGGTCGATTTCCCATTGTTGGGTGGGGCCGGAAACAGGCGCAGCCCGCTCAGGTGCCAGTATTCATACGGAAAGCAGAGGATAAAGGCGCCAATCAGGTAACTTCCACACAGCACCTTGGCCCATGTTCGGGCTGGCAGATCGCCATTATGCTTTGATGCCCAAACGGCACCGAGCACACCCAGAATATATAGAAACTGCCAACCGAACGGATTCATGTACCAGCCATTCGGGTCCAGCCAGTTTGGAACCGTGATGCGCGGATCGATATTGGCAATTGCCCAGATGGCTGCACTGACGCCAAGCAGCAGCCAGACGCTTTTCTTGAGGGCAGCGTAGATCAGCGGGAAAAGAGCCAGAAGAACGATATAAAGCGGCAGGATGTTCAGGTAGCTCGGGAGCGCATCGAACGTCAGGATGCGCCATAGCCAGCCGTATCCGTGGGCCAGTTGCGGCTCAAGAATATATTCAGGTACGGGCTCGTAATGGCGCCAGTGCCGGACGGTCCAGACGAACACCAGTGTCATGGCTGTCTGATAAATATACAGCTTGGCGCAGCGTGACAGGATGCGGCGGATACCGCTGGTCCAGCCGTCGCGGTCGATCAACCGACCATATGCCAGATAGGACGCATATCCTGCCAGCATGACGAAGATTTCAGCTGCGTCGGCAAAGCCGAAATTGCGAATGGTAATTCTGTTGATGAGATTATCAGGCACATGGTCAGCCAGCATCATCAGCAGAGCTGCGCCTCGCAGTGCATCGACACGATGATCGCGGGTATGCTTGCGCGGTAAAGGCTGTGCATCGGGCGAAGAGGCTGGCAGGTGCATAGGGCCTTAATACAGTTTTCATCAAACCGGAGTATGAAGACTCGATTACCGCAACATTAAAGATTGTATGGAAAACTGAACCGCTGGCTGACAGCAGACTGTGTTCTCTGCTTCACGAGAACGGCCATGTCATTCTTTTAATATTGATAAGATTTCAGAGATATTAAATTCCTTGAAGGAAATCGCTCCTGAGATGAAAGGCGCTATCGAGGTGGTGTTTGAACGTAATCGTCTGCGGTGAAAGGCGGAGCTGAAATCGCGTAAAAACTTAGGGGTGAGTGGGGGGCAGCCGCTATTTTATGCTTCAGATGTGGACTGAGGCGAATGATGTCCCCGGCTTTAACAGAATTAGCCTGATCCCCTAGCCAGACCGTGCCCTCTCCCTCATGAATCAGGAAGATTTCTTCCGAGTGTCGATTGTAGCTCTCAGGGTAGGCAGTTCCGGCAGTCAGGGTGAAGAGTGCGATGCTCTGGTGATGGGAGGGAAGTGCCGCGCCGATACCGATGAATTCCTGTAGCGTGCTTCCCGGTGCGGGATAGATGGCTGGAACATGGTCGGGGTGAACAACTTGTGCGGCAGCGAAGCCAGGCGCAAACAGAAGCGACAGAATACCAAGGCTGATCTTCATTGGACCTTGTCTTTCACACGGGTAAGGGCAGTGATCTGCTTACGGAAGGCAGGGTAACGCTCGCTAAGGGTGTTGCGTTCACCTAACTGAAAATCTTCTGGAATAAAGCCTGGTGCCATGGTCGTGCCGACAAATGACCAGCCTGATGGCCCAGCGGGGGCTGAACCCTGCCAAACACCTTCCGGCACGACATAAGCGGGATGATTTTTATCCAACGTAATGCTCTCGCCTTGTCCGTTAGGGTGGAGCAATAGAAGATGAACGGGGTCTCCAGCATAGAAATGCCAGATCTCGACTGTCTTCAGGCTGTGAAGTGCGGAGAAGTCACGCCGTGTTTCTACAAAGAGGATTGCCGTGGACACAGGGTGCGTGACGCCAGCATAACGGGGAGGCAAAGCTGAACCAGCAATAGTTTCTGTGGTGCGCTGAAGCTGGGAAAACCAGCCACCTTCTACAGGAACTGGCTGCATCTTGTAGCGATTGATCAGAGCCTGTGCCGCGGCAGGGATCTGGGCCGCAGCGTTGTTGTTCTGAGGCTCGGGCGGCGCGGAAGCTGAAGCTCCAGATGCCACGATGGAGCATATGAGGCTAGCAATAATAAATCTGCGCATCCGGGCAGCTTTCCTTCTCACGATCATGAGGAGGCCTTTGTATCCTGCTTCCTGCCCGGACGCGATATTTCCTTAGAGACGTCTCACATCGCCAGAAGCGTATTGTCCGACTGAGATGCAATTATGCCATGCTGCTCATGCTTCAGGCCAGTGACTTCAACTGTACGTCCATGACTTCGAAGCTTGTCCAGAACCTTTTCCAGTGCCTGCACGGACGTGACATCCCAGAACCTTGCATGCGTTAAATCGAGCACGACGAGTTCAGCGTTCGTCAGATAGTCAATTTCAGCCGAAAGGCCGTCTGCGGATGCAAAAAAGACCTGTCCGGAAATCGTGTAGGTCTCTGTTGACCCCTCGCGGTGGCTGGTTACGGTCAGGAGGCTGGCAGCTCGCCAGGCAAAAAATACACCTGACAGCAGCACCCCGGCCAGAACGCCGGCAGCCAGATCATGCGTCAGCACGACCACAATAACGGTCACAAGCATTGTCAGGCTTGAAAGCTTGGGCTGACGTGTGACGTCTCGTAGGCTGCCCCAGGAAAAGGTGCTGATCGAAACCATGATCATGATGGCGACCAAGGCGGCCATCGGAACCTGTCCCACCCACCGATGAAGAAGGACCATCAGGGCGAGTAGAAAAGCGCCTGCCGTGAAGGTGGAGAGACGTCCAAGGCCGCCGTAACGCAGATTGCCAACTGTCTGGCCGATCATGCCGCACCCGGCAATGCCGCCGAAGGCTCCGACAAGGATGTTGGAGATGCCAAGGCCTGTGCACTCCATACGTTGATTGCCGTGCGTGTCCGTCAGGTCATCGACGACTGAAGCTGTCATCATGGATTCCAGCAACCCCACGGCAGCCATGGCGATGGCATAGGG
Organism: Gluconobacter sp. P1D12_c; assembly: GCF_018812105.1. Taxonomy (NCBI): domain Bacteria; kingdom Pseudomonadati; phylum Pseudomonadota; class Alphaproteobacteria; order Acetobacterales; family Acetobacteraceae; genus Gluconobacter; species Gluconobacter sp. P1D12_c. The sequence goes on from NZ_JACSIQ010000003.1 coordinate 94,447, forward strand.
AATAACGGCTGACAGGGTCGCCCAGTCCAGATTAATGTGGGGAATAGTGAGGTTAGGGAAACCGGTTGGGAGTTCACCCAGATCTGACACCGTGTGAACAGGCATGGGATGGACCATTGTGATGGCCGTCAGCAGGACAATGCAGATCAATGGGGATGGGATGGCGTCAGAAATCTTGGGAAGCAGGTAGATGATGACGAGACCCAGAGCGATCAGGGCGTAAGTTTCCCAGCCAACGCCCAGCAATTGTGGCACCTGTGCGGAAAAGATCATGATGGCCAGCGCGTTGACGAAGCCTGTACGAACTTCCGCGGAAACAAACCGCATAACGGCCTGAAGGCGCAGAAGACCGAAGACAATCTGTAAAGCGCCTGCAATCAGAGTTGCGAGCAGCATGGCCTGCACGCCGTGGGCATGTACGAGTGGTGCTGCAACGAGAGCAACAGATCCTGCTGCTCCTGAGATCATTCCGGGTCGGCCACCAAAAATTGCGATTGAGACCGAAATGACAAAAGACGCGAACAGCGAGACCGCAGGTGAAACACCTGCGATGTAAGAGAAGGCAATGACTTCTGGAATGAGGGCAAACGTGCCGACCATGCCAGCCAGAACCTCACGCAGCGGGTTTTGTCCCCACTGGCGGCGGTAGAGAGCGGGTGTCATGACAATCCTTGAGAGTAAAGAGCTACAGGGTGCGACGTATTCGGGCCCGGCGCGGCAATGATGAGGCCAGTGTAACGTGCCTTGAAGCGGGTTTGAAGATGTTCACGTCGAAAGATGATTGAACATTTACGGCATTAACGGCGTTGGCATGGCGACAACTTAAGGAGTTCGACATGAGCCAATATCCGAAGCCTCCGTTCGACACGCCATTGCAGAAGCATATTCCTGGCCAGACATCGGAAATGACACCCAAGCCTGATCATGGTGAGCAGACCTATGTGGGCAATGGGCACCTGAGGGGTAAAACGGCAATCATCACCGGAGGCGATTCCGGGATTGGCCGTGCTGTCGCGATTGCCTTTGCGCGGGAAGGGGCGGACGTAGCATTGTCATTCCTACCCGAAGAAATGGACGACGCACGCGAGACTGCTGCGTGGGTCGAGAAGGCTGGCAGAAAAGCGCTGCTCTTGCCGGGAGACATTAAAGAACGCTTCGTCTGCAAGGAAATCGTCGACAAGACGGTGGCCGAATTCGGCAAGGTGGATGTGCTCGTCAATAATGCTGCCTTTCAGATCGAACGTGAAACTCTGGAAGATGTCAGCGAAGACGAATGGGATCTGACGTTTGATACGAATTCAGGCGCGGTGTTCCGTCTATCGCGGCTGGTTGTTCCTCATATGCCTGAAGGCGGCTCCCTGATTCATACCGTCTCCGTCAATGCGGATCGGCCAAAGCCAAAGCTGTTGGCCTATTCGGCAACCAAAAGCGCCATATTGAACTTCAGTGGTGGTTTGGCAGAGTTACTTGCGGAACAGGGAATACGTTCAAATACGGTTGCTCCCGGACCAATCTGGACGCCGCTGATTCCCGCAACCATGGGCGGAGAACACGTTCGCAATTTCGGAGCAGATGGCCCGATGAAAAGACCGGGGCAACCTGCGGAGCTCGCCGGGGCCTATGTCTTTCTGGCCAGTGATGAGGCAAGTTACGTCTCGGGCGCCAATATCGCTGTAACTGGTGGTGTCCCTGTTATCTAAGCAGAAAATTGAAGAAAACTTTGAGAAAGGGCTAGACGCCAGCTGAACCTTTCTCTAAAGAACGCATCGCTGTGTGGCGGATGTAGCTCAGTCGGTAGAGCGCCGGTTTGTGGTACCGGTTGTCGCGGGTTCGATCCCCGTCATTCGCCCCAGCAATCTCTCTTAAAATTATTGCCTGACTAAAGCCCATTACGGGTTTGGGTACGTTCTTTCGGATGTGTGACTGTGCAATCCGTATCTGATGCCGATCAGAAGCTGAAAGCCTGAATCTATGGTTATCAAAGCTGTAAAAACTCCTGCCAGTATTGAACTGACAGGAGTTTTTTTGTCGTCAGACGATGCGATGCACCCAGCCATGGGCGTCATTGGTGCGGCCGCCCTGAAGATCGGTCAAAATTTTCTTCAGTTTGGTTGCTACCGGACCCGGCGTCTCGCCGTCGCCAAACACGGCTTCTCCGGAAGGCCGGACCAGCTTGCCAACGGGTGAAAGCACGGCAGCCGTGCCGCAGGCGAAGGCTTCGGTGTATTTCCCGGATGCGGCTCCCGTGAAGATCTCGTCGATCTCTACGGGTTCTTCAATGACTTCGATGCCATTATCGGCAGCCAGTCTGATCAGGCTGTCACGGGTAATGCCGCGTAGAATGGTGCCTCCGAGGGGAGGCGTGACGATCTTGCCGTCATTGCGCACGAACATCACGTTCATGCCGCCCATTTCTTCAACATAGCGGCGTTCACGGGCATCGAGGAACAGTACCTGATCGCAGCCCTTCTCCTTGGCTTCGGCCTGAGCGACAAGGCTGCCGGCATAGTTGCCGCCGCACTTCGCTTCCCCCGTGCCACCAATCGCTGCTCGGGTGTAGAACTCGGAAACCCAGACAGAGACGCAGCCTGCACTGAAATAGGCGCCTACCGGGCAGGCGATGACAATGAACAGGTATTCGCTTGCAGGCTTTACGCCAAGGAACACCTCATTGGAGATCATGAAGGGGCGAAGATAGAGGCTTTGTCCTTCACCAGCCGGAACCCAGTCCTGGTCGATGCGGACAAGTTCATCAACGGCCTGAATGAAGAGGTCTTCGGGCAGCTCAGCCATGCCCATCCGGCGGGCGGAGGCTGCGAAACGGGCTGCGTTGGCTTGCGGACGGAACGTCGCGATATGACCATCAGCTTCCCGATAGGCTTTCATGCCCTCGAAAATTTCCTGTCCGTAGTGCAGGACTGTGGACGCCGGATCGATGCTCAGGGGGCGGCGCGCTGTAATTTTTGCGTCGTGCCAGCCTTTTTCGCTCGTATAGCGAATGGTCGCCATATGATCAGTGAAAACACGACCGAAAGCCGGGCTGACAAGAAGCTGCGCGCGATGAGCCGGGTCCATCGGGGTTTCGGTTTTTTCAATAGTGAAGGTCGTCATGAAAAGAACTTCCGCAAGCTACTCTGATAAACGTGCGGGGCACTCTGCCACAGGAGTTAGGGAGAGGCGATAGGGAAATATTATTTCCAAATTCACTTTCTGATGGAAATTAAAGTTTGCGCGTCAGGCATGAAAAAACCCCGGCCACATCGTGACCGGGGTTTCTCCAAAGCTTCGAAAAACTGAGGGATCAGCGCTTCGAGAACTGGAAGGAACGACGTGCCTTCGCACGGCCGTACTTCTTACGCTCGACAATACGGCTGTCACGCGTCAGGAAGCCAGCAGCCTTCAGGATGCCACGCAGGCTCGGCTCATAGTGCGTCAGTGCACGGGAGATACCGTGACGAACTGCACCAGCCTGGCCGGACAGACCACCACCAGCGACTGTGCAATACACGTCGAACTGGTTGTAGCGGTCAGCGATCAGGAACGGCTGCGTCAGAAGCATGCGCAGAACCGGGCGGGCAAAATACGTCGTGACCGGACGGCCATTGACGATGATGTCACCCTTGCCAGGCTTGATCCACACACGGGCTACGGCATCCTTACGACGGCCGGTAGCATAGGAACGGCCCTGGGCATCACGCTTTACTTCGTGAACCGGGGCGGCGTTGGTGGCTACTGCAGGAGCAACGCTCGCAAGGTCCTGCAGCGTGCCGGTGCGCTCTTGGGTCTCGGACATGGTCAGGCCTTACGACTCGTGTGAGATTGTGTTCTTGCGGTTCAGGGCAGCCACGTCCAGCTTGACAGGCTTCTGGCCGTCATGCGGGTGCTCGGAACCAGCGTAAACATAAAGGTGCTTCATCTGAGCACGCTGCAGCGGACCGCGCGTGATCATGCGCTCAACAGCCTTCTCGACAACGTGACCCGGGTTCTTGCCCGTGAGACGCTGCGTGATGGTGCGCTCCTTGATGCCACCCGGATGACCCGTGTGGTAATGGAAGAGCTTCTGGCCGAACTTGTTACCCGTCAGAGCGATCTTTTCTGCGTTGATGACAACAATGTTGTCACCGCAGTCGACGTGCGGGGTGAACTGCGGCTTGTGCTTGCCGCGGAGACGAGTAGCGATGATGGTGGCGAGACGGCCGAGAACGAGCCCTTCGGCGTCGATCAGCACCCAGTTCTTCGTCACCTCCGCCGGCTTCAGCGAACGTGTGGTCTTCATTAGTGACATTCCAGCTTGGGGCGCGACAGGGCCGCGCCGTGGATGGCGCTTTCACAAACAGAAAAATTCTCTGATGAGAATGCTGCTGCCTGGAAAGCGGATCAGGTGCGGCCTTATTGCGGGCTCGCGCCTTTCCGTCAAGTCATCTTTTGGAATCAGGATGGCTGATTCGGCCCGGTTTCCAGCCATTTTGAGCTATGAGGTATTATGATACCGCAATTTTTTTGGGTCTGATTTGCCCCGGACGCCCGGAATGGTATCCTGCCCTCAATTCAGGGACCGCATCTTCCTGTCCCCAGTGTCGATGAAAAACAGGAAAAACAACGTGAAACGCCCTTGGCTCACAACGAGCCTGCTCGCAGTCATCGCTGGAATGAGCGCGATTGGTATCCATCACGCAGCCTCTGTTGCGCTTGATCGGGGGATTTCCCGGTTCCGTGCCTCGCTTCCTGTGGGAGCAACCCTGAGCTATTCCGCCGCGCGCCCGGCCATCCTCGCCCGTGGAGCGTTGCTGACGGATGTCATTCTTCAGAATGGCAACATGACGTTCCGGGCACACACTTTACGTCTGGGTCATCCAATCCCGACCCCTGATGGGGGCCTGACGCTGTCCCACATGGATATGGTGGATCCGTCTCTCCAGACGCCTACTGCGGTCATCCGGGCCCATTCCGTTACTCTGAATCATCTGGTGACACCGCCGCCTCCCGCAGGGAAAAGCGGTCTGGAGTCGCTCGATCTGGGGCATCTGAATCTGGAGCGTGGATATATAGATCATCTGTCGGTGCAGAATCTTTCGCAGGTTCTTCAGCCGAACAGCATGCACTTCAACAGTCTGACGTCAGACTCGATCCAGATTGATGGCTACGGCCCGGGACGCACGACGACGATCGCGATCCAGAACGGCCTTGCCATTGCGTCCCGTACGACGCTTCAGCCTGACGGAACGCCTCGCGCCATGTCAGTGCAGATGTCTTTGAAAAACTTCCAGCTTCGCCAGCCTGAACTTGCCACCCGGATTGCCGACGAACAGGCTGGGAACGAAGCCGCTGCCTATGTTCTGCCACCTCTTGAAAGCATGAAGCTGAGCGGCACGCAGATCATTTCGGCAGACAGAACGTTCAGCATGGATACGCTGATTGGTACCGGAACGCGTAAAAGCGGCAAAGACACGACGGTTTTCGAGGGGGAGGGTTTTCATACACACTCTTCAAGCGGCAAGGTGCCGGTCCATATTGATGGGCATTCTTCAACCTTGAAATATACGCAAGAGCGGATTGCGCAGACGGGCGAACTGCATGTGCAGGGTGTCTTGAACATTCCAAACTTCACCGAAGCTCATTTCGGCATGAATTTGCTCGGTCCTTCGGATCAGCAGCTCAAGGTTGGGACAGTCAAAAATCCGCATGATGCCATCCAACTGGCGCAGGTGACTCTCACGTTGCATGGCGATCGTCTGGTGCAGTCTCTTCCGTCCCTGAATGCAGGACGCCCTTTGGACGGTGCCGCTCAGGACCAGGCAAGAACGGTTCTCGCGCAGGGAATGGAAATGGGGCTGTCGCCATATCCTGCCCTGGCGGCTTTGCCGGATTACTTCGCGAACCCCAATGACCGCACGTTATCGATCACTCTGACGCCAAAGCCGCCTTTGACGCTCACGGCATTAGCAGCAATAGCGTCGTCGCCTACGGCAGCCATGACGTTGATGTCGCCGGATAATCTCAAGGTGACTGTCCAGTGAGCCAAAGCGACAGCACGTCTACGATCTGCGTTATTGGCGCCAGTGGTCGTTCAGGCTCGGCGCTCTGTCGTCAGCTGATTGCTCAAGGGCGCAGTGTCATCGCTATTGTGCGGAGCCGAGGAAAACTGGCTCCTGATCTTGCAGAGATGTGCACAGCCGTAAGGCAGGCCGATCTGACAGATCCGGTTGCTCTTCCAATTGCGCTGGAGCAGGCAGACGTTGTCGTGAATACAGCTCATGCCCGTCATCTTCCAGCCATTCTGGTGGCAACCCGTGCGCCTGTTGTTGCTCTTGGCAGCACTCGCAAGTTTACGCGTTGGCTGGATGATCATGGTCGTGGGGTGCTGGCAGGCGAAGCTGCCCTCAAGGCAGACGGTCGCCCTTCGATTCTTCTTCACCCGACGATGATTTATGGTGCTCAGGGAGAGGATAATGTGCAGCGGCTTGCGCGCCTTCTGGAGCGTCTGCCGATTGTTCCACTTCCTGGCGGTGGGCACTCGCTGGTTCAGCCCATTCATCAGCAGGACGTCACACGCTGCGTCGTTGCGGCTATTGATCTTATTCTTGGTGGCAAAATCAGCGGGCCAGAGGTTTTTGTCATCGCTGGCCCTAATGCTGTGCCTTACCGAACGTTTGTTCGGATGATTCTCTATTTTTCAGGGCTTGGTGGTCGGCCGATTATCTCGCTTCCTGCGTGGTTTCTGATCGCGGCTGCTCGCATCATGCGGCACGTTCCGAAGCTGCCCACAATTGCGCCGGAAGAAATTCGACGCCTTTTGGAAAACAAAAATTTCGATATCGCTCCGATGAGGGAGCACCTGGGCGTTAACCCGATGCCGCTGGAAATAGGGCTGCAGCATCTTTTGGCAGTAACGCCCGCTCATCAGGGTCATACAGATTAGTTTTAATGTTTTGTCACATTGACTGCGCGGCAGATGAGGTCTCCATAGTCTCCGGGCCATTATGACGGTCCGGAATGCGTGGAGACTCATCGGGTGAATCTGAAGTTCCTCTCATCAGGCATGATGTTGTCTTTCGCGGCTTTTGCCCTTTTTTCCATTAGCGATGCCTGTTCCAAAGGCCTTGCTGGGCAACTGGATCCGTTTGAAGTTGCTTTTTCAGGCGGTATTTTCGGTTTTCTGATCTTGCCGTTCATCCGAAAGCCACAGGAATCCTATTCCGATATTTTCGCGACGGATCGCCCGTCCATGTGGCTGTTGCGTGCGTTTGCGACATTTGTGTCCACGGCTTCCAGTGTCATGGCTTTTATGCTGCTGCCGATGCCAGAAGCATTGTCGCTCATGTTCCTGATGCCATTTTTCGTGACCCTGATTTCCGTCGGAATTCTGAAAGAAAAGGTGTCTGGGTGGACCTGGCTTTCGGTCGGTGTCGGATTTCTCGGGGTCCTGATCGTTCTACGACCGGGTGTGCGGGCGTTTCATCTGGGGCACTTCTGTGCGGTGATCGCAGCCATGGCGAATGCTGCCAGTGTGATTGCTTACAGACTGGCAGGCAACCAAAGCGCCCGACTGTCCCTGTTTGGCTCAAGCCTGTTTGGTCCGCTGATCGGCGATGGTCTTCTGATGCTGGCACACGCCACCTGGCCACATGGTGCTGGGAACTGGGCGCTTCTGTTCGGATACGGCTTTCTGGCTGCTCTTGGTCAGCTTTTCATGATGATGGCAACGGCTCTGGCACCAGCGAACCGGGTTGCACTCCCACAATACAGCCAGATGCTTTGGGCAGTGGCGTTCAGTTATCTGCTGTTCCATCAGCCGCTGGATAACTGGACGTTCGTGGGTATCGTTGTTGTAACACTCTCCGGAATGCTGCACTGGGTGCGTCAGAAACTTCACTACGAACGATTGGCCCTGGAGGAGCATTGGCAAAGACATCATCCGTCTTCTCGGCCCCCTGCTGAGGTGGCTTGATCACTTGGTTGATAAGCTTTCTGCTGGAAATGTCTTCATGAGAGACTGACTGAATATTTTCTGAGATATGCAGAAACGTTAAGTGGTGAGACGTTTCTGCAGAAATGCATGTTTCTCTTATAAAAGATGAGAGATCGTCAGAATAAGATGTGGCGTCGTTTCCGCGATAGTCTTGTGAGTATCTGCATTCGTCTCAATTTTTTAACCTTCGCATCTCATTTTTGTCGTGATGTGTCCGTATGTACTTTTGGGCGTCTCCAAGGTTCTTTATGCCTGACGCGATTGGCAATGCTCGTTAGCCCCTGTAAAATCGTTCGCGACTATGGCTGCGGACGTGCGTGGCTACTTTATTAACTGGTGGAAGAATATCTGCTCCATGGTTCAGAACGTCGTCCCAGTCATCCTCTCTGGTGGGTCCGGAAGCCGCCTGTGGCCGGTTTCACGCAAAAGCTACCCGAAGCAGTTCTGGCCTCTGCTGAGTGACAAGACGCTCATTCAGGAAACTGCTCTTCGAGGGCGAGCTGCGGGCTTTGCCGATCCGGTTGTCATCTGCAATTCAGAGCATCGTTTCATCGTTGCTGAGCAACTGCGTGACGCGGGGATTCACAAGGCCAAAATCGTTCTTGAGCCGGTTGGCCGAAACTCTGCTCCTGCCATTGCTGCTGCGGCTTTCATGGTCGCAGAGCAAGATCCGGACGCCATCCTCTGGATTATGGCAGCGGATGCAGCCATTACCGATGAAACTGCTCTTCAGCACTCCCTGAAAGATGCTCTGAAGGCTGCAGAGGCTGGCCGGATTGTTACGTTTGGAATGAAGCCGACGCGACCGGAAACGGGCTATGGATACATTGAAGCCGGTTCTGAACTGGCCGGTGTACAGGGCGTCTATGAAGTTTCCCGCTTCATTGAAAAGCCGCAGGCTGCCAAAGCCGAAGAACTTTTCCAGTCCGAGAAGTGTCTCTGGAATTCAGGAATGTTCTTTGCCAAGGCGGGCGTATTCCTGAAAGAGACCGAACAGTTCGAACCCCGGATTTATGAGACTGTTGGGCAGTCGGTGCGCAATCGCCATACTGATATGGATTTCGAGCGGCTGGAAGAAGAAAGCTTCTCCGCGGCGCCAGATATTTCCGTTGATTATGCTATCGCCGAGCGTACCAAGCTCGCAGCCGTGGTGCCGGGTAATTTCGGGTGGTCAGACATTGGAAGCTGGGATGCTCTGTGGGATCTGACGCCCAAGGATGCAAAGGGAAATGCGACCTTCGGCGATGTTTTCCTGGATGATGCGCGGAACTGTTACGTCCGTTCAGATGGGATCATCGCCACAGTTGCCGGTGTGGATGATCTGATCGTGGTGGTGACACCGGATGCAGTAATGGTCTCGCATCGTGATCGTGCTCAGGATGTGAAGCACATGGTAAACCGGCTGGCGCAGGCAGGCCGCAAGGAAGCTGTCGCGCACAACCGGTGCTATCGTCCGTGGGGTTTCTACGAAAGCCTCATCCAAGCCGATCGTTTCCAGGTCAAGCGTATCGTGGTGGAGCCAGGGGCGAAGCTCTCCTTGCAGAAGCATTTCCATCGTGCGGAGCACTGGGTCGTTGTTGGTGGAACCGCCATGGTGACACGTGACGAAGACCTGGTGATGGTTCGTGAAAACGAAAGTATCTATCTGCCGTTGGGCTGTGTTCACCGGTTGGAAAATCCGGGCAAGATCCCTTTGACCCTGATTGAAGTTCAGTCCGGTCCTTACCTTGGTGAAGATGATATCGTTCGTATCGAAGACGTATACGCACGAAGCTGATCTGAGGCGTCAGGCAGGCGGATCAATCCAGCCTGCCTTGACGGCGTCGGCCATTTGATCAGGAGTATCGAGGTCTTCGAGTAATTCGGGGGCCACGATTTTTTTTGGTGGCAGGTCTGCCCACAGGTTTCGAAATCCTTTGTCCCCACTGAGTTCGGGGGCCTTGGCTAATGTGGTGGCAGACACGCGAACCGGAATCCCCATCGCGCCTTTTTTGTACTGTGTGACGATATTCGCATTGGCTGGGAGGGTGTCCCTCAGCCGGAGCAGGTGCGGCAGGGATAGCCTCGGCTGGTCTGTTCCCGCGATGAGAATTGACCTGTCCCGTCCACTCAAAGCTCGTGCTGCGCATTGAATGGAACTCGCCAGGCCGGTGTTCCAGAGCGGGTTGTGGCATATGTCCACAGGGAGTCCTTGAAGGGCTAAGGCGACGGCTTCGGCGGAGCCTCCGGTGATGATGATCAATCGGTCCGGAGATGTGCTCAGGAGAAGTTCTGCAACGTAGCGGACAAGCGGTGTGCCCTGACGGGTGAGCAACTGCTTGGGACGCTTTAATCTCGTGCTGCCGCCTGCGGCAAGAAGAACTGCGTCATGGGGCATTATGCGGGGCGGTTCGCTGTGATCTGGGATAAAATCGACAGAGCAATCTGCATCGGATTACGTGCGTTGATGTCCATTCCTGCGGGCAGGTGAAGTTTCTCCAGATCTTTTGCGGTGATGCCGGCAGCGTGTAACGCAGCAAGCCGATTGGAGATTTTGCGCCGGCTGCCCAGAATTCCAACGCAGAAGGCGTCGGATTTCAGAGCTTTCGAGGCGATGGCCAGGTCAGTGTGAGCATCGTGGGTCAGAGCGTAAACTGCGCTCCAGGCGTCTAGGCGCAAATCATGCAAAGCCTCGTCCAGATAGCGACGATCGTAGCACTCCGGCGCCAATCCTTCCGGCGGAAGCGCAGGACCCAGTGGGCGCAGCAGGAAAGGCTCAACCCCGAACTGGGGGGCCAGCTTCAGAAGAGCCAGTGTCACCGGATCTCCTCCCGCGACAATCAGTCGAATCGGTGGCGTATGTCGCCGCACGAACAGATTACCCTGAGTTCGCACAGCTGAAGGCGAAACCTGCATCTCGCCGGTTTCGAGATCCGTTTGGACGATGATGGCCTGACGGGCTACTCTCGCCTGACGAAGCGCAGCGACATAAGTGGCAAGGTTCGCGATGGGGCGAACGAAAATGCCGATCCTGCCACCACAGGTTAATTGAATATCCAGAACCGGGCTGCCTGCGCCATAATCCAGAGATCTGGGTTGGCGGTCTTTCAGGCATTGCAGGGCTTCTGCTGCGACTGCTGCTTCCACGCATCCACCAGACACATAGCCCTGTACGTCTCCCGCACTGGAAACAGCCATTTCACTGCCAAGGGGGCGGGGAGACGATCCGGTGATTGACACCAGCGTAGCAAGGGCTACCTCTTTCCCCTGTGCCAGCCAGATCTCCAGATACGGGAGGAGATCGTCTGTCAGGCCATAGTCTGGCCACTGGGGAAGAGGAACAAGCCCGTCTGGCCCAATCATGAAATATCCTTTCCTTTATGGGGCCATGAGACTAATCCCAAATGCGTTTGTGACATAGCCTGTCATGCCGGGGAGTTGATCAGGACGGCGACAGGTCTATATCGGCAGAGATGAACTCCGGCACGGAATCATCAGTGGAGCGGAAATTGGTTGAACTCCTGAGCGTCGCGCAGGCCGTGGATCTTGTCCTCGGATATGCAGGTCATTTTGGAACGGAGCATGTTCCACTGGCCGAGGCTTCTGGTCGGATCCTGCAACAGAGTGTCCATGCCGAACGTGATCAGCCCCCTTATGACCGGGTCATGATGGATGGCGTGGCTTACCGTTATGGCGCAGGCTCAGTTCTGGGCTGCCATGGTGTCCAGCGCGCAGGGATACCCGCGCGGCCTCTTCCAGATGGAGCGACCTGCCTTGATGTCATGACGGGAGCCGTTTTGCCGGAAGGGGCTGACACCGTTGTTCCCGTTGAGCGATTGATCCGTGATGGCAAGCGTGTGCATTTTGAAGCCGGATATGAGCCTCAAAAAGGTCAGTTCGTTCATCTGAAGGGATCAGACTGCGAGGCGGGGCATGAACTCCTGAAGCCCGGTCTGCGTCTGAATGGGCCTGCATTGGCGGTGCTGGCTGGTAATGGACATCCCACGGTTGAAGTCTCCAAAGTGCCTTCAATCGGCATTGTGGCTACGGGTGATGAACTGGTCGATGTCGGGACAACGGTTCAGAGTTGGGAAATCAGGCGTTCAAATGAATACGCCCTGACGGGAGCTTTGGCTTCGAGAGGCTTTATCCGCCTTGAACGTTCGGTGGTCCCCGATGATCTGGCCGAGACCATGCTGGCACTGGAAAAGCAGCTTGCCCGGCATGAGGTGCTGATCCTGAGTGGCGGCGTCTCAATGGGGCAGTTCGATCACGTCCCCAAGGCGCTGACGAAACTTGGTGTGGAGCGGGTTTTTCATAAGGTTGCGCAACGTCCCGGTAAGCCGCTCTGGTTCGGGGTTGGTCCTGAGGGGCAGCGCGTTTTTGGTCTGCCGGGAAATCCCGTGTCGGCCACCTGCTGTGCCACGCGTTACGTTATTCCCATGCTTCTGGCGGGGCAGGGCGTCAATCGGCCAGAAACCTACTCTGTTAAGCTCGATGCTGATGCTGCACGTGTGTCGACATTGACCCGCTATCTGCCCGTTCGTGTCCGGCACGATGCCTCGGGGCAGGCATGGGCAAGCCCTTATCCGATGCCCACATCTGGCGATTTCAGCTTTCTTGCGGCAACGGATGGGTTCGTGGAGTTGGCGCCTGGCGATGCCGCAGCCCCAGCCGGGTCCCATGCTGTGTTCCATGGCTGGTAGCACACCTCACGACCCTGTTCGGGACCGCTTCAATCGCCCGCTGCATGATTTGCGGATTTCGGTGATGGACCGGTGCAACTTCCGATGCCCTTACTGCATGCCGGAAGCGACGTATCATGAACATTTTCGCTTTCTGGAGCCCAAGGAACGTCTGAGCTTTGACGAAATTGTCCGGGTCGCACGGGCGGTGGTCTCGCTGGGCGTCACCAAATTGCGTCTGACAGGGGGGGAGCCTCTTCTGAGGCCTGATCTCGTCTCTTTGGTGCGCAGGCTGGTCGCAATTTCAGGCGTCGAAGATGTGGCACTGACGACCAATGGTGTTCTGCTAGGCCGACATGCGCAGTCTTTGAAGGATGCTGGTCTAGGGCGCATTACGGTAAGCCTGGACAGTCTCGATCCCGCTATTTTTGCACGAATGAGTGGGGGGCGGGCGCAACTCGAACCAGTTCTGGAGGCTATCGAGCACGCGCAGGCATTGTCGTTTCCCGGTGGGGTCAAGCTGAACACCGTTGTGCAGCGTGGGGTGAATGATGACGGGGTCGAAGCTTTGGCTGCCCGCTTCCGTCATACGGGTGTTATCGTCCGTTTTATTGAATACATGGACGTTGGCACGCGGAATCACTGGGAGCTGGGTGAAGTTGTTCCATCCCGTGAACTGGTCGAACGGTTAAACGCTCACTGGCCGCTTGAGCCGCTGGGCGCGCAGTATCAGGGTGAGGTTGCGCGTCGGTATCGGTATCAGGATGGTGCGGGTGAGATTGGTTTCATTTCTTCCGTAACAGCGCCGTTCTGTGGGGATTGTTCACGGGCGCGACTGTCTTCGGAAGGGCAGATTTATACGTGCCTTTTCGCTTCGGAAGGGACAGACCTGCGGTCACTTCTTCGCAGCGGGGCAGATGACGAGGCTTTACGCGAGCGTCTGGCTTCGGTGTGGCGGATGCGTACCGACAGGTACAGCGAAGAACGAACCGCCGGTGAGGCATCTTCGACGAAACGTCGGATAGAAATGAATTATATCGGTGGTTAGATCGGGAGATCAGGACGGATGAAAACGCTCACTCATGTTGATGAACGTGGTGAAGATCCGCGCATGGTGGATGTCAGCGGCAAGACCGTGACAGACCGCACGGCTCATGCTCAGGCCCGTGTTCTCTTTCCCCGGGACGTTGCGCAGACGCTGAGTGATGCCGGGTTCATGACCAAGAAGGGCGCGGTACTGACTGTCGCGCAGATTGCGGGTGTCATGGGCGTGAAAGCGACGTCCCAGCTGATCCCGCTGTGCCATCCCCTATCCCTGAACGGATGTCGCGTGGAAATCAGCATGGAAGGCGATGAAGCCGTCATTGACTGCCGCGTGTCCTGCCAGGGCAAGACAGGCGTGGAAATGGAAGCCCTGACGGGTGCCTCAGTCGCTGCCCTGACGATCTATGACATGTGTAAGGCCCTGTCTCATGACATGGTCATTCGCGAAGTGAAGCTTATGGGGAAGGCCGGTGGAAAGCGTGACTTCCAGCGGATTGAAGCATGAGGCCGCTTTACGGCCTGGTTCTGGCGGGTGGCGTCAGCGCGCGGATGGGGCAGGACAAAGCTGAGCTGTCCTATCATGGAGCGCCCCAGTTACAGGTGGCGTATGACGCGCTTTCTCCGCTTGTAGAACGCTGTTTTGTCTCTGTGCGTCCGGCACAGAAAGAGGATCCGCTACGGGCACGCTTTCCTCAGATTGTTGACACTGTCACGGTAGACGGTCCAGCCGCTGGTCTTCTGTCTGCACATCAGGCATTCCCGGAGGCCGCCTGGGTGGTTCTGGCGTGTGATCTGCCACTTCTGGATCAGGTTACGCTTGAAACTCTGATTGCTGCCCGTGATGATCAGCATGTGGCGGTGGCTTATCGCAGCGAACATGACGGACTGCCAGAACCTCTCTGTGCGATCTGGGAGCCGAGAGCGCTGGACGCTCTGGCGCTTCAGGTCGAAGGAGGGCGGAAGTGTCCTCGTAAGCTTCTTATCAATAGCCAGACGTTACTGCTTTCCCCGCGGACAGTCGGTGCTCTGGATAACATCAATACTCCGGAAGAACGTGCAAGCGTCTCACGGCGATTGGGAGGACAGATGATCCGCCTCGATGTGGAATATTTTGCTCAGATGCGTGAACTCGCAGGGCACAAAATGGAAACTGTGGAAACGCATTTTGGAACGGTCGGCCCGCTTTATGAGCAGCTGAAAGAGAAATATGGCTTTCCGTTCGAGGCTGATCGCCTGCGGGTTGCCTTGAATGGAGATTTCGCACCTTGGACGCAGCCCCTGAAGAGCGGGGACCACGTTGTGTTTATTCCGCCGGTGACCGGCGGATGACCCATTTTCTAATGGCTGATGCGCCAGTCGATCTGAACATGCTGCGAGAGGGCTTACATCTGGCCGAAGCTGGTGGCTTCTGCACTTTTGAAGGCTGGGTTCGCAATAGCAACGAGGGCCGTCCAGTGGATGGTCTGGAATATGAATCCTACGCTGCTCTCGCAGAAAAAGAAGGTGCGCGGATTATTGAAGAAGCATTGGCCCGATTTGAAATCAGCCATGCTGTGGCCATGCACCGGACAGGAACACTACGGGTTGGTGATGTTGCCGTCTGGATCGGCGTGTCTGCGCCTCATCGCGATGCGGCGTTCCGGGCCTGTCGTTATATCATCGACGAGATCAAGCACCGGGTGCCCGTCTGGAAGAAAGAGCATTATCTGGATGGTGACGCCGAATGGGTGGCTTGCCATCACTGTCAGGTCGCTCCCCGGATAAGCGATGACAATCACGGGCACGACCATCATCACCACCACGATCATGGGTCTTGCGGTCACAAGCACTGATCTATTGCCTGGCGAGTACGTCTGACTCTTGCCGGGCATTCTCTTTCTTTTTGAAAATCAGAGTGTTGCTGTCCTCTTTCCAGAAGAGGGCGGCGAGCATTTTTTTCGTACCACAAGCGTGCGGTCACGCATTTTTAGTTTGATATTGCAAATCATTCTCAATTAGAGTGTCTCTGGTTCTGCTGATTCGGAGATTGATCATGACACGGACACCGCTTTTCCTGTCTGACCTGTGCTGCTGCGAAAGACTGGCACTCTGGAGTATCCGGTGTCTGGTCAGCCGATACCGCCTGCCGTACTGCCATGAAACCCGCACGACGGATGGCATGTTTCCGGCATCTTTCCGTCCTGTTCTTGATGCCGCGGAGCGCGCGTTCGAGGATGCAGCCCAGCATCTGAGAGAAGCCGGGCAGCCTGTGCTGGATATCAATCCGCCGGGCTCTCAGGGGCTGACTGCCATGGAGGAGCGCTTTCTCCAAGGGATCCAGACCGTGCAGAATGATGGCCAGAAGGAAGTCTTCCACCTTCTTGCCGACCTTTTCCCCGAGCGACTGATGCAGGGTTACATCGTCACCGCTCTCGCTCTGATTTCAGACTGTATGGCTGGGATTGGTCACTGGCTTCCGCGGCATGAGCGCAAGACGGCAGGGGCCGGAGCTTTGTCATCTCTGGCACGATGGAAAAAGATTCATCCGGCTGAAATGCGGGTGCTTTGGCCACGCGATATCCCCCAGGCCTGGGCGGGACGCACTCTG
This sequence comes from Gluconobacter sp. P1D12_c, assembly GCF_018812105.1. NCBI lineage: Bacteria > Pseudomonadati > Pseudomonadota > Alphaproteobacteria > Acetobacterales > Acetobacteraceae > Gluconobacter > Gluconobacter sp. P1D12_c. The sequence continues at coordinate 110,711 of NZ_JACSIQ010000003.1, forward strand.
CACTGAATTCCGCTGAATTCTGCAAGAGACGAAACACCATAGCCTTCTGGGCTTGGATTTGAAAGCGGTCAGACCTCACTAGATTGCCATGCAATCGTGAGTGAAGTCTTGACCGAATGGGCGTGTGGGCTCAGTCCACGCCAACCATAACGCTGGAAGCCTTGATAACGGCATAGGCTTCCTTGCCCACTGTCAGTGACAGTTCCTCAACAGCTTCATTGGTGATGGCACTAGTAATAATCGTGCCGTTGACGTCGATCGTGATGTGAGACGTCGTTGCGCCTTTTACGATCTGCGTAATCTGACCTTTGAGCTGATTACGTGCGCTGAGTTTCATGATGCTGTCCTTTTGCTACCCCCTTGGAGATGGGGGTGACACATTAGGACACAAGGCCTGAGGAAGTGGACAAGGCTTTTTTCGGGGATGGCCTGTGCCACCCCCAATCAGAAGCGTCTTAGATATAGTGCTCGGTCAGGGGCGGAAAACCATTGAACCCGACGGAGCAGTAGGTCGAAACATAAGCGCCAGTCGCCAGGATTTCGATGCGATCTCCAGACTTTAGGCTGTTCGGCAGCGGGATGCGGTTCTTCTCATAGAGAATATCGACACCATCGCAGCTTGGTCCTGCCACGACGCAGGGGGAACGTGAGCTGTCAGTGTCGTCGCGAGACGTGCGGAATGTGTAGCGAATGGCTTCACCTTCCGTCTCCGCGAGGCCACCGAAGCGTCCGATGTCCAGATAGACCCAGCGTGGGTCTGTTTCTGCACCGCCACGACGGCTCACAAGAATGACCTCGCTCGACACTACACCAGCCTGGCCAACCATATATCGGCCTGGCTCCAGCAGAACCTCTGGCTGCCCATCAGGAAAGTGCTCACGGAGAGCGGCCTGAATGGCAGCGCCAAATTCCTGCACAGACGGAATGTCTTCCCGATAATGGGTTGGGAAGCCGCCGCCCAGATTGATCATCTGAAGGTCAAGGCCTTCAGCTCGCAGTTCGTGGTAGAGGCGTGCGGCCGTTGCAATGGCGTGCTGGTAAGCGGCGATACCCGTCTGCTGGCTTCCGACATGGAACGAGAGGCCATAGGGACGCAGGCCCAGATCGCGCGCACGGATCATCAGGTCGCGGGCGTGGGCGATTGTTGTGCCGAATTTGCGCGACAGCGGCCAGTCAGCGCCTTCGTTCTCAACAGCCAGGCGGCAGAAGACGCGGGCGCCTGGTGCGTTCTCGGCAATCTTTTCGAGCTCTTCCATGCTGTCGAGCACAAAGAGATCAATGCCCATGTCCCGGGCTTCACGGATGGCCCCAACCTTCTTGAGCGTATTGCCGTAGGAGATGCGATCAGGTGTGGCGCCAGCCTTCAGGCACATCCGGATTTCTTCGAGCGATGCTGCATCGAAAGACGACCCCAGAGCGACAAGGCGCTTCAGGATAGACGGTGCCGGATTGGCCTTGATGGCATAATAGATCTTGCCAGCCGGTAGGGCGTCGTGAAGGGCACGATAGTTGCTTTCCACAACATCGAGATCAACGACGAGGCAAGGGGTTGCCGGCTGCTGCTCGGCAAGAAAACGGGTGATTTTGGGAGTCATGACACTCTTTCCCAGAACCGGACTCGTCAGGGAACAGTTACACCCTGCGAGTGTGTTGCGAAACGGTCGAACGGACCAGCGAATAGCGGGGACCCAAAAGAAGCGGGACCCGGAAGGCCAGAACGCTTGACGTCGTTGCGTAACCTCGAGAGGGCCAGTGGCACGTGCGTTGCTGCGTGACGGGGCGTATGAAACCAAAGCTCCGTCGTTGCAAGAGCTAATTTTGCATTATTTATGTTTTGGAAATATTGAAGGGATAGAAATCAGGGCAAATTCGGAACGCAGAAGGTGATTTCTGCGTATGCTAGGTTCTGTCGATCTCGAAAACGGAACGACTTAATCTCGCCTGTTGCCCATAACAGGAACTGCCGAGGACCCCTGAGTGAGCTTATTCCCCGATTCTGCGTCAGCTTCCGGTTCAGCGCCAGACGCACCTTCGGAACCTGACCGGAAACAAATCCACCAGGACATCCAGCGTGTCCATGATCTGACGCCTGAACCTAGCGAAGAAGACATTCGCAAGGCACGTGAACTTGGCCCGGATGCGCCGGGCACAGGAGCGAGCTCACCCCTGAGCATGCCCAAGGCGGGGTGGAAGATCGTCCTGCGTCAGGTTTTCTCGGAAGTGGGATCGTCTCAGACGTCCCTCTCTGCTGCGGGTTGTGCGTTTTACGCCACGCTTTCTCTCTTCCCAGCCATATCGAGTCTGATCTCGCTATATGGTCTGGCTTTCGATCTGCAGACTGTTGAGCCGCAGCTTGAAGTGCTGCGTCATCTTCTGCCGCCAACAGCTTATTCGCTGATTGGCAATCGTATTCACGAGCTGGTTTCCCAGCCGCATACGTCTCTGACCATAGGGCTGATTTTTTCTGTTTCCGTCGCGTTGTGGTCCGCTTCAGCCAGTACGAAGTCAATTCTGTCTGCGTTGAATATGGCGTACAATGCTACCGAAACGCGCGGTTTTCTAAGATTTCAGGCCACAGCTCTGGCTACGACCCTTATGGCTGTTGTTGGTGCCGCGCTGACATTGGCATTGATGGTGGCGGCGCCTGCATTGGTTGATTACCTTCCGCGGTATCTGGGCTTCAGAAAGCCGCCCCCGCCGTTTGATCTTCTGGTCTCGTATGGCGCACCACTCGTCGTGCATACCCTCGCGCCGATTTTGATGCTGTTGTTCGTTTTCGTGGCAGTCACGATGCTTTACCGCTTTGCCCCGAGCCGCGAGCCAGCAAAGTGGCGGTGGATATTTCCCGGATCAGCAGTGGCGACTGTGCTGTGGGTTCTCATGTCACTTGGATTTTCGTGGTACGTCGCGCACTTTGCGAGTTACGGCGCAACCTATGGGCCCTTGGGCGCAGTTGCGGCGATTATGATGTGGTTCTTTGTCAGTGCGTATGTTGTGCTCTTCGGGGCAGAGCTGAACGCAGGGCTGGAAGAGCGCATTAAAGGTGCGCAGCCCCGGATTGCTGGTCTGCCACAACCAGACCCTTTGATTGCTGAAGCCGTTACGGCCGAAAGTACACCCCGGTAACCACCGGGGTAACTCAGCCCATCCGTCGTTTTAACGGTGGGTGGGCTGCTTTGTGGTGTCAGATTGGTTGCCCGCAGCTTTAATGGCCTGTTCGCTCGTATCCTTGGACTCGGCTTCCGCAACTTCGCTCGCGACATCTGACGCAGGTTTGTCAGCCATACGGGCAATGGTGACGTGGGCAGTTCCGCTGTTCAGCATTCCGATCTTCGCCGCCGCCGCATGTGACAGATCGATGATGCGGCTATTGAACGGCCCGCGATCGTTCACTGTGACGACAACAGAACGGCCCGTATCTTCAGACGTCACCAGCAGTTTTGTGCCAATTGGCAGGGAAGGGTGTGCGGCTGTCAGATCATTTGTGTTGAAGATCGTCCCGCTACTGGTGCGACGTCCGTGGAAATGACGACCATACCAGCTCGCCATGCCATGCTGCGTCCAGGACGCGGCCTTGTGAGCCCGGTTTGCTAGCGCGGATCGAACAGAGGCTGCCCAGCTGGTCCGGACCGTCCCCGCTGCATCACCAGAAGAATCGTCTGCTGCATGGGCAGTCGTTCCACCTGCAATTCCGGCAAGCGCGAGTGCAAATGTCATGCTGCGCAGGGGAGACAGTCGACGGGATGAGCGAATGGCAGGCGGGGCAAATTTCACTAGACTGGTATCTTCTCCAGTGGACGAAAACGGGCTTGAGCCGTGCTTCCTAGCACAAAACCATGGGCCTGTCCCCCTTTTGAAGCCTGCGAAGACGGCAGGATTAGGGCGATGACGCTTTCATGACGGCTCCGAAAGTGCTATCGCGCGGCCAGATGAAACGTCCTCTCATTGCCGTTCTGAACGGTCCGAATCTCAATATGCTGGGTCTACGCCAGCCTGGAATCTACGGTCACGCTACGCTCGACGATGTCGAGCAGGTGTGTATTCAGGCTGCTGAACGCCTCGATGTCGCGATCGATTTTCGCCAGACAAACGGTGAGGGAGAACTTGTGTCCTGGGTGCAGGAGTGTCGCGGCCGCGCTGATGGAATCGTGATTAATCCTGCTGCTTATGGGCATACCTCGATTGCCCTGCTCGACGCGCTTCTTGCTGTTGAGTTGCCGATAGTTGAGGTTCATATTTCCAACATTCATCGCCGGGAGCCATTCCGCCATCATACCTACGTCTCGCAGGCCGCCATCGGTGTGATCTGCGGCCTCGGCGTCAGGGGATATGCGCATGCGCTTCAGGCAATAACCGACATGATCGAAGACGAAGGATGAGCCGCATGCTCGTGGACAAGGATGCCATTCGGGCATTGGCCGATATTCTGACGCAGACCGGCCTGACCGAAATCGAGATCTCCGAAGCTGATAGTCGCATTCGTGTGGCGCGCAACGTCAACGTGGTTCAGGCTGCTGCACCAGCCGTTGCGGCCGCTCCCGCCGCAGCACCAGCCGCTGCTCCTGTTGCGGCACCTCCGGCTGATCCTGCCAAGCATCCTGGTGCGGTTCCCAGCCCGATGGTGGGTGTCGCCTATCTGGCGCCGGATCCGGCTTCCCCGGCCTTCGTTCAGGAAGGTCAGACCGTTTCTGCCGGTCAGACGATCATGCTGATCGAAGCCATGAAAACCTTTAACCAGATCAAGGCTCCTCGCTCCGGTACCCTGACAAAGTTTTTTGTCGAGTCTGGGCAGCCTGTTGAATTTGGCGAAGCTCTGGCGATCATCGAGTAATGATTTCTAAAGTCCTTATTGCCAATCGAGGCGAGATCGCGCTGCGTATCCAGCGCGCCTGCCGTGAGATGGGCATCAAAACCGTGGCTGTGCATTCGACGGCAGACGCCGATGCAATGCATGTGCGTCTTGCCGATGAGGCCGTCTGCATCGGTCCGCCGAGTGCGCGCGATTCTTATCTGAATGTCGCTGCCATTCTGTCCGCCGCCATGATTACGGGCGCGGATGCCATTCATCCGGGTTATGGCTTTCTGTCAGAAAATGCCGAGTTCGCCGAGACCGTTGAAGAGCATGGTCTGGCGTTCATTGGCCCGACGGCGGAGCATATCCGCACGATGGGCGATAAGATCACGGCTAAGACGACCATGCGTGCGCTTGGCGTGCCGCTGGTGCCAGGCTCCGATGGAGCACTGGTCGATATTCAGGCCGCCCGTGAAGTCGCCGAGAAGGTCGGTTATCCGGTCCTGATCAAGGCCGCTGCCGGCGGTGGTGGTCGCGGCATGAAGGTTGCGCAGACGGCAGACGATATCGAGGAAGCCTGGTCGGTAGCTCGTGCAGAAGCCCGTGCCGCCTTCGGCAATGACGAGGTCTATCTCGAGAAGTATCTTGATCGCCCGCGTCATATCGAGCTTCAGATCCTTGGCGATGCCCATGGCAACGTGGTGCATTTCGGCGAGCGTGACTGCTCCCTCCAACGTCGTCACCAGAAGCTGCTTGAAGAAGCCGGTTCCCCGGCTCTGACGGATGCCGAACGTGAAGAAATCGGTCGGACCTCGACCGAGGCTCTGGCTCGCATGGGCTACCGGAATGCTGGCACGCTTGAGTTCCTGTATCAGGATGGCCAGTTCTGCTTCATCGAGATGAATACCCGCCTTCAGGTGGAACATCCGGTGACGGAAATGGTGTGCAGTGTCGATCTGGTGCGTGAGCAGATCCGTATCGCTGCTGGTGAGCAACTCGGTTATACGCAAAAGGACATCAAGATGTCCGGCCATGCGATCGAGTGCCGCATCAACGCCGAAAACCCGGAAACTTTTGCGCCGAGCCCGGGCACGGTCAATGTTTTCCATGCCCCAGGTGGCCTTGGTGTGCGAATGGACAGCGCCATTTACGCTGGCTATCGCATCCCGCCTTACTACGACAGCATGATTGCCAAGCTCATCGTTCATGCGCCGACGCGTCAGGAAGCCATTGCCCGCATGCAGCGTGCTCTGGATGAATGTGTGGTGGATGGAGTGGAAACGGTTATTCCGCTTCATCGGAAAATTCTGGCGGATCCGACTTTCCAGAAAGGTGACTACACAATTCACTGGCTGGAAAACTTTGTCGCCGCCCAGACCAAATCCTGAAGCGGAGATAACGTGATGAGTTATGTAGAGACCATCTTTCTGGACGTTCAGCCTGGGCATATCCCGCAGGTGGTCTCTGCTCTCTCAGGTTTTGAGGGGGTAGGGGCATGGGTGACCGAAATAGGTCGCCTGAACCGCATTACCCTTCTCAGGACAGCGCAGACCTACGAGGCGCTCTTGAATGGCCGTCCAGACGTCTTGTCTAGCCTGCCTCATGAGAACCTGGTTCGGGTGGAAGTGACGTCTTGGCGCGCCATCACGCCTGTCGCCAGCCCCGGCTCTTATGGAAGTGTCTATGAATGGCGCTGCTATGAGGCCAAGGCGGATGGCATGCCTGACGTTGAGGAGCGCTTCCTCGCTGCGGTGCCGGAAAGAGAAGCGGTCTCCCCGCTGACGTGCACACTCGTCTCTCTTGAGGGCACGCCGCGCATTGCGCATCTGTGGCCTTATGCAGACCTGAATGCACGATCAGAAAAGAGGGCCGCTGCTGTGGCTACCGGAAGCTGGCCGCCAAAAGTCGCGCCGTTTCTGACGCGAATGGAAAGCGAGATTCTGCTGCCATTGGCGATCTCTCTCTGGAACTGAAGTGTTCGGTCTTTAGTGTCCGTATTCAAAAAAGGCGGCCTGCAGAATATGCAGGCCGCCTTTTTTTGTTTCTGGTTCCGCGCGTTAGATGTGCGCGAGAGCTTACTTCTTGGTCGGATTTGCTGGGGCCAGTGTCGTAACGAAGTCTTCGGACACGAACACAATGGAATCCAGAGCTTCATCCAGAGCCTCTACGGCCTGTTGCGGATGGCGACCTTCCGTGAAGACAGTTGCCCGATTGATTGCACCCTGGAACGGAGCAATCGGGGCTAGGGCGAGAATGAAGTCCGCATTCTGGCCAACGACTTTCATTGTCTGGGCAGCTGAGTCCGTATCACCGTTCTTCAGCTGAGCATTTGCAGATGCGACGGCTGCTTTCTGCTCCGGGGCAAGGGTCTCGCTGGCAATGAACTCACCACCCACGGGTAGCCAGTCAACCTGGCCGGAGACCGCATGATGCGTTGAGGAAAGTGGGTGCTGTGGGGCTGCGTGCAGATCGTTCTCTGCGGCCTGGAACTTCTGACTGGCCGTTGTTGCGGCTGTCAGTCGCTTCTGGGCGTCGTAAAGAGCCGGAATGGCCGCATCTGTCTGTCCGGCACTCAGGATCTGACGTGCCTTGAGAATGTCCGTAACGGCGCGTTGTCCGTCAGCAGAGAGGTGATGGAATGCCCGGTGGGCTTTGAAAGATTCCCAGTCCTTATGAAGAGATCCGGCATGCGCTGGCATGGCGGAGAGTGTCAAAGCTGCTGATGCAAGGATGGGAAGTAGAATTCGCATGATGAGATCCTAGTGGATATAAAATCAATATCGAGAAACATAAAAACATAATTCAGAATCTATCAAATGAAAGTTGATTTATATTTCATCATTAATCCGGATCAATTTCGTTCTGATTTCCTGTGGCAGGAATTCATTTTGAGTATTTGCTCATCATCGCATCTGCGTATATGAAAATACATAATATTGAAAATACTGGGTAAATCTGAGTTTGTACTTTATTTTCATTTTTTCGAAAAAAAACGGTTTAAATGAAAAGATAAAAAGCCATTCTGAGAAATAAAAATAATAAATTTTCTCGGAAAGGCATTGTGAGGTGTTGCTGTTCCAGGTTCGGTTCCGTATGAAAGTAGCCCCTTCACGAGGCTGTGTCTTTCAGCGGAAAGAGCGTTTTTTCCGTCTGGCAGCGCGTGTGTCAGTCGAGCAGCGAGTGTTCCAATGTCTTTGAATTCCGTCGTCGAGAGCGTGACCGCCCGGATCATCGAGCGTTCGAAAGTCTCCCGTCGCCGTTATCTTGCTCTGATGGAGCGAAACCGGGCCAAAGGCGTCTCCCGCCCACGCCTGGCCTGCGGAAACCTCGCTCACGCCATTGCTGCGGCTGCGTCTGACAAGCCGGAGCTTATGCGTCCGGCCAGCACGAACCTCGGGATTGTGACAACCTACAACGACATGCTGTCGGCGCATCAGCCGTATGGACGTTACCCGGACCAGATGAAGCTGTTCGCCCGCGAAGTTGGGGCAACTGCTCAGATCGCCGGTGGTGCGCCAGCAATGTGTGATGGCGTGACGCAGGGACAGGAGGGAATGGAGCTTTCCCTGTTCTCCCGTGACGTTATTGCCATGTCCACGGCTGTCGGCCTGAGCCACGGCATGTTCGAAGGTGTCGCGCTTCTGGGGATCTGTGACAAGATTGTCCCGGGCCTCCTGATGGGGGCTCTGCGTTTCGGGCATCTGCCGACAATGCTGATCCCGGCCGGCCCTATGCCGTCAGGCCTTCCTAACAAGGAAAAGCAGCGGATCCGTCAGCTCTATGTGCAGGGCAAGGTCGGGCAGGACCGTCTGATGGAAGCGGAAAACGCGTCCTACCATAGCGCTGGCACATGCACCTTCTACGGCACGGCCAACACGAACCAGATGATGGTTGAGATCATGGGTCTCATGATGCCGGATTCTGCCTTCATCAATCCGAACACGCCGCTTCGGCAGGCCATGACGCGCGCAAGCGTGCATCGTCTGGCGGAAATCAGCCTGAATGGCGAAGATGTCCGCCCATTGGCGCAGTGTGTTGATGAAAAGGCCATTGTGAATGCGGCAGTCGGATTGCTGGCAACCGGCGGTTCGACCAATCACACCATCCACCTGCCTGCCATTGCCCGAGCTGCTGGTATCATCATTGACTGGGAAGATCTGAGCCGCCTCTCAGCCGCAGTTCCGCTGATGACGCGCGTTTACCCCAGTGGCTCTGAGGACGTGAACGCCTTCAATCATGTGGGTGGTATGCCGACACTGATTGCTGAGCTTTCCCGTGCCGGCCTTCTGCACACGGACATCATGACGGTCTCGCGCGGCGGATTTGCCGATTATGCCTGCCGTGCCAGCCTGCAGGATGACGAAGTCGTTTACACGCATGCCAAGCCATCGCTGGACCGTGACATTCTCCGGGACGTCAAAGAGCCGTTCAAGGCTGATGGTGGTATCAAGCTTATGCAGGGCAATGTCGGTCGTGGCATCTATAAAAGTAGTGCCATTGCTGAAGAATTCCTGACCATTGAAGCCCCGGCGCGCGTTTTCCATGATCAGCATGATGTCGCCACGGCGTTTCAGAATGGTGAGCTTGAGCGGGATGTCGTCGTTGTTGTGCGGTTCCAGGGGCCAGAAGCCAACGGTATGCCGGAACTGCACAAACTGACGCCAACGCTCGGCGTGTTGCAGGATCGGGGCTACAAGGTGGCTCTTCTGACAGACGGACGGATGTCAGGTGCGAGTGGTAAGGTGCCTGCTGCTATCCATGTCGGCCCGGAAGCTCAGGTTGGGGGCCCGATTGCCCGCGTTCGGGATGGTGACATGATCCGGGTGTGTGCCGTAACGGGGCAGATTGAGGTTCTCGTCGATCCAGCAGAATGGGAGGCACGCGAACCTGTTGCGCCGCCGCCGCCTGCTCTCGGAACCGGACGTGAGTTGTTTGCTCTTATGCGTTCGGTGCATGATCCGGCCGAAACCGGTGCATCGGCCATGCTGGCCCAAATGGATCAGGTAATCGAAGCCGTTGGCGACGCCATTCACTAAGGACCAAATTTCATGACTGATACTGCCAAACTTGATGCTGTCATGACCCGCTGCCCGGTTATTCCGGTGCTGGTGGTCAATGATGTTGCACAGGCTCGTCCCTTGGCTGAAGCGCTGGTCGCTGGTGGCCTGACCACTCTGGAAGTGACGCTGCGGACGCCTTGTGCGCTCGAAGTGATCGAGGAAATGTCCAAGGTTGAGGGTGCGTTTGTTGGTGCCGGCACTGTGTTGAACCCGACGGATCTGGAGCGTGCAGTGAAGGCTGGCTCCCGCTTTATCGTGAGCCCTGGCTTAACCGCACCGCTGGCTGACGCTGCCCGCGACCATGACATGCCTTTCCTTCCGGGCGTCGCAAATGCTGGTGACATCATGCGCGGTCTGGATCTGGGCCTGACACGCTTCAAGTTCTTCCCGGCTGTGACCAATGGTGGCATTCCGGCGCTGAAGAGCTTGGCCAGTGTATTTGGCAATGTCCGCTTCTGCCCGACGGGCGGCATCACTGAAGGGAGCGCTCCGGACTGGCTGGCACTTCCTTCTGTATCCTGTGTCGGCGGATCGTGGATTACGGCAGGTGAGTTCGACGCAAAGACGGTGACGCAGCGTGCTACCGCTGCTGCTCTTTTGCGCCAGAGCTAAGATCCCTTGTAAATTATTCGCTCCATTGAAAACAGGAAGGCGGTCTGGAAGTTATCCGGATCGCCTTTCTTTTTTTCATTGAGGGCCTGTTTCTCTGCTTGAGAACGGATAAAGAACATTCCCAGAAGAAGAGGGGATGGAATTTATGAATATCTTTGCAGGAAAAGGGGTTAGGGCCCTTTCCGATAATGTCCGAATCGGATCATAAGAGCCCGTGACTGGACGTTCTCATCTCCTGATTGGCGGATTTGCTGTTTTGTGTGCGATGCGCTGGCATGTCTTGTCACCTGAGCCTTTTTCGGTCTGTACAGGGTTGCTGGGTAGCCTGCTTCCAGACATTGATACGGAGCGCTCCATGCTTGGGGCCCGGGTCAAATTTCTGTCCCGTTTTCTGGCGCGGACGTTTGGTCATCGTGGGATAACGCATTCCGGTGTTGTATTGCTTTTGATCGCCGCTCTGGTTGGGACTTTTATGAGGGAAGGTGCGCTGCGAGGCCCGATTGGTGCTCTTTTACTGGGCGTTGCCACCCACATTGCGGCTGACCTGCCAACCGGTGGCTGCCAGCTTCTGGCGCCCCTTAGCCGGTCCAGACTGTCTTTCTGGCCCTATGTCCGCACAGGCGGTCTGGGCGAGATCATGCTTCTTCTGCCTACTCTTTTTCTATTAGGGTGGGCAGGGTTCGCGGGACGTGATCCATTTGGTGGTCACGCTCCTTACGTCGTGCATCACCAGCGGTTGCACGGACATGTTTTGAAGGATATTGCATTTCCATCATGACTGAGACCCGACTCCCCGTCCGTCGCGCCCTTCTCTCCGTTTCTGACAAGACGGGACTGATTGAACTGGGGCGCGCGCTTGCCGCCCACGGTGCAGAACTGCTTTCGACGGGGGGCTCGGCAAGGGCGCTGCGTGAGGCGGGTCTGACTGTCAAAGATGTTTCAGAACATACGGGCTTCCCCGAAATTCTTGACGGTCGTGTCAAGACGCTGGTGCCGCAGGTTCATGGCGGCATCCTTGCACGTCGTGACCTGCCGGCTCATCTGAGCCAGATGGAAGAGCACGGCATCGTGCCAATCGATCTGGTCTGCGTTAACCTGTATCCTTTCGCAGCTACGGTTGCATCCGGCGCGGGCGATGAAGACTGTATCGAGAATATCGATATTGGCGGCCCGGCCATGATCCGTGCTGCGGCCAAGAACTTCGATCATGTCACGATCCTGACGTCTCCTCAGCAATACGGTGATTTCGTTCAGTCTCTGGACGCGGGTGGAACGTATTTGAGCGAGCGTCGTGATTATGCCGGTGCTGCGTACGCCCATACGGCGTCTTATGACGGTATGATCTCCCGTTGGTTCGCGGAACGTGCTGGCGAATTGTTGCCTCCTGTTCTGACGCTCAGTGGCTCCCGCGACGAGCTTCTGCGTTATGGTGAAAATCCGCATCAGAAAGCTGCTTTCTACCGTGATGGCAGCACACGGGCGGGCATTGCCACGGCTCGCCAGGTGCAGGGCAAGGCGCTGAGCTACAACAATCTGAATGACACAGATGCAGCGTTCGAGGCTGTTGCCGAGTTTGATGCGCCGACTGTCGTGATCGTCAAGCACGCCAATCCATGCGGTGTGGCGTCTGCTGAAACGCTGGAACAGGCATGGATCGCGGCGCTGCGTTGTGATCCGGTTTCGGCATTTGGTGGCATCGTAGCTGTGAACAGAACGCTAGATGCAGAAACTGCTCAACGTATCAGTGCGATTTTCACGGAAGTGATTGTTGCCCCGGATGCGGACGCCCAGGCTATTGAAATTCTTTCTCGCAAGAAGAACCTGCGTCTATTGCTCACTGGCGGAATGCCTGATCCGGAAGCTGATGGGCTGGCTTTTCGCTCTGTCGCCGGTGGTTTTCTGGCGCAAAGCCGGGATGCAGGCCGCGTCCTTGAGAGCGATCTGAAGGTCGTCACCAAACGCGCGCCCACGGAAACGGAGATGAAAGATCTCTTGTTCGCGTTCCGAGTGGCCAAGCACGTGAAATCCAACGCGGTCATTTATGTTCGCAACAATGCGACTGTCGGGATTGGTGCGGGGCAGATGTCCCGTGTTGATAGTGCGCGCATTGCTGCTCGCAAAAGCGAAGATGCTGCAAATGTTGCGGGTGAGACTGCCCCGTTGACCAAGGGATCTGTGGCCGCATCGGATGCGTTCTTTCCGTTCGCAGATGGCCTTGAGAGTGTTGTTGCTGCTGGTGCTGTGGCTGTGATTCAGCCCGGTGGCTCAATCCGCGATCAGGAGGTGATCGACGCTGCAGATGCAGCTGGAATCGCCATGGTCTTCACTGGCATGAGGCATTTCCGGCATTGAAACCTTTCGCTCTCGCAAGCCTGCTTCTGGCTTTCTCCGCCCCGATGGTCGCCGAGGCCGCGCCATGTCTGTATGACATGTCACCGCTGCCCGTCACGAAAGGGATTGTTTCCCGTATTACGCCTACAGGTGTGATGCTGCGTGATGGGACGACTGTCATTCTTCCAGAGGAACTTCTGGCAGGTGTACGTCTGGCACAGCCTCTTGCGGTGAGGGGGCTCGTGGCAGCATCGACCCACACAGTGCAGGCTTTTGCACTTGATGGCGTTCCGCCAGTTTGCCCGGCGCCAGCAGCAGTTACGCGAGGGCCATTTCCTGGTTCTCCTGGATACGATCACATTCAGAACTGAGTTTTGTGCGCGGCCTCTTTGAAAGGGCCGCGTATAAACCTTTTATTTACGTCTGCCGTGCCACTCTCCTTACCGGTTGTTTCCCCGGGAACTGGAGGGCTTGTCATTGTCGCAGATTTTGTCCGCAGCAAAGCCGGGAATAACGACTGGTGGCAGCACGTTTCCTGTTGGTGCACCACTCGCCTCAGAAGAACGGTTTCAGGATTTTCTGAAAAGTTACGTTCATGAGAAGACTCCGTCCTCTGACTGTGCCGCTCTCTCTCGTAAAAATACGCCGCGGTTGCAGAGTGAAAAGAACGTCCAGATAAACAGAGGGTCTGAGTTCGCCAAGGATCAGCCTGTTTCAACAGAGAACCGCGAGGTCTCTCGAAGTTTAAAACCTTTGAGCTCAGCGACGAAGGTCTCTGCACAGCCTGTCCGTTCGAATTCACTTCCAGAAAAATCTTCGAAAATATCGAACCCGGTCAACATTGCTCGACGCGGATCAGAGCTATCCGCTCATAAATTTTCGACGGATGCATCCTTCATGGAAGCTCCCGAAGTGTCTTCATCGGTGCAGCAAAACGACGTCGTAGACGAGCCTGTGACGACAGAAGAACCTGATCTGGGCCAACACGCAGAACAATTCGCACAGTGTGCGTCGGATCTAGAAGGCGACAACGGCCAGAGTTCGATGTCTGATTTGTCTCTTGGTGTCGCCTCTTTTGATGGCGCGTCGAAATCCACGATAGACCCACTTGAGGTCAAGGAAGACAGGACAGTCTCTGAAATAGAGAGTGTGAATGTGGCGTCTCCCACGTCGGCAGAAAATATTCATGTCTTGCAGGCGTCGAATGCCGAGACTTCGGAATCACTCTTGGAGCTTCCATCCCCGGAATTACAGAATTCCGGCTCCGAACATACGAGCGTTTCAAGCTCCACACGGGACGAAGCCAGCCCGTCATCCTTGAATGGCCCTGTCATTACTCATCAGGCAACGGATCAGCGCCTCAATACCCAGATCGACATTTTCCTGGAACATGACGGCAAGATTCGGATGTCCGTTGCTGAGGACAAAGGGGGTGAACGCCACATCCATATTCTGGCTGAAAATTCGGAGGCGCTCCGTAGTCTTTCTACAAATAAAGAAAGCTTATTGTTGTCGCTGAACCAGAACCTCGTGTCGGCCTCCGCAGATCAGCCTGTGATATCTACAGAGGTCAGTTTTGGTTTACTGGGATCTTTCTCGCAGGACTATCCAACAAATTCCGGCCGGGATGAGGGTCAGAAACGGCCCTTCACGGCTTGTGGTTCCTCTGAGACTTCGTCTGAAGATCTCAGTGAGAACGCCTCTGTTTCTCCTCGAAAATTTTTGCGCGGTGTTGTTGATCTGACCGCTTAAAGGACGCTTTTTAATGGTCTCTTCTGTCACGTCATCATCGCTTCTGAACCAGGCTGTCTCGGCGGCCAAGTCAAGTGCGTCATCTCAGGCGTCGAGTGCATCAACATCCACAGCAAGTAGTGTGGGCAGCGCTGCACTGTCTTCCATGGCAGGGAATTTCAATCAGTTTTTAACACTTCTGACCACTCAACTTCAGCATCAAGACCCCAGTAATCCAACCAGCACGGACAGCTTCACCAGTGAGTTGGCGCAGTTTGCAGGCGTGCAGCAACAGGTTGAGACCAATACTAATCTTACCAGCCTGATTTCTGCCACGCAGGACACTCAGATCACGTCTGGTATTGCGCTAGTCGGTAAAACAACGACAGCCACGACGGCTTCGCTGCCCTTACAAAGCGGTAAGGCTAGCATGACATTTACAGCGGAGCAGGCTGGGCCTGTAGCCATTGCCGTGACCGATGCGAGCGGTCAGGTTGTCAAAACCGACACGATGACGGCCACTGCGGGGACAAATTCCTGGTCTTGGGACGGAAATGATAACAGCGGACAACAAATGTCTGATGGTCAGTATTTCGTAGCTGTTGAAGGGACCGGGACGAGTGGAGAAACGGCATCTTTCCCGACAACAGTTTCCGGTACTGTTACAGGTCTGACACGGACATCGAGCGGCGTTAACGTGCAGATGGGAAGTGCGACTGTTCCGCTGAGTGATCTGGACGGATTTTCAGGAGCCTGAACAGTCAGGGCGGAAAATTCTATCGTTTTAAGCGTCCGTTAACCTTTTCTGTCCACAATGTCTGTCAGTGATTGCAGCAGGACAGGGTGAACGCGCATGTGGGCAGGGCTTGAGGCATCTCCTGAAAAAGCTTGTACGCAGATGACCGTATGGTGGGCGATTAAGTGAAGGCTCTTCTCGCAAATCTGAAGCAGCTAGGCCTCCCACGGCTGGCTGCTCTGGGGGGAGTGGGGGCGGCGCTGCTTGTGTTGCTCGGAGTTCTGGTTATGCACGGGGCAAATTCCACTACTGGACTGCTCTATCGAGATCTGGACCCCAGAGAAGCTGGTGAGATCGTAGATCAGCTTGCTAAGGCGCATATTGCGTATCGCCTGCAGGATCAGGGGGCGACGATCATGGTCCCTGATGACGAGGTGGCAAAAGCACGCCTTCTTCTTGCGAAAAGTGGCCTGCCGTCTGGCGGGTCGGTCGGATACGAGATTTTCGATAAGGGAAACAGTTTTACAGCCACGCAGTTTGAGCAAACGATCAACGAGACGCGTGCGCTGGAAGGGGAATTGGAGCGATCAATCCGCTTGATCCACGGTGTTCGCAATGCTCGTGTTCACCTTGTTCTGCGGCACAGAGAGCTTTTCTCTACGAATGAGCAGGGCGCCCAGGCAAGTGTGCTTCTTTCAATGGAAGGCGCCCGCCGTTTGGATGAGGAAAGTATTGCGGCGGTCGTTAACCTGGTTTCTGCGGCGGTACCGGGGTTAGAGGCGCAGAATATCTCACTCGTAGACAATCGCGGGCATGTCCTGCTGCGCCAGGGCGCGGGAAGCGTCGATGGTAATCAAACGGCAGAAATGCAACGGCAGGCGTTGGAACAACGCATTTCCCGTGAAGTTGAGGACATGTTGGGAGCTTCTGTCGGCATAGGGCGTGTGCGGGTGGAAGCGACCGTGGCGATGAATAATGATCATGTGCGGGAAACTCAGGAAAGTTACGACCCTGACCAGCAGGTTCTTCGTTCTCAGCAAACCAAAAATGACAAAAGTATAAACACACAAGGAACAGCAAATACGACGGTCGGAAACAATCTACCGAATGCTAACGCCGGTCAGCCGCAGAACGGAAGTCAAAGCAGCAGGCAAGAGCAAACGGATAATTACGAGATTGGTAAAAAGGTTCGGACCCTAGTTCAGGATCAGCCGCGCATTTCTCGTATCAGTGTTGCTGTCATGGTTGACGGAGCCGTTCAGACGGACGTGAAAGGTCAACATGTCTGGCAGCCACGAAATACTCAGGAGTTGGAAAGACTAACGGCTCTGACCAAGACTGCCATTGGGTTCGATCAGGCTCGTGGCGATGTTGTTACCGTAATGTCGATGCAGTTTTCGGATATCGAAGCGACAATGCCCGCGCCCCAACAGACGTTTCTGAAGGGAATTTTGAGCCGCTCAAATGAAATGGAAGCTGCGCGTTTCGGTATTTTTGCTTTGTGTCTATTGATGGTGCTTTTCTTTGTCGTACGCCCCTTGTTGCGTCCCCCTGGGGGCGGGCTTCCGGCCGGGCAGCTTCTTTCTGAAGCAAGCAGTGGCGGAGTTTCTCTGCCTGAGTTGGGGGGCACACTGGCGACTGAGGCGGGGAACCCGACAGCTCTTTTGGCTGCTCCATATGATGCCACAGTGCCTCTAACAGAGAGTGACGAAGAGACGGTGGCCGTGAGTGGCGTTTCCGGCCGTATTCGAGCGTCCTCTGTTCAGCGGGTGGTAGACCTCGTGGAAACGCATCCTGCGGAAAGTATTGCACTGATGCGCAGTTGGCTGATGCCGAGACAGGAGGGGCACTAAAAATGATTGGGCTGGAAAAATCTGTCACGGGTGCGCAGAAGTCCGCCATTCTGATGATGGCATTAGGAGAAGAAAACTGCGCTCGCTTGTTTGAGCAGATGCACGAAGAAGAAATTCGAGAAATTTCTGCCGCCATGTCTCAGCTTGGAATGGTCTCGGCAGAAACTGTCGAAAGCGTCTGTCACGAATTCAGCCGGAGCCTCGGGTCTTCAGAAGTTTTGATTGGTGACATCGAAACAACAGAACGATTGCTCAAAAATACGCTCCCCGCTGGGCGAGCCGCGGCCATCATGGAAGAAATTCGTGGTCCTGCCGGGCGAACTATGTGGGACAAACTTGGAAACGTCTCAGAGGCAGTGCTCGCAAACTATTTAAAAAATGAATACCCGCAAACGGTCGCAGTTATTCTTAGCAGGATCAAGGCAGCGCATTCGGCGAAAGTTCTCGCCCTGCTTCCTGAAGAATTTTCGCTCGATGTCATGACGCGGATGCTGAAAATGGAAAATGTGCAGAAAGGTGTTTTGCACAGCGTGGAGCAGACATTAAGATCCGAGTTTGTCTCTAACCTTCCTCGTGGTTCGCATAGAGACAGCCACGAAGTTCTTGCAGACATCTTCAATAATTTTGATCGAAGACTTGAAGAACGCTTTATGACGGCCTTGGATGAACGCAGTCATGATGATGCGGAACGAATTAAAAGCCTCATGTTTACTTTTGAGGAATTGGCTCAGGTTCCTGTAGAGGGCCTTATGGTGTTGCTTAATCAGATTGCACGCGAAAGCTTGCCGATCGCTCTTAAGGGTGCAAGCGAGAAACTGCGAAGTGCATTTCTTGCGGCAATGTCTGAGCGTGCAGGGCGTATTCTTATAGATGAAGTTGAAGCATTAGGCCCTGTGCGCGTTAAGGACGTCGATGCGGCACAGAGTGATATTCTGCTTGTCGCCAAAGTTCTCCTTGATCGTGGGGAAATTGAACTTCTGGATCAAGAACAGGCCGCGAATGAGATGCTCGTATGAGTATTCCTGATTTCGACCGCCGCGATCAGGTGTCCAAAGTTCTTTACGCTGAAGATTTCGACATCCCGGTTTTGTCTCCAGCCGAACCGGAACCTGTCTCAAATCTGTCCTCTTCGGAAATAACCACACCTGAACTCTATACTGCCGAAGATTTAGATTTTGCGTGCAGGCAGGAAAAAGAACGAGTGTCTGCACTCGAACGAAATTTTTATGAAAAAGAAAAGTATGAATGGAAGAACTGTATTGAGAACAATTCTTTAAATATTATAAAAAAAATTTCTGATCAGATAAATCAATGTGCACAGCAAGCCGCTGAAGATTCTTCAATTGCCATTTTTTCTCATCTAGCTAAAATTTTTCCATCCCTTTTGGAGAATTATGGCCCCAGAGAACGGGATGTATTGATTGATAAAATCATGCCAACCCTCAGAGAGGCTGGGCGCATCCGAATAGAAGCTAAATCTCAGGAAATTCAGCATTTATTAACGTTGTGTGAGCGAGAAGGAGTGGAAGTGATTGATTGTCGTGCAGATGACACTTTGGCTTCGGGAGATTTTCGAATTTTTTGGGCGACAGGAAAGGCTTGCCGAGAGGCAGGAACCTTGGTGCAGGAAATTTTGAAAATATTTTCTCTAGATAAAGTTTTACCTGCAGTTAGCGCGGAATAATTGAAATGACTGATACACAGAATAATTTCGATCTTGACGACGTCGAAGCAGTATCGGCTCAGTCTGTAGAGCCGCCGCGCTTCGCTCATGACCTTGAAGCGATCTACGATATCCCTGTAACGGTCAGTGCAGTTCTGGGGCGTGCAAATATGCAGGTGAGCCAGTTATTACGCTTGGGGCGAGGGGCTGTTGTGGAGCTTGATCGAAAGGTTGGTGATTCGATCGACATTCTTGTAAATAATCGTCTGATAGCTCGTGGTGAAGTCGTGATGGTCGATGAGAATAGACTTGGTGTAACCATGACGGAAATTATCAAATCTGGAAAAGTTAAAAACTGAAAAAATTTCCTAATATTTAACTTATATGGATATATTTTCTCTCTAAGATAAAAATTTAATCAGGTAAGACTATTATTATGAACACATCAGAAGGGGTTCTTTCTTCCTTCGTGAAAAAGACCTCTCTCTCTGGTTATTTTCAGAAAATGCCCTTGCCTGCTTGGTTGCAAGGAGGGCAGCGCTGGCTGCCGGGAACGGATGTTGGATTGGCACTGGCTGTTGCCGGATTGCTTTCAGTTCTCGTTTTGCCGCTACCGACATTCATTCTGGATGTCGGGCTGGCCCTCTCAGTCACGGCGTCCGTACTTGTCCTGATGGTCGCTTTGTTTTTAACGCGACCACTCGATTTCACCTCTTTCCCGACATTGCTGCTTCTCACAACATTGCTCCGTCTGTCGCTGGAGGTTGCGACAACCAGACTTATTCTTAGTCACGGTTATGAGGGGATGTATGCGGCTGGCCATGTTGTAGCTGCCTTCGGAGGTTTTCTGATGGGAGGTGACGTCGTAATCGGCGCGATCCTGTTTGCAATCCTCCTAGTTGTGAATTTTATGGTGATCACAAAGGGGTCTGGGCGTATTGCTGAAGTGGCAGCACGCTTTTCGCTGGATGCCATGCCTGGAAAGCAGATGGCGATTGATGCTGAACTGTCTTCTGGCGCCATCAGTGACAAAATTGCGCGGCAGCGCCGTAAAGAACTCCAGGAAGAAAGTGGGTTCTATGGAGCGATGGATGGTGCGGCCAAGTTCGTCCGTGGAGATGCAATCGCGAGTTTGATCATTACGGCCATCAATATTGTCGGAGGGTTAGCCATCGGCATTGGGCGTCATGGGATGTCTGTGGCGGATGCTGCATCTGCGTTTACGACTTTGACGATCGGCGATGGCCTGGTTTCGCAAATTCCAGCTCTGCTTGTCTCTACGGCCTCGGGTATTGTGGTGACCAAGGGAGGTACTGAAGGTGCGGCGGACGTAGCATTGGTGCGGCAACTTGGTGGCAACCCCAAACCCCTTGCTCTGGCAGCTGGCTCAGCGGCTGTCCTGTCATTAATGCCCGGTTTGCCGACGCTTCCCTTTCTTGGTTTGGCAGCTCTTGCAGGAGGAGGGGCGTGGTTGCGACATCGCTCACCTGTTAAGGATCAAGCTGCTGAAGAGGATGCTGTCAGCCTTCCTGAAAACACGCAGTCTGGTGAGCCCCCCATTACCGAAAGCCTCCGCGTCGACCTGCTACGTTTAGAGTTGGGCTTTAATTTGCTCTCAATTGCGAGCGGTGATGGTGCCCGGTTGACTGAACAAATCAAGGTTCTCAGAAGAACAATTGCTGGAGAAATGGGATTTATTCTTCCCCCCGTCCGTATTCAGGACAATCTTCAGCTTTCATCTGACGCGTATGCTGTAAAAATTAAAGAAATCGAAATTGGACATGGAGAAGTACGGATTAGTCGAATTTTGGCGATGAATCCGAAAGGAGGTTTGCCAGACTTGCAGGGTGAGGAAACGCGAGAGCCGGCATTTAATCTCCCTGCATTGTGGATTGATCAAAGTGAACGAGAGAATGCGATTATCAAGGGATATACGGTCGTTGATCCAGCAAGCGTCATTATTACGCACCTAACTGAGTTGGTTCGGGAAAACATGGCTGACCTCCTGTCTTATTCCGAGACACAGAAACTGCTGGATGACATGCCAAGAGATCAGCAGAAACTGATTGTCGATCTTATTCCGTCTCAAGTGTCAGTGAGTGTTGTTCAGAGAGTTCTACAAAGTCTCCTTGCCGAACAGATTTCAATTCGTGATCTGTCGGGTATTTTAGAGGCGCTTCAGGAAGGCTGTGGGCAAGGTCTTAAATCTGTACTGGCGTTGACCTCACATGTTCGGACCCGTTTGGCGCGTCAGATCAGCTTCGCTGTTACCGGACCAAAGGGCTATATTCCTGTTTTGACACTAAGCCCCGATTGGGAAGTCGTGTTGTCAGAGAACATGATTGGTCCTGCAGATGATCGCCAGTTGGCGCTCCCGCCATCTCGCCTTAACGAACTGGTAGGAAAACTGAGGCAGGCTTTGGATGTAGCTTTGGGGCAGGGTGAAAACCCGGTTATTCTTGTCGCCGGGGGGATGCGTCGTCCTATACGAATGATTGTGGAACGCATTCGCCCAGCGACCATGGTTCTCTCGCAAACAGAAATTTCTACTCGCGCAAAGATACGGACCGTCGGGGTCATTCAGTAAGAACCCAAGAGTGCATGGCTCTCGTGGGTTGCAAGCTGCGATCTGAGTCTAAGGGTGTACGGGCTTACCTCGGACTTTGTGATCGCTTATGGTCTCTGGTCATTGCTAAAGGGAATGTACCGACCATGCGTGTTGCACTGATCCAAATGGCTCCTTCGGCTGACCGGGATGCAAATATTGCTCAGGCTCAGCATCTCGTGGCGGATGCAGTAAAAGCCGAAAATCCTGTCTTGGTGGTTTTGCCAGAGGTGTGGAGTTGCCTGGGCGGGACGGCTGAGACCAAGCATGCCAGCGCTGAGCAACTCCCTGCTCCGGGAGAGTCAGGTGGTCCGCTGTATGAGGCTTTGCGCACAATGGCCAAAGAGCATGGCATTTGGGTTCATGGTGGCTCAATCGGAGAAACCGTTTCGGGTGAGGGAAAAGATAAATTGGCGAATACATCGCTGATCTTTGACCCTCACGGCAATGAATGCGGACGGTACAGGAAAATTCACCTTTTTGATGTGGTCACGCCGAATGGGGATGGTTATCGGGAGAGTGATAACTATGTGCCAGGCGACAGCGTAGAGGTTGTAGATATTTCAGGCGTCCCGACAGGTCTCGCCATTTGCTACGATTTGCGTTTTGCTGAGCTGTTTCTTGCATTGCGGGCCGCAGATGTGGCGATGATCATCTTGCCTGCTGCGTTTACACAGCAGACAGGGGAAGCTCATTGGGAAATCCTGATCCGGGCACGTGCGATAGAAACGCAGGCCTGGGTCATTGCCTGTGGGACAGCCGGTTGGCATACGGATGCTGCTGGAAACGAGCGTCAGACGTATGGTCACTCCATGATTGTAAATCCATGGGGCGAGGTTGTTCTGAAACTGGGCGGCGAAGCCACTTGGGGAACTGCCGATCTCGATTTCGATCAGGTGCGTCAGGTGCGTGAACGTATGCCAATTCAGGCAAACAGGCAGTTGATCTGATCCGTATGAAAATTGCTTTTGTAGCGGCGTCAACAGACGCCGCCCAGGATGCACTCGCAGTTCTGGTCGCTCGCTATGGGAACGTTCCGCTTGAAAGCGCTGATGTGGCTGTCAGTCTGGGGGGCGATGGCTTTATGCTCGAAACGCTTCATCGTGTTCTTGGGCTTGAATTGGCCGTGTACGGTATGAATTACGGAACCATCGGGTTCCTTATGAATACGCCCAATGAGGATAATCTACCGGAACGCCTGTTAAATGCGCAGCCTTCCTTACTGCATCCGCTGCATATGACGGCGAGGACAGTTAATGGAGAGGTGTCTGAAGCGCGGGCGTTTAATGACGTGTTCCTCTTTCGCCAGACACGCCAGACATCCCGTATTCGTATTGAGGTTGATGGCAGGACAAGGCTGGAAGAGTTGATTTGTGACGGGGTCATTGTTGCGACCCCTGCGGGATCGACGGCGTACAATCTTTCCGCGCATGGCCCCATCGTGCCTCTGAGTGCGAACATCTTACCATTAACGCCAATTTCTGCTTTCCGCCCCAGACGTTGGCGGGGTGCTCTCCTGCCATCGACGGCTGTAGTCAGACTGACGTTGATGGACACAGACAAGCGACCGACGGCCGCAGTTGCAGATTTCAAGGAAATTCGTGATGTGGCTGAGGTGATTGTCAAAGAGGACCGCAAGCTGCATGCCACGGTCCTCTTCGATCCAGATCATGGGTTGTCCGAGCGTATTATCGCTGAACAGTTTCTGGAGTAGCTGTTTTACAGGATGGGTGTCAGTAACGGCTTACCGTCAAAGTGCGCGATGAGATTGTCGACCATCAGGTTGCCCATAATGGTTCGCGTTTCTACGGTTGCCGATGCTTGGTGAGCTTGTAGGACCGTATTATCAAGCTTGAAGAATTCGGGATTGATATTTGGTTCATTCTGGAACACATCCAGTCCTGCGCCTGCAATCCGATTTTCTTGCAAAGCTGACAGCAAAGCTGCCTCATCGACAACCGATCCGCGGGCAATGTTGATGAGAACGCCGTCTGGCCCGAGAGCTTCAAGAATTTCCGCATTAACCATATTGGCTGAGCGAGGGCCTCCCGAGACTGCCAGAACGAGAATATCGCTCCACTCAGCCAGTTTCTTCAGATCACTTTCGAAGCGTACTGCGCTTTCAGGACGTGGTTTGGAATTGAAATAGGCCAGTTCCATACCGAATGCTGCTGCACGATGGGCAATTGCTTGCCCTATCTGGCCAAAACCAGCGATGCCCATCCGCTTTCCGGTTACGCTGCGGGACAGCGGCAGCGAATTTTTTGACCACTCACCGGAACGAACTAAACGGTCATTCAAGACCGTGTCACGCATGACTGATAGCGTCAGGACAATGGCCATGTCTGCGACATCATCGGTGAGGGTGCCGAGCGTTGTTGCAACACCAATTTTGCGGCGGCGTGCTTCGTCAAGGTCGATCTGATCTGTCCCGACGCCGTTAACGGCGATGACTTCTAACGCAGGAAGCGCGTCCATGAGGGGGCGCGGAAGTCCTGAACCGCCACCAGTGGCCACCCCCCGGACTTTATCGGCGATTGGTTTGAGCTGATCGAGGTCACTGTATTGGTGCAGGTTAAAATGCTCTTCAAGTCGCGCTACGATCCCGGCTGGGAAAGGGTCGATCATGAGCAGGTCAGGTTTGGTAGACAAGTCGGTTCTCCTGTTGATCAGTGACGGGAGGGAAGGGTGTCGAGCTCTTTGTCGGCAAGGGCGCGGCATGCATGTTCAACGTCGTTCCAGGTGATCGTAAAGCCGCTTTCTGGGCCATAATAAGGATCGTCGACGTCTTCACCTTCTCGGCCAGGAATATGATCGAGCATAAGGGAGAGGCGCGCTCTACTGTCCGAGGGCTGCATATTTTGCAGGTGGGTCAGATGTGAGTGATCGAGCGCAATGATGTGGTCAAAACGGTAAAAATCATCTTCGCAGATGAGGCGTGATCTAAGTGCCGAAGCGTCTAGGCCGTGTTGGCTTGCTACCTTGCAGGCTCTCGGATCTGGTGGATACCCGAGGTGCCAATGCCCAATAGCGGCTGAATCAATATCGAGGTCAAGTTCTCGCTTCTCAGCCTCTCGACGCATGGCAAGTTCAGCGAGTGGAGAGCGGCAGATATTGCCAGTGCAAACAAACAGAAAGCTACTTAAGCGCCGGTTAACCATATGAAAAATGCCATTGTTGCAATGGAAGTGAGTGTTCCGAAAAACAGGACGGAAGCGATTTCGCGTTCCAGAACGTGATACCGCATCGCCAGAATAACGTTGATGGAGGCACTTGGGATTGCCATCGTCAACACACTTTCCTGAAGGGCCTGCGGGGGAAGGTGCCAGGCGCGCGCCAGAGCATAGACTATACCTGGAATGACAAGGTTGCGGATTCCCACAATCGTGCCCACCAGAGGACTAAAACGAACCTGCCGTGTAAACAGGACCACCCCGGATGCGAACAGAGCTGCTCCTCCGGTCGTATGGCCGAGCAGAAGAAAAGAGCCTTTCAGGAACACAGGCAGGAAGGCGCCAGCACTGACCAGCACAAGAGCTAACAGGGGTGCCCAGACCACGGGCTCACGGCATGAATGAAGAAGATGTCCTACCAGTTCTCTGAATTCGTTACGCCTTTCCATAGCGGTATCGCGGGCTGGTCGATTTCCGTGATCATGACCCATAAGAATAAGGGTGATTGGCAGTTGGATCAGATTCATGGCCAGAGCCGCGATTGAAATCGGCACCCCGCTGGCGGCTCCGAAAATCTGCCCTAAAACTGGGATCCCAATAAACGGAACCGAGGGACCGGTGATTGTCATGGCAATGATGGCGGCTTCGCTAAGCCGGCGCTTCAGTGCAAAACGGAATACACTGAAAACCGCTGCATACCCCCCGACCATTGCAAGAAGAATGAGCGCAGCTACAGGGCCAGCAGATAGAACCTGAGCTTTCGGCGTACTGAGGATAGATACGAAGAGTTCAAGCGGAAGGGCGTAAAGCATGACCAGTCGCGTTAGAACGCCTGCCTGCTGGGCATCGAAATCTTTACGGTATGCGGCGAAATAGCCGAAGCCCAGTGTGACCAGAATGGGCAAAATAGCCTGGATGATCGTGAGCAGCAGGTTGGGCGAAGAGGTCATGAAATGCTCATAGAAAGGCTGATGTTCCAGGTGTTGCTATTCTCTTTCGTAATGACATCGTTATCATCCGTCCATCCCTGCCGCTGGAAGCGATTGACCAAAAAGAGCGGGTGATGTCTTTGTAGAATGTTTTTGCGTCAATTCTTGCTCTGGGCGAACCATGCAATCCATTTTTGACACCTTGCTCAGTTTCATCCTGATGCTGATGGGCTTTATTGTCGCGGCTGTAGCTTTTGTGGAAGTCGCTGCGCGTGCCGTACTGAGTAGCATCGGGATACATGGGCAGTTTCAGACGGTTCTCCTGCTATGCCTGTTATGCGCTCTGATTGTTGTGGCATTTCGTATTTTCGGACGCTTATTGGCAGTGCTGCTAACCGCTGCCTTTGTCGTGTATTTATTGCATGCGTTGTTAGGGATTTCTCATAATATTCCTGTCAAAGAAAACGCTCCGGAGAAGGTTATTAATTTGTAGGTATATGTTTTCCGTTATATAAAATGGATTTTCATATAATGACTATTTATAGGTAGATTTTATAATATTTTTAAATTATTTTTCATTTCTGTTTAATCAATTGTTTGTTCGGAATGCGTTTATTTCAATTTTTGAAAATTGTCGGTTTGAGGACTTAAAATATTATGGACCACTTGCAGGCAAAGTGCTGCGCATTCCGCCACGACGCTTGCAGAATGTGGTAGCTCCCCATTCGTCAGGGACGTTTCTAAAGCTCAACTGAGGCCAAGGACGGAAGTCTGGAGCGTTGTTTCCCACAGCCGTTAAGGTCCCAAAGGCGCACCGAGGAGGATGGGGGCCCATTGCCCCCGGGAATATATCACTGGCTGTGCACTTCCCCCGGCACAGTCTGAACATAGGGCCATGCCGCCCTCCACGCCTTTCACCTTCGAAAGGAGTGTTGATTTTGTATAAGACTGCATGAACAACAGGCCACCATATGTAGTGGCGGCTGTTGCATCCCCAATCGAGATATTATGGGTTATAGGATCTGCGTTGACATATGCGAGACGGGCATAGAATGCGGGTGCAGTTTTTGTTGCAGGCACTGAGTTTCCCAGAACAAGGGATTTAGCTTGCAATGTCGTTTTTACCGTCGCTAAGCCATTGATATAAAATGCGCCATTGGGAGGCGTTACCGACGTTATCGCTTCATTTGTAGTATTGCTGAGGTTCACTGTTGTCGGAGAACCTACAGAAGCATTGTAAATATTGTTATTGCCATTCCATCCGCCAAAAATGCTGATCGTACCAGATTGCCAGCAGTTATTATTAGATATCGTAGTTTGGGATACTGTATCTTCCGGGGTGGTGATAGTCATGCAGGTGCCATGCCAGATGCCAGACGTCTGATTTCCAGTCACAATTGAACCGTCTGAAACGTATAATTGGTAGACAGGTGTTGTCTGCGTTGGTTGCCCACCCAGAGAATTCGCACCATTGTCCGTAATCACGGAATATACGCTCGAAGCCGTCGCGCTACCGATTGAGTAGCCGATAAAAGACGGGTGAGCCGCGGCCTGCAAGTTATTTCGTGAGACGGTATTTAAGCCGCCCTGAATCCAGATACCGCCATATTTCACATTCAGGCCGTTATCTACAATCTCCATACCTTCGGATCCAGTATGATCTGCTGGAGCCATGTACACCCCGTACCCGAATTTCAGGAACCTGTTTCGAGAAACGAAGATGCCTTGGACATGATCGTGAATGCGTACGGCAACTGATCCCTGCGTATAAACGCCTTGAACGCTGTTATCGTAGACATCAGAATCAGATGAGTACTGGTCTGCGTCGGTTGTTCCTACTGCTTTCGCCACGCCCGTGAACTCGGTGAAAGCCCGAGAAAAGGAGCCGTAGTTTCTATAAATACTGAAATGGCCGACATTCTGTCCGTAGAATAATGACCCTGCACCCGCAGGCACAACAGAAGCATTGGGGTCACGTGGGTCTTTGTTGGGAACCGACATGCCGTGAATGCTGGACTGGAAATATCCGAAAAATTCTTTCGTGTTCTGGACGGTCACGAATTTCGCTTTTCCGGCCGTATCAAAAAATATGCCATCATGAATGTTGAAGCCGGACATCTTGGGAACATTTGATCCATCGAAGACCAGAAAATCTGATCCGGTCGTCGTTACGACGCCTCCGCTGTTGAAATTAATATCAACAATATTGCCGGCCCCGCTTGAAATGTGAATTGGCGCATTATTGACGCAATACTGACCGGAGGGAAACGTCAGCGAATTGCCCGTGGCCATAGCATAGGCAAAGGCGGTCGAGAGCGCGACATGGTCATCTGTGGTGGCGTTACATTTGGCCCCGAAATCCAGAGGACTGAGAATGCGTCCCAGATGATTGGCAAGTGTATGCGCTACCGCAGCTCCATTTGCTTTAGCCATTGAGGTGGTGACATCAAGGCCTGAAGCTGAAGCACCCTGAATATCGGGGTTTTGTATCTGCCTGCTTAGGGCATCAACACTCTTGCCAATATCCGCCGCCATCGTACCAGACTTGGCAAGCTCTCCCGGATTTCGAGTTTGAGTAAAAGATTGCCCCTTGGGCGCTGAGTTGATGGGATCGGCCACTGCGTGTCTCGTGCAAGGCAGTAATGAAACGGCGATGAAAATTGTCTTCGCAAGCTTCATGTCTCAGGGTCTCCCAATGCATTAATCGCTAATTTATAATGCAGGCGGATGTCACGCTTGTTGCCTTAATAAACCAAACACGCTTTTGGGGGCATGACATTGGGGCAAACCTTTCCACGTCAGTGTTTGACCCCGAGCGCGCTGTTTAATGAGGGGTTAGTCAGCCCAATGGCGTCCGTAGTCACCAGTGGTTAGGGCGTCGAATGGTAAAACTGGCCCTTTACCGACACAGTTTCCAGAGTGGGGTATGTATAAGTGCCATAAGAGAAAACTGGCTTCTTCGAGGTCGTTGGAAGTGGATTGATAGAGAAATTTCTAACCTGCCCTGTATTATGGCTTGCCGAAGTGATGCGATATACAGGCACCGATGAACATAAAAATTATTATAGAAATACGATGGATAGAAATATGGGTAAATTGTAAAACATTACTCAGTAGCGGAAAGGGAGTGCCTATGTGGTGTCCGCGAGAGGATTCGAACCTCCGGCCCCAGGATTCATACCACTTCGACTTTCGCCGCCATGCCCGTGGGCATGTTCGTGGTCTGGACTGTCTCTTCACCACGGCCCCTTAAGCGACCAAGGTGTCACCCGTACAGTCTCTACACCTTCTTTCCGACCAATGCGGAAAGCTTGGCTCGGGATTGGCACGGCCCAAGTGAACCAGAGCGTTCCCCGAATTTGAGTGAATCCACCATGAAGTTTCCTGCCATGGCGCCCAATTCATACCTTAGGAATCCTGTGCTCTATCCTGCTGAGCTACGCGGACACACGGAGAGCTAGTTATCCTAAGATGCTTTCACCTGCAAGCATTGCTCTGCTGAGGATTAATACCGAAAAAAATTGTTATTATTTTTTAAACTAAATATGATATCAGTAGGGCGGAAACGTTACTTATTCTGTAATTTAATTACAAGATTAATATAAAATAGTAAATCATATTTCGAATTGCAGGGTTTTTGGCTTATTTATATGTCTGAATTTGGAGGTAAAAATGTAAGAACATTCTTGCGCTTTCGTTTTGTCTGTGGTTCCAGTCATCTCTGTCTACATAGTTTTTTGATATCAAACTTTCAGAAGTGTCTGTGTCAAAAGCTGTCTCTGATGAAGTGCCATAGTCTCGGCTTATCCTGTGGATAGGTTGAGAAAGTAGTACGTAACTGGGTGGTATATCTTCGCCTCAATGTATGGGCGCGAAGAATTGCTATCCTCGAAATAGACCCCTCCATAAAGATTTCAAGAAATCTTCTGATGGGGTGCGGTTGCTGGACATTATCAGCGCCTGGGTAGGGAGGATGGTAATGCTACAGCCTGTTCCTACAGCGAGCGTTTTGAAACGCCTGTTTCAGGGCTGTCAGGGTTGAGGGTTGCTTGCCATGGTTTCGCATCGAATATCTGATCGAGATAGTCTGCGTCCTTTTCATGCGTTTCGGTCTGACTGCGGGTATTGATGGGTATGACTAAGATGCTTTCAAGTTCAGTGCGCCAGGCCCGCGAAGCAGACCCCACACTTTTACGTCTCAAGTTAATCGGGCAAATGGAAGCGCGAACTCTAACGGGGGAAAGTGTTCTTCCTGTTGGAGGTAAAACACGTGCACTTCTGGCCATTCTGGCCCTGTCTGACAGAAAGCCCGTCCTGCGCTCCCGATTGGCTGAGCTGCTATGGAGTCGCAGGCCAGAAGATATGGCGCGCGCTTCGTTGCGACAGGAAATTCACCGCCTTTTGGATGCTCTGAGTCCCCTGGGTGTCGAGATCATAGACGTGCAGCGGCATTCTCTTATGCTGAAGCCTGCTCTGACGTCTGTGGACGCTGAACGTATCCTCACCGCCAGTGTCAGGACCATCGACAGTATCCCCGCGCCGGAGGAGGTACTGCTTGGGGAACTTAGCGGAATCGATGTAGCGCTTGATGAGTGGCTTAGTCAGCAGCGTGCGCGGCTCTCACATCATCTTCTAGGGCTCTATGAAGGCTGCTTGCGCGAGTTAACTGACCCAGAGCAGGTGGATGACGTCACGGATCGTCTTCTCAAGGTCGATCCCCTGAATGAAGCCGCATGGCGGGCCAAAATTCAAAGTGCTTTGCGTCGCGGTGAACAGGCAAGGGCTGTTCTCTTGGCAGAGCAGGCCGTGCGCGCCTTTGGGCAGGAAGAGGGGCATGTTGCAGGCCCTGTCACCCAGGCGCTGATTTCGAGTGTCCTCAAGGCAGCAGGGCTTGAACCGAGTATTGGGGCTGCCGGTATTGCTGAACTGGATAGCGCCTCGGCGCTGTTTTCAGGAACCGACGATACTCTTGCTGTTCCTGCAGGCGCGCAGCGTACAGATCCGATGCTGGCATTGCCGCTTCACCTTTCGCAGATAGCAGCGGGGCAATCCCGAAAGATTTCTCTGCTCGTACTTTCTCCATTCTCTGCAGATGGACTGAAAGACGCCGAGTTAAAATGTGCAACCAGCTTGAGCGACCAGTTTGAACTCCTGTTCGTTCATGTTGATACTTTTGACATTGTGGCAAAGCCTGAAGGCTTCGTTCCAGACCCGGCGAACCCCCTTGCATCGTATCGTGGGCTCGGCGCCGATTATGTAGTGACTGGGGCGGTCCGGGCCGGTGCCTCGGATAATGCTTTCCGGCTCATTCTGAAGGTTCTGGATGTTCGGGCCGGCGGGTTTATTGTCTGGGGCACCTATTACGATCTCCCGGATCTGGATCCGATGTCAGTCAGCAACGGGCTGATAGGGCCTGCTACGGCAATGCAGTGGGGCCTTCTCCTTGCAGAGGCACGCCGCACGGCGAACCGTGCAGACAGTGAACTCTCCGCTCTGGGTAAAGCGACCCGGGTTTTCATGTTGCTACTGAAGCGGGACAATGCCCTGTTCCCGAGAATTAGTCAGCTTCTGGATGCTGCAGGGCTTGAAGATCCGCGGGAAGGTACCGTGGCCGTGATGCAGGTGCTGTACTGCCTGATCCGCTACGAAAATGATTGGAGTGCGGCGGGAACAGCGCTGCTCGCGCGCGGTATTGAGTTCGCGCGCCTGTTGGTAAATCTCAAGCCAGATGCGCCGGGCATGGCCATTTTGTTGTCCACGCTGCTAATGCACGATCCGGCATCTGTGCCTCTGGCACGTTCCATCATGCGAATGTGTGAGAAGTCTATGGCCGGGGCTTCAGGCACACATAACATGCACGATGTGCTGCTGTGCCGCGTCCTGTTACATGTTCTGGATGGGAACCTGGCTGAGGCGGCGGCGGTAGCCGGAAAGTTGCGTCACAATCCGTATCATTCTCCACTTTCAACGCTGATCCGACCGTTTTTCATGATGTTCATGATGTTGGGCGGGGAGCGTCAGGACGTCATTGAAATGGGGCGTCTGATGGCTGGGTTGCACCCCAATTATTCGAGCACGCTGGTTTATTATCTGGCAGCTTTGGTGCTTGAGGGTGAAAGTGCTGAGGAAATCCAGCAGGTTCGACAGCATTTGCACCGTCTGGTTCCGGACCTGACAATTGAGAAGATTCTGAGTCGTTTTCCGTATCTGAGTGCGTCTAAAAAGGCGGAGCTGAGGCAGGCTTTCAGCTCAACAGGTCTTTTATAAAGCGCTCATGTGGAGGTAGGGCGCTTGGCCTTACCCGATGAGCGCGATATGAACACGGAATTGATGTTGCCCGGATTCAGGTTTCGCCAGTCTGTCTCCATGCCCGTGACGGCCCTGGCCCGGCCCGCAGGACCACCATGATGTCTCGTATGCAGATGATTGTTTCCAGCTCTTCCCGCCGTTCAGCGCTTCGGACGGCCGTGGGCATTCTTGCCCTCGGTACAGTTGCTGCCTGTGGCGGCGCTCGTGATCCCAGCAGTCTAACTGCGCCACGTAATCATCTGCTAGGCGTTGATCGCGGGGCAGAAGGCGGCGCTGACCAGCTCAAGGGCGGCGTTAATGCCTATCTGTGGCGTGGCGCGATCGACACGCTTTCGTTTATGCCGCTGGCTTCCGCCGACGCAGTCGGTGGTGTCATTCTGACGGACTGGTATCAGCCGCCATCCAGCAAGGGCGAGCGCTTCAAGATTGCTGCGTATGTGCTTGACCGCCGTATGCGTTCTGACGCGCTTCGCGTGTCGGTATTCCGGCAGGTGTTTCAGGACGGCGAATGGCAGGATACTCCGGTTTCAGCCACGACCACGTCTGACATTACGACCCGCATCCTGACCCGCGCCCGCCAGTTGCGTGCAGAAAACGGCGAACAGGGTAACTGAGTTAGACATGAGCGACACGACACATACGGCTTTCGATTTTCAGTCCCGGGAGCCGTTCTGGCAGGCAGAGTGGAAACAGCGGAATGTATTTGCTGTTCCAGATGTGCCTCCGGCTGATCGGCCAAAATATTACGTTCTGGAGATGTTTCCGTACCCCTCCGGCCAACTGCATGTTGGTCATGTGCGGAATTATACGCTCGGAGACGTCGTAGCGCGTTATAAGCGCGCACGAGGGTTTTCGGTCCTTCATCCTATGGGATGGGATGCTTTTGGGCTGCCCGCTGAGAATGCCGCGCGGGAACGTAATGTGCATCCTGGCAAGTGGACGATGGAAAACATCGCCACAATGCGCGGCACACTGCAACGTCTCGGCTTTTCCTTGGACTGGGATCGCGAAATCGCAACCTGTCTTCCGGAATATTACGGCAAGCAGCAGAAATTGTTTCTGGATATGCTCGCTGGCGGCCTGGTTGAACGCCGGGATTCGTCTGTAAATTGGGATCCGGTCGATGAGACGGTTCTTGCCAATGAGCAGGTGGTCGAGGGACGCGGATGGCGGTCCGGAGCGCTGATTGAGAAGAAAGTTCTTTCTCAGTGGTTCCTGAAAATCACCAAATTTGCTCAGCCGCTCCTCGATACGCTGGGGCAACTGGATCGCTGGCCGGAGCGCGTGCGGACGATGCAGGAACGCTGGATTGGGCGTTCAGAAGGTGCACGTGTCCGTTTCGCTCTTCATAGCCCGCCGTCGGGCTTCGACATTGATCTGGATGGTATCGAAGTCTTCACGACCAGGCCGGATACGCTGTTCGGATTGAGCTTCGTTGGTATTGCCGCGGACCATCCGCTGGCAGCCAAGGTCGCCCGGACCAATCCCGCTGCGGCTGAATTTATTGAAGAATGCCGTCGTCTTGGAACATCCGAAGAGGTGATTGAGGCTGCTGAAAAGCGTGGCTTCGATACGGGTCTTCGCGTCAGCAATCCTTTGAATCCAGATCAAACGGCGCCTGTCTGGATCGCCAATTTCGTGTTGATGGATTATGGCACGGGGGCGGTCTTTGGGTGCCCGTGTGGCGACCAGCGTGATCTTGATTTTGCTCACAAGTATGATCTCGCCGTGCCGCAGGTTCTGCTGCCCGCTGGTGAAGATGCTGAGACATTCCGCGTTGGCCGGAAGGCTGTGTCGGGCGAAGCTACGCTCTACAATTCGGGATTCCTTGACGGTCTGGCTGTTGCAGTCGCCAAAAAAACAGTCATCGAGCGCCTTGAAGGCATGGGCGTTGGGCATGGCGTCGTAAACTGGCGTCTGCGGGACTGGGGAATTTCCCGGCAGCGTTACTGGGGCTGCCCGATCCCCATTATTCACTGTGAGAAGTGTGGTGCAGTTCCGGTTCCGGATGATCAGCTGCCAGTTGTCCTGCCAGAAGATGTGACATTTGATCGGCCGGGCAATCCGCTGGATCATCATCCGACCTGGAAGCACGTTTCCTGCCCAAGCTGCGGGTCTGCCGCCACGCGTGAGACAGACACGTTTGACACGTTTGTCGACAGTTCCTGGTACTTCGCCCGCTTTACCAGCCCGCATGCAGTGACGCCGACCGTACCGGCTGCGGCTGATGGCTGGCTGCCCGTCGATCAGTATATCGGCGGCATTGAACATGCGATCCTCCATCTGCTCTATGCGCGCTTCTTTACCCGCGCCATGCATGAGACGGGGCACCTGGGTCTGGATGAGCCGTTTGACGGCCTCTTCACTCAGGGCATGGTCACGCACGAAAGCTACAAGGACGGGGCAAACTGGCTCTATCCGGAAGAAGTCGAGCGTCGAGGTGATGTGGTTGTCCGACGCGACACGGGAACGCCCATTCAGGTCGGACGCTCTGAAAAGATGTCCAAGTCCAAGCGCAATACGGTCTCTCCGGTAGAGATTATTGAGCGTTTTGGTGCTGATACGGCGCGGTGGTTTGTTCTGTCTGACAGTCCGCCAGAGCGTGACATGGAGTGGACCGCGTCCGGCGTGGCTGCTGCGGCCCGGTTTGGGCAGCGCTTGCATCGTCTGGTTTCCGCTGTGGCTGCGGCTGATCCAATTGACAGTGTGCATGGCTCGGCTGGAGATGATCTGCGCCGTGCTACGCATCGTGCGATTGCAGCTGTCACAGAAGCGTTGGAAGCCTTCACGCCTAACGTCGCAGTGGCTCGATTGCATGAACTGACTTCTGCTTTGGCAGAGGCTCAGGGCAAAGAGGGAGCGGGGCTTGCGGCAGCCCGTCGTGAAGCTGCGTCCACGCTTTGCCTGCTGTCTGCGCCAATGATGCCGCATCTGGCTGAAGACATGATGGCGGTTCTCGAACCTGGCGGTGAACTCGTTGTGGATCGGGCATGGCCTGAGGCGCAGGATGAGTGGCTTGCAGTTCAGAGCGTCACAATTGGTGTGCAGGTACTAGGCAAGCTGCGTGGAACGATCCAGGTGCCGCCAGATGCACCAAAGGATGACGTTCTCGCTGCGGCTAAGGCTGAGCCTAATGTTGCCCGGGCCCTTGAGGGCAAACGTCTGGTGAAGGAAATCCACGTTCCCAACCGGATCGTCAATTTTGTGGTAGCAGGCTGATCGTGAAACGTCGCAGTTCCCTGACCCTTTCTGCGTTCCTTCTACTGGGAGGGTGTGGTTTCACCCCTCTCTACGGCAAGATGGACACGAAAACCGATATTTCGGCCGAACTCGCACAGGTTTACGTCGCGAATATTCCGGGAAGATATGGTCAGGAACTGCGACTGGCCCTGCAAAAAAATCTTGCAGGCTCTGGTCCGGAAAATCCTCAGCGTTATACGTTACGGGTCAACTCGGGCGCTAACAGTGAAGCCATTGATATTCACCAGGATAACACTGCAGGGCGTATTCGCGTTTCCGGTTCTGCGCACTGGCAGTTGTTCACGGTGGAACAGTCTCCACAGTTGATCACTCAGGGAGATGCAACAACGTTGGACGGTTACAATGCCAGTTTTGAACAGTATTTTGCTCAAACGCTGAATGACGAAACGACCAAAGGGCGTGTTGCGGACACATTGGCTCAGAGCCTCACGCAGCAACTCGCAGTCTGGTTTCGCTCTCATAACATGCCGTCCAATGCAGCACCTGTTGATATGCCGCGGTATATCAATACGGACAGGATGCCTTCCGATAACGGGTCTGCTACAGATCGCGTTGGCGTGGATGGCTTCCCGGCTTCTGCGACGGGACGTCTCTCTCAGGGCACGACAAGTAATTAATGAAAATTGAGGCCCGTAATATTGGCCGTGCCCTGTCCGACGCCGGAACATGGCGCGCCATTCTTTTGCATGGCGAAGACACGGGGCTAATACGGGAAAGAGCAGCTCAGGCCGTTCGGCTCGTTGCAGAGACGCTGGACGATCCATTTCGCGTCTCCCAACTTGATCGCGAGACGCATGATCGTCTTGAGGAAGAGGGCACTGCCCTTTCGTTGATCGGTGGTCGGCGTGTCGTGTGGGTTCGGAGCGGCACGGATGCCCTGACGCCCATGCTGACGCGTGCTCTGGAAGTCTCGACGGACACGTTGATTGTGATTGAGGCACCCGGCCTGACGTCACGATCCACGCTGCGTGCTTTCGCCGAGCGGCACAAAGAAATAGCCTCTATTGCCTGCTATCCTGAGGAAGGCCGGGCGTTATCCCAGACGGTGACAGATGCTTTGTCCCAGGCCGCAGTTTCCATTGACCGGGATGCTTTGACCTGGCTTATGGGACGGCTTGGGGCAGATCGAAGCGGTGTTCGCGGGGAGATCGAGAAGCTTGTTCTCTATGCAGGGCCAAACGGTCGACTTGATCTTGACGCTGTTCAGGACTGCGTGGGTGATGCGGGGGGGAGCTCTCTCGAAGATGCGGTCTTTGCCGCATTGTCCGGCCATCGGGCAGAGGCAGATCAGGCTCTGGAGCGCGCTTTGGCCGACGGGGCTAATCCCGTAGCGGTTGCGCGTGCGGTACTAAGCGTGTTGACGCGGCTTCAGAAAGTGGCACTTGCGGTGAAGGCTGGCCAAGGCCGCGCAGAAGCCATGAAAGCGCTCAAGCCGCCAATCTTCTTTAAACGAACCGCTTCTTTTAATCAGGCTCTGGACCGTTGGTCTGTCTCGGCTCTGAGCCGGGCTGCACGCGAAACGCAGGCTTTTGAACTGGCCTGCAAGCAGAGTGGTGCACCCGATCTGGCACTTTGCCGCCGTCATATCTCGGCGTTGTGTGGTATCTGGAAAGTCTGACTTTCCCGCGTCTGCATTAAGTGGATGGGTTGTCAGTATTGTGGTTATGGAAAACGGCGGAGTTCAGCTCCGCCGTTTTGCGTTCTGGCTTAGAAGCGCGCAGACACATCCAGATAGTAATAGCCACCAGCAATACCAAGCTGGTTGGTGCTCATGTAGTACTTGGGCGCACCAAGATAGCGGTTTTCCTTTGGCACGACGGAGGGGTAAGCAGCGAAAATGTTGTTGCCGCCAATCGTCGCACTCCAGCGCGTGTTGATGTTGTAGGTTACAGACGCATTGGTGGTCCATTTAGGTGCGTTCTGGAACTCGCGATAGTTCGTGGTCGAGAACGCGTTCGGGCCAGTGTAATAGGTCAGGTTTGATGTCGTCTGACCGTAGCGGATTTCATGAATGGCGACGGCCCATGTGTTGTTGGGCGAGTGCCAGCGACCGCCAAAGATGATCTTAGAGCGCGGGTAGGCTGTCGTCAGATAGGCGAGAGTAGGGATGGTCAGCAGGTTTGCACCGCTGGTGGTCGTGCCTTGGTGACGCAGGCGCGTCCGGTTTAGGTTAATGGCAATGTCCCAGTCCACATGACCGAAGCGGCCGAACTCGCTTGGGTAAGTTGCATTGATGTCCAAGCCCTGTGTGCGGGTCGTGGCCACGTTAGCAAACCAGTAAGCTGACAGCTGGCCAGCGCCCCAGTTTTCGGAACCTGATGGCAGCGGGAAACCGTTCGTGTAGAGGGCCTTATAAGCTTGCGAACCGTAGATTGTTCCGCCTGGCTGGATACGGTCACGGAGGTCAATTTGGTAGGCATCGACAGTGACGTGCAGCTTGCGGATCGGTTCTACGATAATGCCACCTTCGACGCTTGTGGCCTGCTCCGGCTTCATCTGGGAAGCACCATTCTCCAATGCCCCTGGAGAATTGGCTGCAATCAGGCCGCGTGCTGCAGTT
Organism: Gluconobacter sp. P1D12_c; assembly: GCF_018812105.1. NCBI lineage: Bacteria > Pseudomonadati > Pseudomonadota > Alphaproteobacteria > Acetobacterales > Acetobacteraceae > Gluconobacter > Gluconobacter sp. P1D12_c. The sequence continues at coordinate 148,326 of NZ_JACSIQ010000003.1, forward strand.
GGGGAGACAGCCAGCGCGGAGTAATGCTGCTGGGCCAGTGTCGGGGCATGGAAGCCACTGCTGAATGTCCCGCGAACAGCAAACCGTGGGCTGAAATCATAGCGTGTAGAGACCTTGCCGGTTTTGGCATTTCCAACATCTGTATAGTGCTCGATGCGGCCTGCCAGATCGACCTGCCAGTTCTTCATCAAGTGGGTAGAAATATCGACGTATCCAGACGCGACATCACGGGACCAGTTGCCTGCGTTGTAAGTTGTCGTACCGGGGATGCCGTCAGCGCCTGTGCCTGCAATGCTGTCTGCGGAGCCAGTGCCCATTGAATAGGATTCATAGCGATACGCTGCGCCACCGGCGACGTTGATGCTATGGGGCCAGAAAGAGAAGTTGAACTTCCGGGACAGATCGAAACTGCTCGTCCACTGGGAATTGTTATAGCCCTGCGCATTGTAGAAGTTTGTTGGCGTACGACCTGAGGCTGTATAGACGGCGCTGTTAATCGTGCTCAGCGCATCAAACCGATCATAGTCACGGCCATACACTGTGGAAAGGTCCCAGTGCCAGCCTGCAAGCATGCCTTTCAAACCAGCTGTCAGTTCATAATCGTTTTCTTCCAGTCCCAGGATCGGCGAATAGCCATATGGGTATTTTGCGGCGTATCCGGGATAGGCGCTCAGGGTCGAGGGCAGGCGATAATTCTGGTAGGATTCCGCATGCCGATGGGCATAGGTGGCACTGGCATAGGCCTGAACAGTCTCGGTGATGTCGTAACCAGCAGTAATGGCTACGCTCTCACGTGTCTGCTCGGGCTGGCTCAGCACCTGATTGGTATATTGGTTGGTACGATTGTCTTTGCCGGACCGGAACGCGTGGTCCTGATGCACGAAATCGCCACCGATATGCACATAGCCGCGGTTATTCAGATTGAACCCGCCATCCAGATACACACCCTGCTGGAAGCCATCACCCTCGCTCGTGATCCCGGTGTTAGAACGCATGCTTAGACCGTGGTCCTGCTTCTTTGTGATGATGTTCACCACGCCAGCGATCGCGTCGGAGCCGTACTGGGCTGATGCGCCGTCACGCAGAACTTCGATGTGGTCGATCATGGACATGGGCAGCATGTCGATATCAACCGGGGTTGCGCCCTGAGACGGCCCTGGATCGGCATAAATATTGGCCGTCGTATGACGACGCTTGCCATCCACAAGTACAAGGGTTTCATTCGGGTTCAGGCCACGCAGGGCGATGGTGTCCGTAAGGGCGCCAGCGTCGAAGCCTGCTGTCGGGACTGTCAGGGACGGTAGCAGGAGGGAGAGCGCATCGCGAAGGGTTGGCTGACCCGTTGACGTGATCTGGCGGCTCGAAACAACATCGATCGGGGAAATGGAATCCCGCGCTTTCTTGCCGAACTCACGCGTTCCCGTGACAATCACAGCCTCAGTGCCGCCAGAGACGTCCCTGGCGTGTGCGGGAGCGGCATTGCGGACTGTCTGACTCTTGGTTTTCTTGTGATGGGTGTCCGTTGTCGGGACGGCTGCGCATAGTCCTGCAACCGGCATCATGAGGGAGGAGCCAAGAAGTGTGGTACCAAGGAGTCCCAGATGTCGGGAAGAAAAGCGTACAGCCACGATTTAACGATCTCACGAGAGTGTATTGATAATTCGACAATCTGATGTCGTGTATCGTTTTGGTCAACGCAATTTCTTGCAGTTTGATAACATTCCCGAAAATTGTGTCCTGGTGTTGCTTCATTCCCTCAGTTGGAGCGTTGCTCTTTGACTGACCACTTGGAGCTTTAACAGTGAAGCGTCGTCATTTTCTGCGTGCAGCATCGGTTGCGCCCGCCTCTCTCGCTGCATCCTCTCTGGTATCCCAACCTGCCTGGGCTGATGGAAACGAAGACCGGGGAACAGGCCCTTCCGGGGTATTCGAAGTAGTGGCCCGGTTTGATGGACCAGGGCCTTCGGGCGTCGTGGTTCTGCCAGATGGTCGCATTTTCGTTGGTTTTCCACGTCATGCGGTTGACCATAAGGGCGCGACACTGGGTGAGCTCGTGAAGGGGAGAGTGGTTCCTTATCCCTCGGTCGAGGAAAGTATGCCCGGCAGCCGCGCGGCCGCGGACTGCCTTGTGTCCATTCATGGCATGACGCTGGACGCAAAAGGCAGGATCTGGGCGATTGATGATGGCAAAAGAGCCGGTCACCCGCTGGCGCCAGGGGCCGCCAAGATCATTTGTATCGACCCACAGACCAACACCATTGTTCACAGGCTTATCCTGAAAGCGCCGGCGCTTCTGTCAGACAGTCATATGAATGATCTGCGTGTGTCCTTGTCTCATGGCGCGCAAGGCACAGTGTTCGTGACGGATTCTTCATTCGGAACGAAGCCGGGACTTGTGGTGGTGGATGTCGCGACGGGGCAGGCGCGTCGTGTGCTGACGCAAAGCAAGGCCATTCTGGCGGAGCAGGGCTTTCTGGCAATTGTGGAGGGTGAGCCTCGCCGATACATTCCCGATAAGCCCCAGCTTGTTTCGGGCGGTGTGGATGGTATCGCCATCACAAAGGACGAGCAGCGTCTGTACTTCTCGCCTCTGACAAGTCGCCGTCTTTACAGCTTGCCCGTTAGTCTGCTCGCAGATGTCTCCTCGGATGATGCAACGCTTGAGCCGGCAATCAGGGATGAAGGTGAGAAAGGGGTGGCTGATGGCCTCGATTTCGACCGGCACGATCGTCTTTACACGACCAACTACGAACACGACTGTATCTTACGACGTGAGCCGGATGGCAGTTTCAAGCTGATGCTGCGGGACCCGCGCGCGCTCTCACCGGATGGTATTTTTGCATCCGACAAATATGTGTACTGCACGTTTGGTCAGTGGAACCGACTGGCGTCTTTCAATGAAGGCAAAGACCGGCGCGTTCCGCCCTATCTGCTGGTCAGGTTCCCGATTGAAGAGCCGGAAGCCTACAATGCCCTGCCCGAAGGTGCACCATCCAAAGCCGGGACACCGGGTGATTAAAAACGAAAAAGCCCTCGACCAGAGGACTGGGTCGAGGGCTTTTTCGGGCTAGGAGCCTTCAGGCTGTCTGCTGCGGAGGCAGCTGGTCTTCTGTCGTGTGCTTGTCCACTGCTGCAGGAAGCAGCTGGGCAATAGCCGGAAGAATGGTTGCTGCCGGAAGACCTGTCTTTGCGACAATCATCTGGATCTGCTCGTTCGTCAGCAGGTTGCGGAGTTCATCCGTGGTGATGGGAAGGTTCTCACCATTGCCAATCCAGGAATGGATCTTTTCATCAAGGCCTGCACTCTTGGCCTGTGCGATGAGCATGTTCAGGCCTTCGCCTTTGAGCATATCCCCAAAGCTACCGCCCAGCTTGTCGCCGAGTTGGCCGCCAAGGGCGCCCATGGCCTGATTCACGATGTTACCGAAAAAGCCGCTCATGGCGCATGTTCCGTTTTTGATGCGGCCTGAACGCCGCTAGGAGAAAAAAGGGCCGAGCCAAAACGATCGGCCCGGCTTTAAATCAGGACGCCCGTTTTTTGTTCAGTTCCTGAGGAACTTCGACGTCAATTTCGAGCATTGAACAGCCACTGCCACGATCGACCTTGATCTTGACCTTGTCCTGATCGACGGCGACGTGGCGTGCGATGACTTCCATGATTTCTTTGTGAAGCTGCTTGATCAGGTCTGACTCACCTTCTTCACCTGCGCCACGTTCGTGAGCGAGAAGAATCTGGAGGCGATCCCGTGCGACAGCGCTACTGGACGTCTGCTGACGTTTTGCGAAGAGGTTTGCGAGGAAGCTCATGCCGCACCCTTCTTGCCAAGGAGCCAGTCAAAGAAGCCACGCTTCTCGACCGGGACTGAAACTTCAATCTTCTCACCAGCCAGACGGCGTGCGGCTTCGAAATAGGCGCGCGCCGGGAGGCTTTCCGGAGAGGACAGGGTGACAGGAGCGCCAACGTTGGACGCCTTCAGAACATCATCGCTTTCCGGCACAATACCAACCAGCGGGATGGACAGGATTTCCAGAACGTCTTCAACGCTCAGCATCTCCTTGCGGGCAGCGCGGATCGGGTCATAGCGCGTGATGAGAAGGTGCTTTTCAATCTTCTCGCCGCGTTCGGCCTTTTCAGTTTTGCTATCCAGCAGGCCGATAATGCGGTCCGAGTCACGTACGGAGCTGACTTCAGGGTTCGTCACGATGACCGCAGCGTCGGCATGGTACATGGCGAGTTGCGCGCCGCGTTCAATGCCGGCCGGGCTGTCACAGATGACCCAGTCAAACTTCTCGCGAAGTTCTTCCATGACGCGGGCTACGCCTTCTGACGTCAGCGCGTCTTTGTCACGCGTCTGCGATGCCGGAAGAATGGAAAGAGTTTCGCAGCGTTTATCGCGGATCAGGGCCTGGGACAGTCTTGCGTCGCCCTGCACCACGTTGATGAGGTCAAACACAACGCGACGTTCTGCACCCATCACCAGATCAAGGTTACGCAGGCCAACGTCAAAATCCACCACAACGACGTTCTGGCCGCTCTGCGCGAGTGCGGCGCCGAGAGCGGCGGTCGATGTCGTCTTGCCGACGCCACCCTTGCCTGAGGTGACAACCAGAACCTTGGCCATGAATACTCCAAAAACTGCTTCTGTGACGTAATGCCGCCCGTTGTGCGGAACCCGCGCCTGATGCCTTATCCTATGGGATAGTAAAGCCTTACGGCAACACGGGAATAAGGGCTGTTTCGTGGCATGAGGTCACTTTCTTGCAGTTCCCGCCTCCGGATCAGCGCGGAAGAGGCAAAACGCGGACCCGGTCCTCATCCAGAAGGACCTGTGCGGGCTGGCCGAAAATAGCAGCGTCAATGTCTTCCGTAACGGCGTAAAAGCCATCCAGAGCAAGGAGTTCGGCCTCCATTCTGGACGCAAAAATCCGCGCTTCAGACTTGCCGCCGACACCGGCAATCGCGCGACCACGTAACGAACCGTAAACGTGGATAGAACCTGCCGCGACGATCTCCGCTCCTGATGAAACGGAGCCGATAATGATCACGTCGCCTTGCATGTGCTGGATGCACTGTCCTGAGCGGATGGCGCCGTCGAGGATCAGCGTTTGCCCGCCTGCGGGCGCCGCGACGGCTGTTGCATCCGCTGTGGCCCCTTGATCGGGAAGCTCCACTTCGCCGGAAGGGCGGCCGCCTTCGAAGGAGGCGGGCCAGTCCCACCCCGCGACAGCTGGCCATGAACGATCTCCACCTTCAATGCTGATAACTCGCACGCCACGACTGCGGATATCTTCCAGAAGGGTTGGCAGGCCCGGTGTTTCTTCCGAGAGAAGTCCAAGGTCCAGAATCACCGGCTTTCCGCTGAAAAGACCGCCGGAACGGACGACCTGTTGATCCAGGCCAGCCAGCCAGAGGTTCAGGGGTGCCTCCGGTGACAGGACCAGAGCCAGAAAAGAGCGGCCGCGGGCACGGATGCGCATCGGGGAGGAGGCGTGGGAAGCGGATGCGGTGTCTGACATCGGAAAATTCGTTGGCCCTGTATGGAAGCAATGACGGAGGCTCTTGTGAGCGCGTAATGGCTGACTTAGAACATGAAGAATGCGTATCCTGCATCACCTTCCACTCTCCCCGCAATGCCGTCTTGTCCGGCTTGTGCTTGGCGAGAAGAGACTGCCCTGTGAACTCGTGATCGAACGGGTGTGGGAACAGCGCGAGGAATTCCTTGCTCTGAACCCTGCTGGTGAGGTTCCGGTTCTTGTTGAAGAGAACGGGCTGGCTGTACCTGGCGCCCGCGTCATCTGCGAATATCTGGATGAAGCCTATCCGGATACACCCCTGCTTGGCCGTACGCTTGCCGAACGTGTCGAAGTCCGCCGATTGATGGACTGGTTTGAGACCCGTTTCGGGCAGGAAGTGACGCGCAACCTGCTGGGCGAAAAAGTTGACAAGCGGTTGTATGGCCGTGGTCACCCAGACGGAAACGTCCTGCGGGCCGGTTACGGCAACATGCGCTTCCATCTGGATTATATCGGCTGGCTGGCAGAAACGCGGTCCTGGCTTGCAGGACCGTCTATTTCGATGGCTGACTTCGCTGCTGCTGCGCATCTCTCGGCGCTGGACTTCATTGGGGATGTGAACTGGGCAAAAGCGCCGGCCGCCAAGGACTGGTATGCTCGGGTGAAGTCCCGCCCGTGTTTCCGCGGCCTTCTGACTGACCGGATGAGTGGCATTACGCCGCCCGGTCATTATGCGAATCTGGATTTCTGAGCGGGAGCTGTCCGTGACATTTGATGTGGTGGTCCTTGGGGCTGGTGCGGCTGGCCTCATGGCTGCTGCAACAGCGGGACGTGGTGGTGCGCGTGTACTGGTTCTGGATCACGGGTCCGAACCCGGACGCAAGATTCTGATTTCGGGCGGTGGACGCTGTAACTTCACGCATCTGGAGACGGGGCCAAACTGTTTCCTGTCCCAGAACAAGCATTTTGCGCGCTCGGCGCTGGCGCGCTACACGCCGCGTGATTTCGTGAAGTTGGTGGATCGCTATCAGATTGCCTGGCACGAAAAGGCCAAGGGGCAGTTGTTCTGCGATGGGTCTGCCCGTCAGATCGTGGATATGCTGGTGTCTGAATGTCAGGATGCTGGTTGTGAAGCGCGGATGGAGACACGGATCACGGATGTCGAGTCCGATGCGGACGGCTTTGTCGTTCGCACGGATGCCGGGGATGTTCGAAGCCGTTCTGTGATTTTGGCGACCGGCGGTCTGTCCATTCCCAAACTGGGCGCTACGGACCTTTCCCTGCGGATCGCACGATCCTTCGGTTTGAAAATTGTCCCGACTGCTCCCGCTTTGGTGCCGTTGGTCCTGGATGATGCGGACCCTTCTCTGGCGGGTGTGTCTCTGGATGTCGTGACAACTTGTGGGAAAAAAGGGCCTCGCTTTGCCGACGGGATGGTTTTCACCCATCGTGGGCTGTCAGGGCCTGCCATCCTCCAGATTTCCTCTTATCTTGAGGCAGGTAGCACGGCTCATATTGACCTGATGCCAGGGCGAAATGCGTTGGAGGTTTTGCTGGCGATCAAGAAGGCACGTCCGCGCGCGCTTCCTCCCAGCCTGCTTGAAGCGCTCCCCGCGCGTCTGGCGAAAGAGCTGGCTGCCGGGCTTGGAGACGTCATGCTGGCCAATCAGCCGGACAAGAATATCAAAGCGCTCGCAGAACGTCTGTCCCGATGGGAAGTCCGTCCTTCTGGAACGGAAGGGTACGCGAAGGCCGAAGTTATGCGCGGAGGGATCGATACGAGCGGTCTGTCGTCCCAGACAATGGAAGTGCGGGACGTCCCGGGGCTGTATGCGATTGGTGAAGCAGTGGATGTCACGGGATGGCTGGGTGGCCACAATTTCCAGTGGGCCTGGTCCAGCGGTGTTGCTGCAGGGCAGGCTGCTGCTGCTCGTGTATAGGCTGGGGCGCCACAGGATTGCCATATCGGCATAGGATGCCCGCAACTGATGAGCGGAAGATCCGTTTTGCGCTCACATGAATTGTTTTGAGAGGGTCATGTTGATGTCTGGTTCTATTCGCCGTTCAGCCCTGCGTGCTGTTGCAGGCCTTTCATTCCTTGGACTGGGTGCATGCGTCGGAACGGCCGCGCCGGGCCCTGTTAACCCGTCAGCGCCGGTCGCCGGGTATGGCTATACCTGCAAGGCCGGGATCTACACCTGCAAGATGCCTACGCAGGTTCCTTTGGGTACCTCTTGTTCCTGCCCCGGGCTGGGCGCTGCAAGCTACGGCAACATCCATCAGCCCTGAGGCTGCCAGGATTGGACATGAGCTCCTAAGGGGATAGAACCGCGCCATGCAGGATGGGAGTTCCGGTATGGTGCAGTTCGTTCCATGGATTATTGCAGCAGCGGCTCTCGTGGTGGCTGCCTTGGCGTTGTTGCGTGGTAATAGCAGGGACGTCGCCCGCCTGCTGGACCGTGAAGCCGATGAGCGTGCGCGGGACGCGGACTATCAGCGTGCGCATCTGGCCGAAGTTGAGCGTGTCCTGTCCGGTCGGATGGATGCTCTTCGGCTTGAAACCAGCGAAAAACTTGGTGATCTCGCGCGTCGCGTTGGGCAGGATCAGGCTGAAGGGCGCGTTCTGCTCTCTGATGCGTTGCGTGACATGGCGCAGAGTCAGAATGAACAAATCGAGCGGATCCGTCTGGCCGTAAATGAACAGTTGCACGGTGCTGTCGAAAAGCAGATGCAAACCAGCTTTCAGCGCGTGGTTGAGCAGTTCAGTGCGATGCAGAAAGCTCTCGGTGAGGTCACAAGCGTGACAGCCCAGATCGGCGACCTCAAGCGTCTGTTCTCGAACGTCAAAACGCGCGGTGGCTGGGGCGAGGCGCAGTGCCGGGCTATTCTGGACGATATTCTTCCAGAAGGGAGTTATGACACTAACTTCCGACTGGGAGACAGCGGAGAGTCGGTAGAGTTTGCCATTCGAATGCCTGTGAAAGGGCATGTCGCCCCTCGACTGGCGATTGACAGCAAATTTCCTACGGAGGCCTACGAGCGCCTTTTGAATGCATCAGAGCTTTCGGATGCATCGGCTGAAAAGGCTGCAAGGCGCGAGCTTGAAATGGCGATCAAATTCGAGGCGCGCAAGATCGCGTCCAAGTATATCCGGCCACCTGTAACGGTTGAATTTGCTGTTCTGTATCTGCCGACGGACGGTCTTTATACCGAAATTGCCCGGATGCCCGGCGTTATTGATGAAATTGGGCGGTTGTATCGGGTGATTGTCATGGGGCCGTCATTGCTGCCCGCCATGCTGCGTACGGTTCATCTCGGTTATGTGACGCTTGCGTTGGAAGAGCGGACAGAAACCATTGCAAGCTTGCTGGGCGCGACACGGCAGGAAATGCTTCGGATGGATCAGGTTCTTGAACGGTTGCAGCGGAATGCCGGTACGATGGGAAACACGATCGAAGAGGCGCGCCGCCGGACCCGTGTTCTTGGGCGTCGCCTGAGATCGCTGGATGGTATTGATAAAACGGATGAGGAGCAGGACGAGATTGATAGTCTGGAAGCTTAAGACTGATTTTAATTGGATGACAGGATATATTCCCGCATGTGACAGTCATGAGTATGATGACCGTACCTGAGCACGAGGCGGCCTCCCGCCCGATTGAGCCTGTCATTCGTCTCCTGCTGGTTGAGGACGATGAAAGTATTGCGTCGGAAGTCTCCGAGGAGTTGAAGACGCGCGGTTATGATGTGACGTGGGTCGATAACGGCATTCTGGGCCTCGAAGCTGCGCAGTCCGGTCAATACGACTTGATGGTCGTTGATCGTATGTTGCCTGAGATGGACGGCCTGAGTGTTATCGAGGCCCTGCGCCGCCAGAAGATCACACTTCCTGTTCTGGTTCTTTCCGCATTGTCCGCAGTTGATGACCGTGTGAATGGCCTGAAGGCGGGCGGTGACGACTACCTTACAAAGCCGTTCGCTATGGAAGAGCTTGCTGCCCGATTGGAGGCTTTACTGCGGCGTCCTACGGATAGCCGTGTAACGGTTCTGCGTGTTGGTCCGCTTGAAATGGACCTGATTGAACGCAAGGTATCTCGCAGTGGCCGGGACGTTGAGCTTCTGCCACGTGAGTTCCGTCTTCTGGAATACATGATGCGTCGCCCGGGCACTGTTCTGACCCGAACGATGCTGCTTGAGGACGTCTGGAACTACCGTTTTGTGCCACAGACCAATCTGGTGGACGTGCATATCGGCAAGTTGCGCAGAAAGATTGATCTTCACGGCGAAACGCCGCTGATCCATAGCATCCGGGGCGCGGGGTTCAGTCTGCGTGTATCGGACTGACATTTTCCGGACAGCCACGTTCCGGCTGACACTGGCATTCGTGGTGGCGATGATCGGCGGCATCACGATGCAGTTCCTGCTCGTCTATGCTCAGATGAACGGTTACGAAAGTGCTCGTTCCAGCGATCTGCTTAGGCGTGAGGCTGCACTTCTCGTTCAGGAGACACCTGAGCGTCTGGAAGATGTCGTGCGGGAACGAAGCAAGACGGACCTGCGCGTCATTTTGAATGGTGCTGGCCTGTTCGACCTGAATCACAACCGTATTGTTGGTGACATTCGGCGTTGGCCTGAAGGGCTGGAGGTCTCCAACCGGACGCGTCGGCTCAAAGTCGCGCCTCCGGGGGATACGCCGTATGAGATGCGATATCTGGCGATAGAAGTTCCGGGGCCGGGTGGCGGAGTAGGGGATCGGATTCTGGTCCTTGCCCGCTCCATGCATATGGCGGATGAGCTTCGGTACATTATCAAGCGAGCTGCGCTGATTTCACTGGTGCCAATGGTGCTGTTTGCGCTGCTGGCGGGATTGTTTCTCAGTCATCGGGCCTTGGCGCGGGTCAAAGAGATGCGACAGGCCATTGAACGGATCATGGCGGGCGATCTGCATGAGCGTTTGCCCGCCGGGCGCGAATGGGATGATATCGAGCGTCTTGCAGGCGCCGTGAACCGGATGCTGGATCGGCTTGAACATCTGCTTGATGAAATTCGGGATGTTGGCAACGATATTGCGCACGATCTTAGGACCCCGCTGGCACGTGTGCGGGCGCGGTTGGAGCGAGCACTCTCGTCGTCAGATGATCCTGTTCACCTCAAGTCCATCATCCTGCGGGCCACGCAGGATCTGGATCAGTGCTTTTCCGTGATTACGGCGCTGCTGCGTATCGGTGAAATTGAGAACGGACGCCGGCAGGCTGGATTCACAACGATGGATCTGTCGGAGCTGGTTGCGGGTATCGCAGATCTCTATGAGCCAATTGCCGAGGCTGGCGGGTTGGCTCTGAGTGTGGAAGGCGCAGATCGCGCAATCCCACTCTATGGAGATATGGATCTTCTGAACGAGGTTCTGGCAAATCTCGTGGACAACGCCATCAAGTTCACCCCTCCAGGCGGGGATGTTGGGTTGATGGTCGGGCAGGACGAGCAGGGCTGCGCCTGGCTTCAGGTTCATGACACGGGCATCGGGATTGCGGAGGAAGAGCGGGGCGCCGTACTGGGGCGATTCTACCGTTCAGACAAAAGTCGTCACATTCCGGGAAGTGGTCTTGGTTTGAGTCTTGTATCTGCAATTCTGCATTTGCATGGGGCAACGCTGAAAATCAGTGCGTTCCGGCCCAATCAGGAACTGGCAGGATCAGTATTTACGATTCATTTTTCAGGGCGCAGTGGCTCCGATCGTAGTGCCAGTATTACATGACATTTCTGTTTCATGCCTGAATCCGGTCTTTCTTAAATTCAATTTTGCTTGTCGCACTTCCTGTGTCCGGTATGACTTGTCTCAATTTAAAGGGGACGCCCGTTGAGACTGAAAAAGACTGACGTAATCGCGCAGCTCCGATCATCCAGGAACGGGAGCATCGCAGACGCATGAATGCCATCGTCGTAACGGCCCTCAAACGGCCTTATACGTTCGTTGTTCTTTCGATCATGATCCTTATTTTTGGGGTCAGGGCGATTGTTTCGACGCCGACGGACGTTTTTCCTTCAATCAAGATCCCTATTGTTGCGATTGTCTGGTCCTATACTGGGCTCATGCCAGACGACATGTCGGGTCGTATTGTTTATTATTACGAAAGATCGCTAACAGCGACTGTTAGTAATATTGAGCATATTGAGAGTTCGTCTTACTACGGCCGTGGCATCGTCAAGGTCTTCTTCCAGCCCGGAACGAATACTGCGGTTGCGCAAACGCAGATTACGTCTGTTTCCCAGACGGTCATCAAGCAGATGCCGACCGGTGCGACACCGCCGTTGATCATCGCGCTGGATGCGTCTTCCGTCCCGGTTCTGACATTGCAGGTCAACAATTCGACCATGTCCGGGTCGGAAATCTACAACATGGCGTCCAACCTGATTCGCCCGGCGCTTGTGCCGGTCGCGGGGGCGGCTATTCCGAATCCATATGGTGGTCTTGCGCCGGACATCATGGTCGATATCGACCCGATCAAACTTCAGGCTCACCGTCTTTCACCTGAGGACGTTGCGAATGCGCTGAACCGCCAGAACATTGTTCTGCCAGCAGGTGATCAGAAGGTCGGTTCCATTGACTGGATGGTGAAGACCAACTCGACCCCGCTTGATCTTTCGGTCTTCAATAAAATGCCCATCAAGCAGGTGGGGAACTCCGTTATCTACCTGCGCGATGTCGCGTGGGTGCATCGAGGAGGGCCTCCCCAGATCAACGCTGTTCTGGTGAAGGGGCAGCAGGCTGTTCTGATCGTCATCCTGAAAAGTGGTGACGCCTCGACCCTGTCTGTCGTCGCCGGCGTGAAGGCGCTTCTGCCTCAGATCAAGGCTACGTTGCCCGCTGGCACCACTCTGAACGTACTGACGGACGCGTCAGGCTTCGTGAAAGAGTCGGTTTTTGACGTGGTGCGTGAGATGATCACCGCTGCGATCCTGACCAGTCTGACAGTTCTGCTCTTCCTTGGTTCCTGGCGCTCTACCGTCATCGTTGCGACGTCCATTCCGCTGGCCATGCTCTGTTCGTTGATCGGCCTCAGTATTGCGGGGCAGTCGATTAACGTCATGACACTGGGTGGTCTTGCTCTGGCTGTCGGTATTCTCGTGGATGACGCGACCGTCATGATTGAGAATATTGATGCCCATCTTGAGATGGGGAAAGAGCTTGAAGACGCCATCATTGATGCAGCCAATCAGATCGTCATCCCGACATTCGTATCGACAACCTGTATCTGTATCGTCTGGCTGCCGCTTTTCGAGCTGACGGGTGTTTCCGGCTGGCTCTTCATGCCAATGGCCGAGGCCATCATCTTCGCGATGATTGCGTCCTTCATTCTCTCACGAACCCTCGTCCCGACAATGGCGAACTGGCTGCTTCCGGCACAGGTGAAGATGCACCGCGATCCGGAGTGGCATCATCGTAAGCCAGGCTTTTTCGGGCGGTTCCAGAGAGGCTTTGAAGCCCGGTTTACGAGCTTCCGCGAGCATTACAAAGGCATCCTGTCGGGCCTGATTGCTATCCGTGGCCGATTTGTCGCCATGTTCCTTCTGGCGGCTGTGGCGTCCATGGCTCTGCTGTTGTTCGTCGGGCAGGATTTCTTCCCGGAAATCAAATCCGGTACGCTTCAGATGCATATGCGCGCACCGGTTGGCACGCGTATTGAAGAGACAGGCAAAATCGCTGGACTCGCAGAAAAGCGCCTGCGGGAGATCCTGCCGGGTCAGGTCGAGAATGTCGTAAATAACTGTGGCTTGCCGTTCAGTCAGTTGAACCAGGCCATGGTGCCGTCACCGACAACGGGTGCGCAGGATTGCGACATCACGATCCAGCTCAAGAATGATGAGAGCCCTATCCCGGAATATCGTCAGAAAGTCCGTAAGGGGCTGACAGATGCGTTTCCTGGAACAATCTTCACGTTCCAGCCGGGTGACATGACTGCCAAGATCCTGAACTTCGGCCTGCCAGCGCCGATTGACGTTCAGATTTCGGGCCGTGATCTGCAGAACAATTTTGCCTTTGCAACGCATCTGGCCAAAAAGCTGCGTCATATTCCGGGTATCACGGACGTATCCGTTCAGCAGCCGATGACGCAGCCAACGTTGCTGATTAACAACCGTCGAAGCTTTGCACTGGGAACAGGCATTACACAGCGGGACGTTGCGTTGAATGCTCTTGTCACGCTGTCTGGTAGTGCGCAGGTGGGGCAGACCTACTACCTGAATGCTCAGGGGACGTCTCAGCTTATCGATGTGCAGACACCTGCGAACTATCTTCAGACCATGAATGATCTGGAAATTGTTCCAATCGACAAGGGCGACGGTAACCCGACCAACCAGAATCCGCAGATGTTGGGTGCTCTGAGCGAACTGGTTCAGACCGGTACGCCTGCGGAAATCTCACATTACAACATCATGCCGGTCTTCGACATTTACGCTGCCCCAGAAGGGACGGACCTTGGAACCCTGTCGCGCGCGGTGAACCGTGTGGTTGAAGGAGAGCGCAAGGATCTGCCGCATGGATCTACCCTTGTGGTGCGTGGTCAGGCCGTGACCATGAATGATGCCTATGTGCAGCTGATCGGCGGCCTCGCCCTGTCCATTGTTCTTGTTTACCTGATCATCGTGGTGAATTTTCAGTCCTGGCTTGATCCGTTCGTGATCATCACGGCGTTGCCGGGTGCGCTTGGTGGTATTTCCTGGAGCCTGTTCCTGACCCACACGCCATTGTCTGTGCCTGCATTGACCGGTGCGATCATGTGTATGGGAACGGCTACGGCCAATGCCATTCTTGTCGTCTCGTTTGCGCGAGAGCGGCTGGATCACCATGGTGATGTTCTGCTGGCGTCTCTGGAGGCGGGATATGAGCGTATCCGCCCGGTTCTGATGACAGCGCTTGCCATGATGATCGGCATGATTCCGATGTCGATCAGTAATTCTTCGAACGCTCCGCTGGGTAAGGCCGTGATTGGTGGCCTGCTCATCGCAACAGTGGCAACGTTGCTGTTCGTTCCCTGTGTCTTTGCCCTAATGCATTACAAGCGGCCTGCTGGGCCTGAAGGAGACCGCGCGTGACCCACCCGACACAACAGGGGCAGACGCCTCAGGGAAACCGACAGGAAAGTGGATCACCCGTGCGGAACAGACTGATTCTTCTTGGTGTCGTGGTGGTTGCCATTGTGCTGGCTGCCTGGGGTATCGTTGAAAGAGGCGTGCACTATCATTCGCTTAGCGGTGTGACTGAAGAAGCGGCCATTCCGCCGGTAACACTGATTTCTCCGCAGCCTGGGCCGAAAACGCGTCAGGTTGATCTGCCTGCCAATCTGGCGGCCTGGTATGAAGCGCCGATTTACGCTCAGGTCTCCGGCTATGTGAAGATGTGGTACAAGGACTACGGCGCGCATGTGAAGCGTGGCGATGTTCTGGCTGAAATCAATACGCCAAGCATTGATGCCCAGTTCCAGGCGGCCAAGGCGCAATATAACGTCAAACTGGCGCGCTATAATCTGGCCGTTATCACGACTCAGCGCTGGACTGCTCTGAAGGGGACGCAGGCTGTTTCCCGGCAGGAAGTGGACGTGCAGGCTGCAAATGCGGCGGCACAGAAAGCTGAGCTGGAAGCTGCCGAGCATGAAGTCGAGCGTTTTCAGGCGCTGGAAGACTTCAAGAAAATTGTCGCTCCATTCGATGGAATCGTGACGTCACGTCTGGTGAACGTTGGTGACTATGTGAATGCAGGGGGTGGAAACGTGAACTCACGCGGAACAGCTTCAGAGCTGTTTTCGGTGGCGGATGTTCATCGGATGCGCGTTTTTGTCTCTGTCCCGCAGGATTTTGCGAGCGTTATCTCGCCTAAAATTACGGCTGATCTGTCTGTTCCGCAGTATCCAGGGCGCCGCTTCCGCGCCACATTCCTGGCAACGGCAAATGCGTTCAATGCGTCTACGCGAACTGTGACGACAGAACTGACGATCGGGAATGAGGACAATCTTCTCTGGCCGAATTCTTACGCAACGGCTCATATCGCTGCTCCCGGCAATCCTGACATTTTGATTCTTCCTGAGGGCGCTATCATTTTCCGGGCCCAGGGAATGCAGGTTGCCAAAGTTATCAACGGACATGTCCATCTGGTCAGCGTGACCGTTGGCATCAATTTTGGGACGACTGTGCAGATCCTGAGTGGTGTGACGAAGGATGACCAGCTTATTGCCAACCCGACCGCTGATCTGCTGGAAGGGGATGAGGTTCGTGTTGTGCCAACGACACCGGGCTATAACATTCCGACCAAGGCTCAGCAGGAAGAGGACCAGAAATCTGTGCGTTCGCATGATGCCAATCCGGATGAGGCTGGATCCCGTTGATGAGATTGACTGATAGCAAGCGCGGATATTTTTCCAGGCCTCGCCGTCATGTGGTGACAGCTTTGGCTGGTGTCCTGTCCATCGGTCTGGCGTCCTGCAATCTGGCGCCAGAGTATCATCCTCAGAAATTCCTCTATCCGGAAGGCTGGGAAGGGAAGGGGGTCATGGGGAACGCCCATCCTGCGGATGACGCACTCCGCAGTGACTGGTGGACGATGTTCAAGGACCCGATCCTGAACGAGATGGAAACGCGGATGCTGCAGGTCAATCCGGACCTGCAAGCCGCAGCGGAAGCCTTTACCCAGGCCCGGGATGTTGCGCGAGAGGCGGAGAGTAAGCTCTATCCGCAGCTCACCGGTGCAGCCCATATGAGCTATAACAAGGGCTCAGTCGGGCGGTTGTATAACAACCCGAGAACCAGTTCGTCGCTCGTGTATGAGTCAAATCAGGCTTATAGCGGTGCAGCAACCTGGGAGCCTGATTTTTGGGACTCCATCCGTAATTCAACACGGATGGAGAAAAATCTCGCTCAGGCGACGGCCGCAGAATATGCGTCAGCCAAGCTGAGTCTGGAGGCGGAGCTCGCTAGCGATTACATCGCGTTGCGGGGACTTGATGCCCAGAATGCGGTTTATGAAGACTCAATCCGTTACTTCAGGGCTGCTGTAGAAATTACGGAGCTGCGTCAGGCCGGTGCAATTGGCGCCGGGCTTGACGTTTCTCGTGCCCAGAATCAGCTTTTTTCAGCCATGGCAGCTCAGAGCACTCTGGTTGCGGATCGCCGGGTGATGGAAAATGCGATCGCAGTGCTTTTGAACACCGCGCCTGCGGGTTTCCACATTGCGCCAGTCCGTGATGTGAAAATGCGGTTTGGTGTTGTGAAGGTGAATCCGGGTCTTCCATCATCTCTGTTGGAGCGGCGCCCGGATATTGCATCCGCTGAAAGGCGTATGGCCGCGGCCTCACGGGCTATCGGTGTGTCACGGGCAGCTTTCTACCCGCATATTACGCTGAGTGCAGACGGTGGCTTTGAAGATGGCGGCTTTGATCTTGCCAGTATTTCCCGGGCATTCTGGAAAATTGCCGTTCAGGCTGTGGAGCCAGCATTTACGGGTGGGTTAAGGCGTGCTGCATTGCAGCGGGCCTGGTCTCAGTACCGAGCCTCGGTGGACGATTACCGTGGTGTTGTTTTATCAGCATTCCAGGACGTGGAAAACGGCCTGACCCAAAGTGGGCAATACAAAATTGCTCAGGACCAGCAGCAGAGAGCTGTTGAGGCCGCGCTGCGGACGCAAAGCATGACCATGGCGCTCTACACAGGTGGATTGTCGAATTACCTGGATGCTCTCGTAGCGCAGCAGGATGCGCTTCAGGCGCGGCTTGGGCTGGTTCAGACGCAGACTTCACAGATACAGGCGACAGTCCGTCTTGTGCGCTCTCTGGGCGGCGGATGGGATGTCAGTGAGCTTCCGGGTGTGAAGCAGATCGATCCGTTTGGTGCGTTCCAGTATGAAGGGTTGCACAAGCCGGCACCTGTGGCGGGAATTGATGCCCATGAGTCTGCAGCTGATAATGATCTGAGTGGCGACAAAGGGACGAAAAATACTCGTGGAGGGTTGACGCACTAGGCTGAACCAGTCTAGGGGACCGCCTCACTTCGAACGCGGGAGGGGGCGGCTGTGTCCGACTCCGTTGTCACCGCGGTTCGGGAACGACAAACAGGGGAGTCCCGGATATGGCCAAAAAAGTTGTTGGCTACATCAAGCTTCAGATCCCGGCTGGTAAAGCCAACCCGTCTCCGCCGGTAGGTCCGGCACTGGGTCAGCGCGGCCTGAACATCATGCAGTTCTGCAAAGAGTTCAACGCGAAGACGCAGCAGCTTGAACCAGGTATGCCGATCCCGGTGGTTATCACCGCGTATGCAGACCGTACGTTCTCCTTCATCACGAAGACCCCGCCGAACACGTACTTCCTTCTGAAGGCCGCCAAGATTTCCAAGGGCAGCCAGACGGTTGGTAAGGCTGCGGCTGTTGGTTCCGTGACGACGTCTCAGCTTCGCGAGATTGCTGAAACGAAGTTCAAGGACATGAACGCCAATGATCTCGATGGTGCCGTGCGTATGCTCGCAGGCTCCGCGAAGTCGATGGGCCTGAACGTGGTGGAGGGCTGATATCATGGCCAAGAACAAGCGTCTGAATGCTGCGCAGGCTACTGTCGAGCGCAACAAGCCATATGCCCTTTCCGAAGCTGTTGCTCTGGTGAAGAGCAACGCCAAGGCAAAGTTCGATGAGACCATCGAAATCTCCCTGAACCTTGGCATTGATCCGCGTCATGCTGATCAGATGGTTCGTGGTCTGATCTCCCTGCCGAACGGCACGGGCAAGACACTTCGCGTTGGCGTGTTCGCACGTGGCGCCAAGGCTGAAGAAGCTCTGGCAGCCGGTGCAGAAGTTGTTGGTGCAGAAGACCTGGCTGAAAAGATCCAGGCTGGCGAAATCGCTTTCGACCGCTGCATTGCAACGCCTGACATGATGGCTCTCGTTGGTCGTCTCGGTAAGGTTCTTGGTCCGCGTGGCCTGATGCCGAACCCGCGTCTCGGCACGGTAACGATGGACGTCAAGGGTGCGATCACGGCTGCCAAGTCCGGTCAGGTTGAGTATCGCGCTGAAAAAGCCGGTATCATCCACGCTGGCGTTGGTAAGGCTTCTTTCGATGAAGCCAAGCTGGTCGAGAACATCAAGGCTCTGGTGGATGCCGTTCAGAAGGCTCGTCCGTCTGGCGCCAAGGGTACCTACATGAAGAAGGCAGCGCTGTCTTCCACGATGGGTCCGGGCGTCCGCGTTGACGTGTCCTCCTTCGAGGCTTGATTGAATTGAGGGCTTTCTGTAGAAAGCCCTCAACAAGGAATGACGCCATGTTTCGGCATGGTGGCGTAGGGGTAATTCGTTCGCGAATTGCTTCCAAACCTGTCCAAGACCGCACGTAGCGCCTCTGGTGCTTTAAATGCTCCTCTCATGGAGTGGCGAGCGTCAGGCGGGGCGCCAGTGTTTCAGTGGCTTTGCCAGGATGCACTGGGTTCGCTCACTTCTGTGGACAGGCGAGCGGGATATTTTCCGGAAACGGGGGTATCCCATGGGTAACTTGGTCCGGATCGTTCCGGACTGACGAGGAGACAGGTTTTGGACCGTACGGAAAAGCGGGCCTTTGTCGAGTTCCTCGCCGATGTGTTCAACAGCACGTCCATGGTTGTCGTCACCCAGAACAAGGGTCTGACGGTTGCCGATGTGACGGAGCTGCGTCGACGCATTCGTGCGGCAGGTGCGACATATAAGGTTGCGAAGAACCGGCTGGCCAGCCGCGCTCTGGATGGGACCCAATTCGACGGCATCGCGCCGCTGCTCAAGGGGCCAACGGCCCTGGCTTGGTCTGAAGACCCGGTTGCAGTTGCAAAGGTGATCGTCGAGTTCGCCAAGACGAATGACAAGCTTGTAGTGCTCGGTGGCTCCCTTGGTTCCCAGACGCTTGACGTCGCTGGAATCAAGACACTTGCCGAGCTGCCGTCTCTGGACGAACTGCGTGCGAAGCTGGTGGGTATGATTCAGACCCCCGCTACGCGTATCGCAGGTGTTGTTCAGGCTCCGGCAGGCCAGCTTGCTCGCGTCTTCGGCGCCTATGCCAAGACCGGCGAAGCCGCCTAAGAGTAAAATCAACGCTGCGGCGTAGATTTGAACCCAATCAAACAGTGCATCACGTAGGATAAGACCATGGCCGATCTGGCAAAGATTGTTGAAGAGCTATCCGCTCTTACCGTTCTCGAAGCTGCTGAGCTTTCCAAGCTTCTCGAAGAGAAGTGGGGCGTTTCCGCTGCTGCTCCAGTGGCTGTTGCTGCTGGCCCGGCTGCTGCAGCAGCTCCTGCTGAAGAGCAGACCGAGTTCACTGTTGTTCTGGCCGCTGCTGGCGACAAGAAGATCAACGTGATTAAGGAAATCCGTGGCATCACGGGTCTGGGTCTGAAGGAAGCTAAGGACCTGGTGGAAGGCGCACCGAAGACCGTCAAGGAAGGCGCGTCCAAGGACGAAGCCGAGAAGATCAAGAAGACCCTGGAAGACAACGGCGCCAAGGTCGAAATCAAGTAATCAACTTGATCGGGTCGTTTCCTCTCTGAGGGGGCGGCCTCTGCGAAAGCAGACGGATAGGGCGGGGATCGCATGCGGTTCCCGCCCGATTTGCCGTTGGTGGAAATAAGAGTATAATACGCGGCTCGCTACGTATTGAAATTACTGAAAGCCGGTCGTTCCGGTCGTCCGTGTCGTGTCAGGCGTTCGTCTGACAATGAAATCCCGGGCGACTCGAAGGTCTGGTGCAGAGGGCAAGATAGATGAACGCGATCACCAAATCGTTCACGGGACGCAAGAGGATCCGCAAAAGCTTCGGGCGCATTCCCGAAATTGCGCCGATGCCCAATCTGATCGATGTGCAGCGCGCGTCCTACGAAGCGTTCCTGCAAATGAACGTGAGTCCTGACAGCCGTCAGAACTCCGGTCTGCAGGAAGTCTTCCGTTCGGTTTTTCCAATCAATGACTTTGCTGGTCGCGGTCGTCTGGACTTCGTGTCTTACGAGTTCGAAGAGCCGAAGTATGACGTTGAAGAGTGCATTCAGCGCGGTCTGACATTTGCAGCTCCGCTGAAGGTTATCCTCCGTCTTACGACTTGGGATATCGATGAAGACACAGGTTCACGCTCCATTCATGATCTGAAGGAACAGCCGGTCTATATGGGCGACATGCCGCTCATGACCAATAATGGCACCTTTATTATCAATGGTACCGAGCGTGTCATCGTTTCTCAGATGCATCGTAGCCCGGGCGTCTTCTTCGATCATGATAAGGGCAAGACGCATTCTTCGGGCAAGTATCTTTTTGCTGCCCGTGTGATTCCGTATCGTGGTTCATGGCTGGACTTCGAATTCGATGCAAAGGACCTGATTTACGTCCGCATCGATCGCAAGCGTAAGCTTCCCGTCACGACGCTGCTTTATGCTCTTGAGGGCGCGAACTATATCGCCCAGCGCGAAGAGAAGATTGCAGAGGGCGGTGATGTCGAAGGTCTCGACATCCGGGGTATGGATCAGGATGAAATCCTGTCCTACTTCTACGACATGGTCACGTTCACTCGTATGGGTGACGGTTGGGCACGTCCGTTTGAACCTGATGCGTTCCGTGGCCAGAAGCTGCTGAGCCCACTGGTTGACGCTGATACCGGTGAAGTGGTCGCAGAGGCTGACGCCAAGCTGACGGCGCGCATGGTTCGCAAGATTGCTGAAAAGACCCGTGTGGTCCAGGTTGGGCGTCTCGACGTTCTTGGTTGCTACCTTGCCCATGATCTCGTTAACGAGAACACTGGCGAAATTTACGGTGAAGCGGGTGAAGAGCTGACGGAAGACCGTCTTGCAGCACTTGAAGAGCTGGGAATTGCAGAGCTTCCAACGCTTTCTATCGACGGTTCGCACGGTCCCTGGATCCGCAACACGCTCTCAGTTGACAAGAACACGAGCCGTGACGAAGCACTGATCGATATCTATCGTATCATGCGTCCGGGCGAGCCGCCGACCAAGGAAACCGCTGAAGCGATGTTCCGCGGTCTGTTCTTTGACCAGGATCGCTACGACCTTTCGTCTGTTGGTCGTGTCAAGATGAACATGCGTCTTGATGTAGACGCTCCGGATACCCTGCGCGTTTTGCGCAAGGAAGATATCCTGCGCACCATCAAGATCATGTGCGATCTGAAGGATGGTCGTGGCCAGATCGACGATATCGATAACCTTGGTAACCGTCGTGTTCGTTCTGTGGGCGAACTGA
The DNA here is from genome assembly GCF_018812105.1 of Gluconobacter sp. P1D12_c. NCBI lineage: Bacteria > Pseudomonadati > Pseudomonadota > Alphaproteobacteria > Acetobacterales > Acetobacteraceae > Gluconobacter > Gluconobacter sp. P1D12_c. The sequence continues at coordinate 170,074 of NZ_JACSIQ010000003.1, forward strand.
TGGAAAACCAGTATCGCGTTGGCTTGCTTCGTATGGAGCGTGCCATCCGTGAACGTATGGGCTCTGTCGACATCGACACGGTCATGCCGCATGATCTGATTAACGCCAAGCCTGCGGCTGCGGCCGTACGTGAGTTCTTCGGGTCGTCGCAGCTGAGCCAGTTCATGGATCAGACGAACCCGCTTTCCGAAGTGACGCACAAGCGTCGTCTCTCGGCGCTTGGCCCGGGCGGTCTGACCCGTGAGCGCGCAGGCTTCGAAGTTCGTGACGTCCATCCGACGCATTATGGTCGTATCTGCCCAATTGAAACGCCTGAAGGCCCGAACATTGGTCTGATCAATTCGCTTTCGACCTATGCTAAGGTTAACAAGTACGGTTTCATTGAGACACCGTATCGTCTTGTAAAGGACGGTATTCTTCAGGATGGCTGGAAATATCTTTCCGCCATGGAAGAAGAGAAGCTTGTTGTTGCTCAGGCCGATGCGAAGCAGAGCGCCGACGGCCATCTGACGGACGAACTGGTCTCGGTTCGTAAGTCTGGTGACTTCCGCGTTGTTCCGCCTGAGCAGGTTACGGCTTGCGACGTCTCACCGAAGCAGCTTGTGTCCGTTGCCGCAGCTCTCATTCCGTTCCTTGAGAACGATGACGCGAACCGCGCCCTGATGGGTGCGAACATGCAGCGTCAGGCCGTTCCGCTGGTGAAGGCTGATGCCCCACTGGTTGGTACGGGCATGGAAGCGGCTGTTGCGCGTGACTCTGGTGCGACAATCGTCGCCAAGCGTGACGGTATTATCGACCAGATCGATGGTGCTCGTATCGTTGTCCGCGCGACCGACGATGCCGGTGCAACTCAGGGCGTCGATATCTATCGCCTTCGCAAGTACATGCGTTCGAACCAGTCGACCTGCATCAACCAGCGCCCGCTGGTGAAGGTTGGTGATACGGTTCATGCTGGCGACATCATTGCTGATGGTCCGTCCACGGAACTGGGTGAACTGGCTCTGGGTCGTAACGTGCTCGTCGCGTTCATGCCTTGGAACGGTTACAACTTCGAAGACTCCATCCTGATTTCTGAGCGTATTGCTCGTGATGACGTGTTCACCTCGATTCATATCGAGGAATTCGAAGTCATGGCGCGTGATACGAAGCTGGGTCAGGAAGAAATTACGCGCGATATTCCTAATGTCGGCGAAGAAGCTCTTCGTAACCTTGACGAAGCTGGCATTGTTTATGTCGGTGCAGAGGTTAATCCAGGTGACATTCTTGTTGGTAAGGTGACGCCAAAGGGCGAAAGCCCGATGACGCCAGAAGAGAAGCTTCTGCGGGCCATCTTTGGTGAAAAGGCTTCTGACGTTCGTGATACGTCTCTAAAGCTTCCACCTGGAACGACCGGAACGATCGTTGATGTTCGTGTCTTCTCGCGCCGCGGCGTGGACAAGGACGAGCGTGCCATGGCCATCGAACGCGCCGAAATCGAGCGTCTGACGAAGGACCGTGATGACGAGCGTTCCATTCAGGAGCGTAGCTTCCACAACCGTCTGCGAGAGCGTCTGGTTGGTGAAGTGGCAGGAGCAGGCTTCAAGGGGATCCGTGCAGGAACGCCGATCACAGTAGAGGTGCTTGATGAGCATCCTCGCGCTGCATGGCGGAACGTCACGGTTGCTTCGGATGAAGTCACCGCCGAGCTTGAGACCCTGCGTTCAGAGTTCGACGAAGCTGTTCGCCTCATTAACTCTCGCTTTGAGAACAAGGTCGAGAAGCTTCAGCGTGGTGATGAACTGCCGCCTGGCGTGATGAAGATGGTCAAGGTCTTCGTTGCTGTGAAGCGTAAGCTTCAGCCTGGCGATAAGATGGCCGGTCGTCATGGTAACAAGGGTGTTGTCTCCCGCGTTGTGCCAGTCGAGGACATGCCGTTCCTGGAGAACGGTCAGGCGGTTGATATCGTTCTGAACCCGCTGGGTGTGCCGTCTCGTATGAACATCGGTCAGATCCTTGAAACCCATCTGGGCTGGGCATGTGCCAATATTGGCGCAAGCATCGGGGAAATGGTCGACGAGTATCAGCGCTCTGGCGAGCGTAAGCAGGAACTGCTTGATCGCCTGCGTGATGTCTACGGCGACGAAGTGTTCGAGACGGATGTGGCAACGCTTCCTAACGAGCAACTTGTTGAGCTGGCCAATAACCTCCGCAAGGGGCTGCCAATTGCTACCCCTGTTTTCGATGGGGCTTCCATCCCTGATATCGAAAACATGCTGGAGAAGGCTGGCGTTGATAAGTCTGGCCAGTCCCAGCTGATCGATGGTCGTACAGGCGAGCTGTTCGAGCGTAAGACGACAGTTGGCTACATCTACATGCTGAAGCTGCATCACCTTGTCGACGACAAGATCCATGCACGTTCGATCGGTCCTTACTCGCTTGTTACGCAGCAGCCGCTGGGTGGTAAGGCGCAGTTCGGTGGTCAGCGCTTCGGTGAGATGGAAGTGTGGGCACTTGAGGCGTATGGCGCAGCATATACGCTGCAGGAAATGCTGACGGTGAAGTCGGATGACGTGTCCGGCCGTACCAAGGTTTATGAGGCGATCGTGCGTGAGCAGGATGACTTCGAGGCCGGTATTCCTGAGAGCTTCAACGTTCTGATCAAGGAACTGAAGTCGCTCGGTCTGAATGTCGAACTTGAGCAGGGCGCCGCTTAATTGGCGTCTCTGCTGCTCGCTTTACGGTTCAATTTTGACGCGCCCGCAGGACGCTGCGGCGCGCATTGGGGTTTCGGCGCATGAACGAACTCATGAAGATCCTGGGTCAGGCTGGCCAGTCGGTAGCCTTCGATCAGATCAAGATCCAGCTTGCTTCCAGCGAGCAGATCCGTTCCTGGTCTTACGGTGAAATCAAAAAGCCGGAGACCATTAATTACCGGACGTTCAAGCCTGAGCGTGACGGCCTTTTCTGTGCGCGTATTTTTGGTCCGATCAAGGACTACGAATGCCTGTGTGGAAAATACAAGCGGATGAAGTTCCGCGGCATTGTCTGTGAAAAGTGCGGTGTTGAAGTTACGCTGGCGAAGGTTCGCCGTGAGCGTATGGGCCATATCGAGCTCGCTTCACCTGTTGCCCATATCTGGTTCCTGAAGTCGCTTCCTAGCCGTATTGCCACGATGATGGACATGGCGCTCAAGGATGTTGAGCCAGTTCTGTACTTCGAGAAGTTCCTGGTACTCGATAAGGGTGTCTGTGACTCCGATCAGATTGAGTCTTACAAGAACGGCAAGAAGCGCGACCAGTACCTTCTGGACGAAGTGCGATGTGAAGATCTTCTGGATGAATATCCGGATGCAGGCATCGACGTTGGTATCGGCGCTGAGGCTATCAAGCGTGCGCTTTCCACGTATGACTGGGGTATTCCAAATGCCCAGGAGCGTGAGCTGAGCCTTGCCGCCAAGGCGAAGGGCCTGCCGGATCCGTTTGACTATGACGCTGAAGTCATGGAAGGCGATTCTGAAAAGACGATGATGCGCAAGAAGCTGCGCAAGGCAACGTCTGAGGCTGCTCGTAAGAAGCTGGTCAAGCGTCTGAAGCTCGTTGAGGCATTCGTTGAGAGTGGTTCACGTCCGGACTGGATGATCATGGACATTATTCCGGTGATCCCGCCGGAACTGCGTCCTCTGGTCCCGCTGGATGGCGGCCGTTTCGCCACGTCAGATCTGAATGACCTGTATCGTCGCGTTATCAACCGTAATAACCGTCTGAAGCGTTTGATCGAACTTCGTGCGCCGGACATTATTGTTCGCAACGAAAAGCGTATGCTTCAGGAATCTGTCGATGCGCTGTTCGATAACGGTCGTCGTGGACGTGCCATCACGGGTGCCAACAAGCGTCCACTGAAGTCTCTGTCCGACATGCTCAAAGGCAAGCAGGGCCGTTTCCGTCAGAACCTTCTTGGTAAGCGCGTTGACTACTCTGGCCGTTCGGTCATCGTGGTTGGCCCGGAGCTGAAGCTGCACCAGTGCGGTCTTCCGAAGAAGATGGCGCTGGAGCTTTTCAAGCCTTTCATCTACTCGAAGCTTGAGAAGTACGGTCACGCTACTACCATTAAGGCTGCAAAGCGCATGGTGGAGAAAGAGCGTCCGGAGGTTTGGGATATCCTCGAAGAGGTGATCCGCGAGCATCCTGTGATGCTGAACCGTGCACCGACGCTTCACCGTCTTGGTATTCAGGCATTTGAGCCAACGCTGATCGAAGGGAAGGCTATCCAGCTTCACCCGCTGGTTTGCACCGCGTTCAATGCTGACTTTGATGGCGATCAGATGGCCGTACACGTTCCGCTGTCGCTTGAAGCGCAGCTGGAAGCCCGTGTGCTGATGATGTCCACAAACAACATCCTTAGCCCGGCTAACGGTAAGCCGATTATCGTGCCATCTCAGGATATTGTTCTGGGCCTCTATTACCTGAGCCTTGAAGTTCCTGAATATCGTGCAACGCCAGACGAAGCCGTTATTGAAGATGGCAAGGTCGTTAAGGCTGCGCCGCCAGCTTACTCGGATGTTGCAGAAATCGAGAGCGCAATGCTCGCAGGTTCTCTGCAGCTTCATGATAAGATTCGTTTGCGTCTGCCGACCGTTGATGAAAACGGAAAGCCAATCCGCCAGACGATCCTGACGACGCCAGGGCGTGCGCTTATTGCGCAGATACTGCCGAAGCATCCTGCAATTCCGTTCAGCCTGATCAATAAGCAGCTGACGAAAAAGAATGTGTCTGACGTGATTGACACGGTCTATCGTCACTGTGGTCAGAAGGAGGCAGTGATCTTCTGTGACCGTCTCATGGGCCTTGGTTTTAAGCACGCTGCCCGTGCAGGTATTTCCTTCGGCAAGGATGACATGATCATTCCGGCAGAGAAGGCGCCGTTGGTTGCCAAGACGTCGGAGGAGGTCAAGGAGTTCGAGCAGCAGTATCAGGATGGTCTGATCACCGCTGGCGAGCGCTATAACAAGGTGGTTGACGCATGGTCACGCTGCACGGACGAGGTCCAGGCAGCCATGCTGAAGGAAATCTCCAAGCAGGTTATCGGTCAGCCGACCAACTCTGTCTGGATGATGAGCCACTCCGGTGCTCGTGGGTCGCCAGCCCAGATGAAGCAGCTCGCTGGTATGCGTGGTCTGATGGTGAAGCCTTCAGGCGAAATTATCGAACAGCCGATTATCGCGAACTTCAAAGAAGGTCTGTCGGTTCTCGATTACTTCACGTCCAGCCACGGTGCTCGTAAGGGCCTCGCGGATACGGCTCTGAAGACTGCAAACTCGGGTTATCTGACGCGTCGTCTCGTTGACGTTGCCCAGGATTGCATCATTGTTGAGCCGGATTGCGGTACTGAACGCGGCCTGACGGTTCGTGCGGTTATGGATAGTGGTGAAGTCGTCGCTTCGCTGTCTGAGCGTATTCTGGGACGTACGACGTCCAAGGATGTGCTGCATCCGGTGACGCATGAAGTCCTGCTTCCGCGCAACACCCTGATCGAGGAGCCCGAAGCAGAGCTCATCGAGAAGGCCGGCGTCGAGAGCATGGAGATCCGCTCGGTTCTGACATGCGATAGCCGCGTTGGTATCTGTGCGCACTGCTATGGTCGTGATCTGGCTCGCGGTACGCCAGTGAACATCGGTGAAGCTGTCGGCGTTATTGCCGCTCAGTCCATCGGTGAGCCTGGTACACAGCTGACGATGCGTACCTTCCATATTGGTGGTGCGGCAACGCGTGGCGCCGAGCAGTCTATGGTCGAAGCCTCTCGTGATGGGCGTGTGACGATCAAGAACCGCAACGTGGTTGAGAACTCTCAGAAGGTTCTGGTTGTGATGTCGCGTAACTGCGAAATCCTGCTGACCGATGAGAACGGTGTCGAGCGTGCTCGTTACCGTGTTCCATACGGTGCACGTCTGATGGTGGGCGAGGGTGAGGCAGTTGCACGTGGTCAGAAGATGGCCGAGTGGGACCCGTACACCCTTCCGATCATCACCGAGCAGGCAGGTACGGTTGAATACCTCGACCTGATCGACAGCATCACGCTTGTCGAACGTATGGATGAGGTCACAGGCCTGAGCTCCAAGGTTGTGGTTGACTACAAGCAGGCTTCTAAGGGTGTTGATCTTCGTCCACGTCTGCAGCTCAAGGATGCTGCGGGTAATGTGGTCAAGCTCGCCAATGGCAATGATGCTCGCTACTTCCTCTCACCAGACAGTATTCTGTCGATTGAGAATGGTGCCGAAGTTCATGCTGGTGACGTGCTGGCGCGTATTCCGCGTGAAGGTTCCAAGACCCGTGACATTACCGGTGGTCTGCCGCGTGTTGCCGAACTGTTCGAAGCGCGCCGTCCGAAGGATCATGCGATTATTGCCGAAGGCGATGGCCGTATTGAGTTCGGGAAGGATTACAAGTCGAAGCGTTGCGTTATCGTGAAAAACGACGAGACCAGCGAAGAGACGCAGTATCTCATCCCGAAGGGCAAGCACGTTTCTGTTCAGGAAGGTGACTTTGTTCAGAAGGGTGATCCGCTGGTCGATGGACCGCGTGTGCCGCATGACATCCTGAAAGTTATGGGTGTCGAGGCGCTTTCGGATTATCTGGTCAACGAAATTCAGGACGTCTATCGACTGCAGGGCGTGAAGATCAATGACAAGCACATCGAGGTCATTGTTCGTCAGATGCTGCAGAAGGTCGAAATTCTGGAGCCAGGGGATTCGACCTATCTGATCGGCGAGACCGTGGATCGGATTGAGTACGAGATCGAGAACCAGCGCCTTCAGGAAAATGGTGATACCCCAGCAGTGGCTATGCCGGTGCTGCAGGGCATTACCAAAGCCTCCCTGCAGACGCAGTCCTTTATCTCGGCAGCATCCTTCCAGGAGACGACGCGCGTACTTACGGACGCTGCGACGTCTGGTAAGGTCGACACACTGAACGGTCTCAAGGAGAATGTGATCGTGGGTCGTCTGATCCCGGCCGGCACGGGTAGCGTTATGAATCGTCTGCGTGGCATTGCTGCCAGCCAGGATCGTCATCGCGTTGGCCGTTCAGCGGCCGAAGTGAAAGACGCGGCAGAATAATGAAACCCCCCTCTGTTCCTCTTTCAGAAGAAGAGCAGAGGGGAAATTGTAGCGATTTGAAAAACTCTCTCTTTAGAATCGCTTCAATTTCAGCCGAAACACTTGACTCAACGCGGAACCCTTCGTAGGTTCCGCGCCCTCGGCTACTCCCGTCTAATTAGGCGAAAAAAAGCCGTCGAAGACAAAGAATCGCATGTGGTGCCGCTACCTCGGATTCGGGGGATGCCAAGGCCGCACGCTACAAAAGGAGGGAAATGGCTTTTGCTGTTTCTCTTTCCAAATGTGGGATAGGCAGGCGGTTCAGCCGCATGTCGATTTGAATAAAATGTCATGGCAGAAAGTCTGGTGCTTTCTGTCCGGAATAGGACAAGGATTGGGAAGGGCGCATGCCGACCATCAACCAGTTGATCGCGAACGGCCGTGAGCCGGCCGCAAAGCGGAATAAGGTCCCTGCACTACAGGGATGCCCCCAGAAGCGTGGCGTATGCACGCGCGTGTACACGGTAACGCCAAAGAAGCCGAACTCCGCTCTGCGTAAGGTCGCCAAGGTGCGTCTGACCAACGGGTACGAGGTCGTAAGCTACATTCCGGGTGAAGGTCATAACCTTCAGGAACACAGTGTTGTTCTTATCCGTGGTGGGCGAGTGAAGGATCTTCCTGGTGTGCGTTATCACATCCTGCGAGGCGTGCTTGACACGCAGGGCATCGCTAAGCGTCGTCAGCGTCGTTCGCTGTATGGCGCGAAGCGTCCGAAGTAAGAGGTATTTGGAATGAGTCGCCGTCACCGCGCTGTAAAGCGTGAGATCCTTCCCGATCCGAAGTTCGGAGACATCGTCATTACGCGCTTCATGAATGCGCTGATGTATGATGGAAAGAAATCCACCGCCGAAGGCATCGTTTACGGTGCTCTCGAGGTTCTGCGTCACCGTGGTGGTGCAACTGCTGACCCGGTGGCCATGTTCCACTCGGCTCTGGACAACGTGAAGCCGGCTGTCGAAGTCCGTTCACGTCGTGTTGGTGGTGCTACCTATCAGGTGCCTGTCGAAGTGCGCACCGAGCGCCGTCAGGCTCTGGCGATCCGGTGGTTGATCGATGCCTCCCGCAAGCGCGGTGAGAACACGATGCAGGAGCGCTTGTCCAACGAACTGATGGACGCGGTTAACAATCGTGGCGCTGCTGTAAAGAAGCGCGAAGACACCCACCGTATGGCTGAAGCTAACAAGGCATTCAGTCACTATCGCTGGTAATCAGAACCCGCTAAAGGGCTTCCGGCAGTATCTGGGAATCTAACAGATACTGACTGGATGAACTTTCAGTCTTATCTCTGCCTCGTGGAAGGCAGGGTTTTGGAGAAAGACGATGGCAAAGGCTAAATTCGAGCGGAACAAGCCGCACTGCAACATTGGTACGATCGGTCACGTCGATCACGGCAAGACCTCGCTGACTGCTGCGATCACCAAGGTGCTGGCAAAGACTGGTGGCGCAACGTTCAGCGCATATGATCAGATCGACAAGGCTCCTGAAGAGCGCGCTCGTGGTATCACCATCTCCACGGCTCACGTTGAGTACGAGACGAAGAACCGTCACTACGCTCACGTCGATTGCCCGGGCCATGCTGACTACGTCAAGAACATGATCACCGGTGCCGCTCAGATGGACGGCGCAATCCTGGTTGTGTCCGCTGCTGATGGCCCAATGCCGCAGACGCGTGAGCACATCCTGCTTGCTCGTCAGGTTGGTGTTCCTGCTCTGGTTGTGTTCCTGAATAAGGTTGACCAGGTTGACGACGCTGAGCTGCTTGAGCTCGTGGAAATGGAAGTTCGTGAGCTTCTGTCCTCCTACCAGTTCCCAGGCGACGATATCCCCATCGTCAAGGGTTCTGCTCTTGTGACCCTTGAAGATGGTGACGCCACCATCGGTGAAGATCGCGTTCTTGAGCTGATGGAAGCTGTAGACACCTACATTCCGCAGCCTGAGCGTCCGGTTGACCGTCCGTTCCTGATGCCGATCGAAGACGTGTTCTCGATCTCGGGTCGTGGTACGGTTGTCACGGGTCGTGTTGAGCGTGGCGTTGTGAACGTCGGCGACGAAGTTGAGATCGTTGGTCTGAAGGATACCATCAAGACGACCGTTACGGGTGTTGAGATGTTCCGTAAGCTTCTCGATCGTGGTGAAGCCGGTGACAACATCGGTGCACTGGTTCGTGGCACGAAGCGTGAAGACGTTGAGCGTGGTCAGGTTCTTGCAAAGCCAGGTTCCATTACGCCGCACAAGACGTTCAAGGCTGAGGCTTACATCCTCACGAAGGAAGAAGGTGGTCGTCATACGCCGTTCTTCACGAACTACCGCCCGCAGTTCTATTTCCGTACGACCGACGTCACTGGCGTCGTAACGCTGCCGGAAGGCACGGAAATGGTCATGCCGGGTGATAACGTAGCCATGGATGTCGAGCTGATTGCTCCGATCGCCATGGACGAAGGCCTCCGCTTCGCAATTCGCGAAGGTGGCCGCACCGTGGGTGCAGGCGTGGTTTCTTCAATCAGCGCCTAAGTCCTGCGTTTCGCCGTTGATATGGAAGCCCCGGCCAGATTTATTTCTGGCCGGGGTTCCCTTTCAGATGCAATGGCAGTAGGACGAGACCCGAATTTTTGAGTTGGACGAATTAAGACTATGGACAACCAGAACATCCGCATTCGCCTTAAGGCGTACGATCATCGAGTGCTGGACAACAGCACCAAAGAGATCGTAAACACGGCGAAGCGTACGGGTGCGCGGGTTCGGGGTCCGATCCCGCTGCCGACGCATATCGAACGTTTCACGGTGAACCGTTCGCCACACGTGGATAAGAAAAGCCGCGAGCAGTTCGAAATTCGGACTCACCGCCGGCTGCTCGACATTGTCGAGCCGACACCGCAGACCGTGGACGCCCTCATGAAGCTCGACCTCGCCGCTGGCGTTGATGTCGAGATCAAACTCTAAGGTCCAGACGATGCGTACCGGATTGATTGCAAAAAAGCTGGGGATGACCCGGCTGTTTAAAGAAGACGGCACTCATGTGCCTGTGACGGTCCTGCACCTTGACGAAGTTCAGGTTGTAGATACCCGCACGAATGAGCGTGATGGCTATACAGCCGTTCAGCTCGGTCTTGGTAATGCCAAGGTGAAGAATGTCACCAAGGCAAATCGTGGCCACTTTGCCCGTACCAAGGTTGAGCCGAAGAAGCACCTCGTAGAGTTCCGCGTTGCGGAAGACGCTCTGCTTGAGGCCGGCGCAAAGCTCTCCGCTAACCATTTCGTGGTTGGGCAGAAAGTTGATGTCACGGGCCAGAGTAAGGGTAAAGGCTTTGCAGGTGTTATGAAGCGTCATAACTTCGCTGGCCTTGAAGCCTCTCACGGCGTTTCCATTAGCCACCGTTCTCATGGTTCTACGGGCCAGCGCCAGGATCCTGGCAAGGTCTTCAAGGGCAAGAAGATGGCAGGTCATATGGGTGACGAGCGTGTTACAACGCTGAACCTGGAAGTGGCAGCCGTGGATGAAGAGCGTAACCTGATCATGGTCAGGGGTGCGATTCCTGGTGCGAAGAATAGCCTTGTGCTGATTCGCGATGCAATCAAGAAGGCTCGCCACGCCGATGCGCCGTACCCGGCTGCAGTCGTAGCGGCCGCCGGTTGAGGACGAGGGGCATGGAATACGATATCAAGACCCTCGATAATGGCAGCGCTGGCTCAGTCGCGCTTCCAGAAGAGATTTTCGCGGTTTCTCCGCGTGCCGACATCATGGCGCGAGTTGTTCACTGGCAGCTGGCTAAGCGCCGCGCTGGCACGCATCGCACCAAAGGCATGGGTGAAGTTTCTGGTACGACGAAGAAGCCGTTCCGCCAGAAGGGTACCGGTTCTGCACGTCAGGGCTCGCTGCGTGCGCCGCAGTTCCGTACGGGTGGCGTTGTTCATGGTCCGGTTGTCCGTGACCACGGATACGATCTGCCAAAGAAGGTTCGTCGTCTCGGCCTGATTTCTGCGCTGTCGCAGAAGGCTGCTGCTGGCAAGCTGGTTGTGCTCGATACCGCCAATGGCGTGAGCAAGACCCGTGAAGCTGCTGCTAAGCTCAAGGTTCTCGGCTGGTCCTCCGCGTTGATCGTGGATGGTGCGGTTGATGAGCAGTTTGCTCGTGCGGTTGCGAACCTGCCGAAGATTGACGTCCTGCCGACCATCGGCGCGAACGTCTATGACATCCTCAACCACGATGTACTGGTTATTACCCGTGCGGGTCTTGAGGGTCTTAAGGAGCGTCTGGCATGACCATCTCTATCGTCATGAACGCACGTAAGACAGCTGAGAACATGTCTCAGGAAGCTCTTTACGATGTGGTCCGTTCGCCGCTGATCACGGAAAAGGCTACGCTTCTTTCGGAGCGTAATCAGGTTGTTTTCAAGGTCTCCACGACTGCAACCAAGCCGCAGATCAAGGCCGCTGTCGAAAAGCTCTTCAACGTTAAGGTTTCTGGCGTGAACACGCTGGTCCAGAAGGGTAAGACGAAGCGCGTCAAGGGTCGTCCTGGTCGCCGCTCTGACATCAAGAAGGCGTATGTACAGCTTGCAGAAGGTCAATCCATTGACCTTACAGCGAAGCTGGGCTGACGCGGGGTAATAACCATGGCACTAAAGCACTTTAATCCCACGACGCCGAGCACACGCGGCACCGTGCTGATTGATCGTAGCGAGCTCTGGAAGGGCAAGCCGGTCAAGCAGCTGACGGAAGGTAAGAACAAGTCTGGCGGTCGTAACAACCACGGCCGTACGACAGTTCGGTTCCGTGGCGGCGGGCACAAGCAGTCCTATCGTTACGTCGATTTCAAGCGTCGTAAGTTCGATGTGGGTGCAACGATTGAGCGCCTTGAGTACGATCCAAATCGTACGGCGTTTATCGCACTCATCAAGTACGATGACGGCGAGCTTGCTTACATTCTGGCTCCGCAGCGCATCAAGGTTGGCGATCGCGTCATCTCTGGCGCCCATACGGACGTGAAGCCGGGCAATGCGATGTCTCTCGGCGCTATGCCGGTTGGTACGATTGTTCACAACATTGAACTGAAGCCAGGTGCTGGCGGCAAGATGGCACGTTCCGCTGGAACGTATGCTCAGCTCGTCGGTAAAGATGCGGGCTACGCCCAGATCAAGCTTCAGTCTGGTGAACTACGTCTTGTTCGCGGCGAATGCATGGCAACGGTTGGTGCTGTCTCTAACCCAGACAACATGAACCAGCACATGGGTAAAGCTGGACGTTCCCGTTGGCTCGGACGTCGTCCGCACAACCGTGGCGTTGTCATGAACCCGGTCGATCACCCGCATGGTGGTGGTGAAGGTCGTACCTCTGGTGGCCGTCACCCGGTTACGCCTTGGGGCGTTCCGACGAAGGGTTACAAGACGCGTGTTAACAAAAAGACGGATAGCTTGATCATCCGTCGCCGTAAGTCCGGCAAGTAAGAGGGGGCAAACAGAGATGGCACGTTCCGTCTGGAAGGGCCCGTTCGTTGACGGGTATCTGTTCGGCAAAGCAGAAGCAGCTCGTGCTTCTGGTCGTAACGAAGTGATCAAGATCTGGTCACGTCGTTCCACGATTCTGCCGCAGTTCGTCGGGCTTACGTTCGGCGTCTATAATGGTCACAAGTTCCTGCCTGTGCAGGTCACGGAGAACATGGTCGGTCACAAGTTTGGTGAATTCTCACCGACACGGACCTACACCGGTCATGGCTCTGACAAGAAGTCGAAGCGGGGCTGAAAATGAGCAAGCCGAAGCACATCCGCACGCTTGCTGATACGGAAGCGCAAGCAATTACGCGTAACATCCGTGTTAGCCCGCGTAAGCTGAACTTGGTTGCGGCAATGATCCGTAACCAGCCAGCTGACAAGGCTATTGCCGCTCTGACCTTCTCGCGTCGTCGTATCGCGCAGCAGGTTAAGAAGACTCTTGAGAGCGCCGTGGCCAACGCTGAGAACAATCATCAGCTGGACGTTGATCGTCTGGTTGTGAAGACGGCTGAAGTCGGCAAGTCCATCGTCATGAAGCGTTTTCACGCTCGTGGCCGTGGTCGCTCGGCTCGCGTTGAAAAGTTCTTCAGCCACCTGAAGATTGTTGTGGCCGAAGCTGCAGAAGCGTCGGAAACCAGCGAAGAGCAGAAGGCAGCTTGATCCATGGGACATAAGGTCAATCCAATCGGGCTTCGGCTCGGTGTTAACCGTACCTGGGATAGCCGCTGGTACGCAGGTGCAGACTATGCACGTCTTCTTCATGAAGACCTTAAGCTGCGTGCATTCCTGCGTCGCAAGCTGTCTGGTGCTGGCGTCTCTCGTGTTGTTATCGAGCGTCCGGCAAAGAAGCCCCGCGTAACGATCTACGCTGCCCGACCGGGTGTCGTGATTGGTAAGAAGGGTCAGGACATCGATGCACTGCGTAAGGAACTGAGCCGTATGGCGAAGACCGACGTGGCGCTGAACATCGTTGAGATCCGTAAGCCGGAAATCGACGCAACTCTGGTTGCTGAAAACATTGCTCAGCAGCTTGAGCGTCGCGTTGCTTTCCGCCGCGCCATGAAGCGCGCAATCCAGTCTGCAATGCGTCTGGGCGCCCAGGGCATCCGTATTACTTGCAGCGGACGTCTGGGTGGTGCCGAAATCGCACGTGACGAGAAGTATCGTGAGGGACGTGTGCCGTTGCATACGCTCCGCGCTGATATCGACTATGGCACGGCGACGGCCAAGACGACTTATGGAACCTGCGGTGTGAAAGTCTGGATCTTCAAGGGTGAGATCCTGGCTCATGACCCCCTGGCACAAGACCGTCGTGCCGCGGAGCAGGCTCCGCAACGTTGAATTGTAGGCGAAAGCCTACAGTTCCATTGCTGGTGCTGATTGAGGATTTAACAACATGCTTTCCCCAAAGCGGACAAAGTTTCGTAAAGCTCACAAAGGCCGTATCCACGGTCTTGCGAAAAGCGGAACGCAGCTGAACTTCGGTGCATATGGTCTGAAGGCTCTTGAGCCAGAGCGGATCACGGCCCGTCAGATCGAAGCGTCCCGTCGTGCTATTACTCGTGCGATGAAGCGTGCCGGTCGCGTCTGGATTCGTATTTTTCCTGACCTTCCGGTCTCGACAAAGCCTGCAGAAGTGCGTATGGGCTCGGGCAAGGGTTCCCCAGAGTACTGGGCAGCTCGTGTCAAGCCAGGTCGCATCCTGTTTGAGATCGAAGGCGTTCCGCCGGAAGTCGCTCGCTTGGCACTGAGCCTGGGAGCTGCAAAGCTTCCGATCAAGACCAAGTTCGTTCAGCGTATCGGAGACGCGTAAGATGGCCGACACGTACAAGCCTGCAGATCTGCGCGCGAAGAGCGAGGACGAGCTGAACGCTCTGCTCATCGATCTGAAGCGCGAACAGATCAATCACCGTTTTGCGGCTGCCACCGGGCAGTCGGAAAACACAAGCCGTGTTAAAGTCGTGCGTCGTGCTGTCGCGCGCATCAAGACACTGGCTCATCAATCGAAGAACCGTGCGGGCGCCCAAACGTCCGCCGCAAAGTCCTGAGAGGAGACGGACGATGCCAAGGCGCGTCCTGACAGGGCGAGTAACGAGCGACAAGATGGACAAGACGGTTACCGTTCTTGTTGATCGTCGTATCATGCACCCGCTCTATAAGAAATTCATCCGCCGCTCCAAAAAGTATGCGGCTCATGATGAAGCCAACGTCTGCCAAATTGGCGATCTGGTTCGCATTGAAGAATGCGCACCGATTTCCAAGCGCAAGACTTGGTCTGTCGTCGCACGCAACGGAGAGGACATGGCTTCGGCTTCCTCTTCCGTCAGCGCATAAGGGGGTAGGCACATGATTCATCCCGAGACCAACCTTGACGTCGCCGATAATTCCGGTGCGCGTCGGGTGCAGTGCATCAAGGTGCTGGGCGGCTCCAAGCGGAAGACTGCCTCGGTCGGCGACATCATTGTCGTATCCGTTAAGGAAGCCATTCCCCGCGGTAAGGTGAAGAAGGGTGACGTCCATCAGGCCGTTATCGTTCGTACGTCTTATCCGGTACGTCGTGCAGACGGATCTGCGATCCGTTTTGACAAGAATGCTGCTGTGCTGATTAACAAGCAGCAGGAGCCGATTGGCACGCGTATCTTTGGCCCGGTCGTTCGTGAACTGCGTGCTCGCAAGTTCATGAAGATTATCTCCCTGGCGCCGGAGGTGCTGTAATGGCTGCACGTATTAAAAAAGGCGATCAGGTCCTCGTTCTTTCCGGTAAGTCCCGGGGCGTTCGTGGCGAAGTCCTCTCAGTGATGCCGAAGGCTGAGAAAGCTGTCGTTCGCGGCGTAGCTATCGCTAAGCGTCACACGAAGCCCAACCGCGCAGGTGGAGAAGGTGGTATCATCGAGCAGGAAATGCCGATCCATCTGTCAAACCTGAAGCTGGTTGATCCCAAGAGCGGTAAGCCGACACGCGTTGGCTTTCGGGTTCTTGAAGACGGTCGCAAAGTTCGTGTTGCCAAGGCAACCGGCGAAGTGATCGAAGGCTGAGGAACGCAAAAATGAGCGATAACAACACCGCTTTGCCGCGTATGCAGCAGCGCTACGAAGAAATTCTTCGTAAACAGCTTCTTGAGCAGTTCGGCTACGCAAACCCGATGCAGGTTCCTAAGCTCGAGAAGATCGTGCTGAACATGGGCGTCGGTGAAGCAGCTGGCGACCAGAAGAAGCTGGATGCAGCAGTTGCTGAAATGGCAGCGATCTCCGGTCAAAAGCCGGTTAAGACGCTGGCACGCAAGGCTATTGCTGGCTTCAAGATCCGTGAAGGTCTTCCGATCGGTTGTAAGGTTACTCTGCGTCGTCAGCGTATGTATGAGTTCCTTGACCGTCTCGTGACGATCGCAATGCCTCGCATTCGTGATTTCCGTGGTCTTCCGGCAAACAAGGGTTTTGATGGTCGTGGCAACTTCGCCATGGGCATCAAGGAACAGATTGTTTTCCCGGAAATCGAATATGACAAGATCGATGCCGTTCGCGGTATGGACATCATCTTCGTGACCACTGCAAAGACCGATGCCGAAGCAAAGGCTCTGCTGAAGGCCTTCGATCTGCCGTTCGCAGGTTGATCAGGTAATTTTTCAGACCGATCGCGACTAAAAATAAGGATTCGGCCTTCCATTGGAAGGCCGCTTTCCTTTATAGACACGCAGATTGGAAAACCGTCGGGATAGGCCTGACAGGTTCCGGGAGAAAATTCGAGATGGCGAAGATCTCAGCGGTTAACCGTAATAACCATCGCGCAGCTCTTGCGAAGCGCGATAAGGAAAAGCGGACCGCTCTTAAAAACATCATCAAGGATCGTTCCCTTTCGGTTGAAGACCGATTTGAAGCGACTCTTAAGCTGGCACAGATGCCACGTAACGGATCCGCAACGCGCGTCCGTCTTCGTTGTAAGCTGACCGGTCGTCCCCGTGCTAACTACCGTAAGTTCGAGCTTTGCCGTATCGCTCTGCGTGATCTTGCGTCCGCCGGCCAGATTCCTGGCATGGTCAAGTCGAGCTGGTAAGGGATAGATCGAATGTCGTTGTCTGATCCACTGGGTGATATGCTTACCCGGATCCGTAATGCTCAGCGTGCTCGTCATGCTGCCTGCGTTGCGCCCGCTTCCAAGCTTCGCACGAACGTGCTTGAGGCTCTGAAGCGTGAAGGTTACATCCGTGGTTTTTCCACGGAAGAAGTCCGTAAGGGCGTATCGCAGCTCCGTATTGAGCTGAAGTACGTTGAAGGGCAGCCGGTCATTAAGGAAATCCATAGGGTCTCCAAGCCTGGCCGTCGTGTCTATTCGAAGATCAAGGAACTTCCGCGCGTTTATGCCGGCCTTGGTGTGTCGATCCTGTCCACCCCGCGTGGCGTCCTTTCGGACGTCGAGGCCCGCGCTGCCAATGTTGGCGGCGAGGTTCTCTGCCGCGTCTTCTGAGGAGGGTCGCATGTCTCGCGTAGGTAAATATCCCGTAGAAGTTCCGGCAGGTGTGCAGGTCGCAGTTGCCAACGGTGTCTTCACGGCCAAAGGCAAGCTTGGTGAACTGAGCTTCCCGGTTTCTCGTCACGTGGACGTGAAAATCGAAGACAACTCAGTTGCAGTTGCTCCGATTGGTCGTCGCTCCCGTGAAAACTGGACGATGTGGGGAACGACGCGCGCTCTGATCGCAAATATGGTCAAGGGTGTGTCTGTTGGTTTCACCAAGGGTCTTGAAATTCAGGGTACGGGTTTCCGTGCTGCTGTTCAGGGATCCAATCTGGTGATGAACCTCGGCTTCTCGCACGATGTCGTTTATCCGATTCCGGCCGGTATCAAGATCACCACGCCGCGTCCGACCGCTATTGTTGTTGAAGGCAACGACAAGCAGCGCGTTGGTCAGGTCGCTCTCGATATTCGCAGCTTCCGCAAGCCTGAGCCATACAAGGGCAAGGGCGTTCGTTATGACACGGAAGTTCTGCGTCGCAAGGAAGGTAAGAAGAAGTAATGGCATCGCAGCAAGGATTGCAGGAACGTCGCCGTCAGCGGCTGCGTTTCCAGCTTCGTCGCAAGAGCGGCGGCCGGCCGCGTTTGTCGGTCTTCCGTTCCAGCAAGCACATTCACGCCCAGATCATCGACGATGCACAGGGTCGTACTCTTGCCAGCGCATCTACGCTGGAAAAAGAGCTTCGCGACAATGGCAACACCGGTGCTAACGTGGACGCAGCTTCGGCGATCGGCAAGCTGATCGCGGAACGTGGCTTGGCAGCTGGCGTGACGGCCGTCGTGTTTGATCGCGGCGCTTATGTCTATCATGGCCGGGTCAAGGCCCTGGCAGAGGCTGCCCGTGAGGGCGGACTCTCGTTCTAAGGAGGATCACACATGGCACGTGAGCCAAGAGAAGGCGGCCGTGGTGGTCGTGAGCGCGAGCAGGGCGACGATCTGGTCGACAAGCTCGTAACCATCAATCGTGTTGCCAAGGTTGTTAAGGGTGGCCGTCGCTTTGCTTTCGCAGCGCTGGTTGTCGTTGGCGATCAGAAGGGACGCGTTGGTTACGGTGCGGGTAAAGCTCGTGAAGTGCCCGAAGCTATCCGTAAGGCTACCGAGCGCGCCAAGCGTACGATGATCCGCGTACCAATGAAGGAGGGTCGTACCCTTCATCATGATACGTCAGGTCACTACGGCGCTGGTAAGGTTGTTGTTCGTGCGGCTGAAGCCGGTACGGGTATCATCGCCGGTGGTCCGATGCGTGCGGTTTTCGAGAGCCTGGGTGTTAACGACGTTGTCGCTAAAAGCCTTGGAACGCGTAACCCGCACAACATGATCAAGGCTACGTTCGCTGCCCTTGAAAAGGCAAGCAGCCCTCGCAACGTCGCTTCGCGTCGTGGCAAGAAGGCCGCTGAACTTTTCGGTAAGCGCGAGCAGGCTCAGACCGAGGAGACTGCAAATGTCTGAAAACGGTAAGACCGTTCAGGTAAAGCAGATTGCTTCTGTCATTGGTCGCAAACCGGGCCAGGCTGAGACCCTTGTTGGTCTTGGTCTGCGCGGTATCGGTTCCACCCGTACGCTGGAAGATACTCCGGCTGTGCGTGGGATGATCCGCAAGGTTGCCCACCTCATCCAGGTGGAGGGTTGAAATGAACCTCAACGAATTGCGCGATAACGAGGGCTCTCGTTATCGCAAGAAGCGCCTAGGACGTGGCATTGGTTCCGGTAAGGGTAAGACCTCCGGACGCGGTGTTAAGGGTCAGAAGGCTCGTGAAGGCGTCTCGCTGAATGGCTTTGAAGGTGGTCAGCTCCCGCTGTATCGCCGTATGCCTAAGCGTGGCTTCGTGAACATCTTCCGCAAGGAATATGCTCCGGTGAACCTTGGCGCGATTTCGAAGGCTATCGAAGCAGGCAAGCTGGATAAGTCGGCTCCTGTTACGGAAGCAACACTTCGCGCTGCTGGGCTTGTCAATGGCAAGACCCATGGTGTTCGTCTTCTTGCGAAGGGTGAACTTTCGCATGGCGTAACCATCGAAGTCGACGGTGCTTCCGCAGCAGCTCTTGCTGCTGTTGAGAAGGCTGGCGGCTCCGTTAAGGTGCTTGCACCGAAGAAGGAAGTTCAGGCTGAAGCCTGAGTTCTCCTCTCCCAGATTTATCTGGGGTATGGTTAGATAGTGAACAGCGTCCCGTGCAGATGTGCGGCGACGCTGTTTTCATGAAAGGACAGGTGGATGGCTTCCGCAGCAGAGCAGCTCGCCGCCAATCTCAATATGAGTTCCTTTGCCAAGGCGACTGAACTCAAGAAGCGTATCTGGTTTACGCTTTTGGCCCTTATCGTTTATCGCCTCGGAACATACATCCCTGTTCCTGGTGTTGATGCGACAGTCATGGGTCAGCTGCTGGCACAGCATCAGGGTGGCATTCTGGGCATGTTCGACATGTTCACGGGTGGTGCTCTCGGACGCATGACTGTGTTCGCCCTGAACATCATGCCGTACATCAGTGCATCGATTATCATTCAGCTTCTTTCAACTGCTCTTCCGTCTATGGAAGCAATGAAGAAAGAGGGTGAGGCGGGGCGCAAAAAGCTTAACCAGTATACCCGCTACCTCACTGTTTTCATCGCACTCTTCCAAGCATACGGCATAGCTGTTGGGCTGGAGAACATGACGTCTCATGGCGCAAGCGCTGTGGTGATGCCGGGTGTCTTCTTCCTCGCGTCGTGTGTCGTAACGCTGGTTGGTGGCACGATGTTCCTGATGTGGCTTGGCGAGCAGATCACATCACGGGGTGTCGGTAACGGTATTTCGCTGATTATTTTTGCAGGTATTGTCGCCAATCTTCCTCATGCGCTGGCTAGTCTGTTTGAACTGGGTCGCACCGGAGCTTTGTCGCCAATCTTCGTGATGATCTTTCTGGTTATGGCGATTGCCGTCATTGCCTTTATCGTCTTTATGGAGCAGGCGCAGCGTCGTGTTGTGATCCAGTATCCGAAGCGTCAGATTGGCAATCGCATGTTTGGTGGTGACTCCACTCACATGCCGTTGAAGGTCAATACGGCAGGCGTAATCCCTCCCATTTTTGCCTCTTCCGTGTTGCTGATTCCTGTGACGATTTCAGGGTTCATGAACGGGCATAATATGCCGGGTTGGCTTTCCGTTCTCGGGCAGCAGCTTGGTCAGGGACAGCCTCTTTACATGCTGTTCTATGCCGCAATGATCCTGTTTTTCTCATACTTCTACGCGGCTGTGACATTCAATCCTGAAGAAACGGCTGAGAACCTGCGGAAGCAGGGGGGCTTTATTCCGGGTATCCGTCCGGGGGCAAGCACGGCGTCGTATTTTGATCGCATCCTGTCGAGACTGACCACAATCGGTGCTCTGTATCTGGTTGTTGTTTGTCTTCTGCCGCAGATTTTGATCAGCAAGTACAACGTGCCATTTTATTTTGGCGGTACGAGCCTCATCATTATCGTGTCTGTAACGATCGATACCGTGACGCAGGTTCAGTCCCACCTTGTTGCACATCAGTATCAGGGGCTGATCCGCAAGCAGCGTAGCCGCGGTTCCAGGAATGGCGTTTCGGGAGGAAACAAGCGTCGATGAATATTATTCTTCTTGGCCCTCCTGGGGCAGGTAAGGGGACGCAGGCAAAGCGTCTTGAGCAGCTTTATGGCCTTAAGCAAATCTCCACTGGAGACATGCTGCGCGCTGAAGTTGCTGCTGGCACGCCTATCGGACAGGAGGCTAAGGCCATTATGGAAAGGGGAGAATTCCTTCCTGATCCTATCATGGTAAAGATGATCCAGGGGCGTATAGCGCAGCGCGACTGTGCTCAGGGGTTTATTCTCGACGGCTTTCCAAGAACGGAAAGCCAGGCGGAAGCACTTGATGCCATGTTGGACACCGATGGGTTGAAGATTGACGCCGTCATTCTTCTGGATGTCGCGGAAGATCAGCTTGTCGAGCGTATTGCCAGTCGGACTGCGGAAGATGGTACACGCCGGCCAGATGACAATCCTGAGGTGGTGAGATCTCGTCTTGATATCTATCGCCGTCAGACTGCACCAATCCTTCCTTATTATGAGAAGGCTGGTCGTTTAAAGCATGTTGATGGAATGCTGGGCGTTGACGAAGTGGGTGCAGAGATCGATGCACTCATCGGAAAGACTGCAAAAAATTGAAGAAATGAGAATGATCACGAAGAAGTGATCATTCTCATTTGACTCAAGGGGGGTGCCCGGTATATTGCGCGCCCTCGACATATCTGTGGCGTGAAGGTGGCCCTGGGTTCCGGAATCGGACTGGGAGCTGACATGCCTGCGATGCAAACGATCCGGTTTCGACCGGACATGAAACAGGCTGACGCGGTCAATTGATCGCGTCGATGGGAGAATTGGCGTGGCACGTATTGCCGGCGTAAACATTCCGACCAACAAGCGGGTGGTCATCAGCCTGCGCTATGTCTACGGCATTGGCCCGTCGACCGCGCAGGCAATCTGCAGCAAGCTCGGTATCCCCGATGCGAAGCGCGTCAACGAACTGTCTGATGACGAGATCGTAAAGATCCGTGAACTGATCGACGGTGAGCACCGGGTTGAAGGCGACCTGCGTCGCGAAACCGCTATGAACATCAAGCGTCTGATGGATCTGGGCTGCTATCGCGGTCTGCGTCATCGTCGCGGCCTTCCGGTCCGCGGTCAGCGTACGCACACGAATGCACGTACCCGTAAGGGTAAGGCAGTGGCGATTGCTGGCAAGAAGAAGGTCACGCGCTAATTCGCGCCTGACTGCTTCACTCTGACGCTTCTCGCTAACTTTTAGGACGACCTCTATTATGGCTAAGGCCGCAGCACCGCGCATTCGTAAGAAAGAGCGCAAGAATATCATCTCTGGCGTTGCTCACGTGCTTTCCACGTTCAACAACACCATGATCACGATCTCCGATGCGCAGGGTAATGCAATTGCATGGTCCTCCTCGGGTGCACAGGGCTTCAAGGGCTCGCGTAAGTCCACACCGTACGCTGCACAGGTTGCTGCAGAAGACGCAGGCCGCAAGGCTCGCGAGCACGGCATGGAAACGCTTGAGATCGAAGTGTCCGGCCCGGGTTCGGGGCGTGAAAGCGCTCTTCGCGCGCTGCAGGCTGTTGGCTTCACGATTACGTCCATTCGTGACATGACGCCGGTGCCCCATAACGGCTGCCGTCCGCGCAAGCGTCGTCGCGTTTGAGTGATGCCATGCCGCGCGTTCGTGAGAATGCGCGGCATGTGTAGTGATTGCATCTCCCTCCGCACGATTTGTGCGGGCCAGGTGCCGCCAATTTTTGTTGGCGGGCTTCGTTGTTTGAAAGGCCACGACCTTGGTTCTCCAGAAAAACTGGCAGTCCCTCATCAAGCCGGAGAAGCTTGAAGTCGAGCCCGGCCCGGTTGCCTCGCGCATCGCCACAGTCGTGGCGGAGCCGCTGGAGCGCGGTTTCGGTATGACGCTCGGTAATGCGCTGCGTCGTATTCTTCTGTCCTCACTACAGGGCGCTGCAGTAACAGCCATTCAGATTGATGGCGTTCTGCATGAGTTCTCGGCTGTTCCAGGTGTGCGCGAAGACGTTACGGACATCGTCCTGAACGTTAAGCAGCTCGCTCTGCGTATGCACAGTGAGGGACCGAAGCGCATGATTCTCACGGCGACTGGTCCGGGAGAAGTGACGGCAGGACAGATTCAGGCTGGGCATGATATTGAAATCATGAACCCTGATCTCGTGATCTGCACTCTTGATGATGGTGTGAAGCTCGGAATGGAGTTCACCGTCAACATGGGCAAGGGTTACGTTGCTGCTGTTGCAAACCGTCCGGAAGATGCTCCGATTGGTATGATTCCGATCGATGCAATCTACTCGCCGGTTCGTCGCGTGTCTTACAAGGTCGAGCAGACCCGCGTTGGTCAGGTTACTGACTACGACAAGCTGCTGCTGACAGTTGAGACGAACGGTGCTGTGACGCCGGAAGACAGTCTGGCTCTTGCTGCGCGTATTCTTCAGGATCAGCTTCAGCTGTTCATCAACTTTGATGAGCCGCGTCCAGTCCAGCATGAAGAGCCGCAGGACGACCTGCCGTTCAACCGCAATCTTCTTCGCAAGGTTGACGAGCTCGAGCTTTCGGTGCGTAGCGCCAACTGCCTCAAGAACGACAACATTGTTTACATTGGCGATCTGGTGCAGAAGTCCGAACAGGAAATGCTCCGTACGCCAAACTTCGGGCGTAAATCGCTCAACGAGATCAAGGAAGTTCTCACCGGTATGGGGCTGTCGCTCGGCATGAGC
The DNA here is from genome assembly GCF_018812105.1 of Gluconobacter sp. P1D12_c. Taxonomy (NCBI): domain Bacteria; kingdom Pseudomonadati; phylum Pseudomonadota; class Alphaproteobacteria; order Acetobacterales; family Acetobacteraceae; genus Gluconobacter; species Gluconobacter sp. P1D12_c. The sequence continues at coordinate 193,496 of NZ_JACSIQ010000003.1, forward strand.
GTCCCGGCCTGGCCGCCCGAGAACATCGAGGATCTGGCCAAGCGTCTCGACGAGACGTTTTGAGAACTTCTTAGGGTAAGGAAAACTAGCAATGCGTCATGGTGTGAGCGGGCGTAAGCTCAATGTCACCTCTTCTCACCGCGCTGCCATGTTCCGCAACATGGCCGTCGCACTCATCAAGCACGAGCAGATCACGACGACTCTGCCAAAGGCGAAAGAACTTCGCCCGGTTGTTGAGAAGCTGATCACTCTCGGTAAGCGCGGTGACCTGCACGCTCGTCGTCAGGCATTCGCTCAGCTGCGTGATGACACGGTTGTCAGCAAGCTCTTCAGCACGGTTGCAGAGCGCTACAAGGCTCGTGCCGGTGGCTACTCCCGCGTTCTGAAGGCTGGCGTACGCTACGGCGACAATGCCGACATGGCAGTCATCGAACTCGTAGAGCGCGATGTTGATGCCAAGGGCCAGGACAGCGGTCCGAAGCCAGTTGCAGAAGAGCAGGAAGCCGCCTGAGGCTTCTCGTTTTGAGACGAAAAAAAGGCCGGTGCAGCAATGCACCGGCCTTTTTTTTATTCTGCGGTTCACATTGCTGTGCAGAGTGTGTAGTTTTGCCACATCTCTTGCAGGACGATTCCCGTCTGGTTTCTTAACCGGCTGTTTTTCTCCCGCCCTTCAGGGCGGGGAGGGTGTCTCTTTTCCTGAAGGTCGACAATCTGTTGGCCTCGCTGTCCTGCATAATTTTGAGAAACGGGTCCGAGCACTCTCGTAGGGCCCGCAACGACGCCTCCCATATCTGTTTCGGCAATGAGGTCGAAGCAGGTTCGTGACGCGCCTATGCCTGGAGAGCATGAAAATGTCCGAAACAGCCGCACCTAAACGCGGACTAGCGGAAATTCTTGGCATCCCACGCGCCCTTTTCTGGGCTTTTGTTGGTCAGCTTTTATTCATGGTGGGAGATGGTGTCGAAGCCGGATATCTCGACACCTACATGCTGCACCACGGCCACTCCCAAGGGTTCGTCAACGAACTCTTCACTCTTTACGGCATCACGGTTATGATTGCCGCTTGGTTTTCCGGGCCTCTGTCTGATCTGATGGGTCCTAAGAAAGTCATGTGGATCGGCCTGATCCTATGGTCTCTTTTGGAAGTCTGCTTCCTGACATTCGGGCTGGGTCCGAATAGCGGCCCTATGATCCTTCTCTTTTATGCGCTGCGTGGATTTGCCTATCCGCTGTTCGCATACGGTTTCCTCGTGTGGATCGCTGCCGCTACCCCGGCTGCCATGCTTGGATCGGCTGCTGGATGGTTCTGGTTCTCTTTCTCTGCGGGTCTGCCGACACTTGGCTCCCAGTTTGCACGCTATACGATTCCATATCTTGGTGAACTCAAGACGTTCTGGTGTTCACTGGGTTTGGTAATTATTGGTGGCCTCGTGGCATTGCTGTTTACGCACGAGCCTACAGGCAAGAAGCGTCTTCTGCCGGATCACGTGCCCACCAAAGATATTTTCTTTGGCTCACTCAGCATCATGTGGCGTGAACCCAAGACGACGATTGCTGGCATTGTCCGTATTATCGATACGTCTTCGGAATACGCTTTCCTGGCCATCATGCCAGCGTTTTTTGTGGACCAGCTACACTTCAGCCTCGAACAATGGCTCAACCTGCTGTCGCTGATTTTCCTCAGCAACATCCTGTTTAACCTTGTCTCCGGCATGATTGCTGACACGTTGGGGCATCGTTTCGTGGTGTCGGTCTTCGGTGGTATCGGCGGCTTCATTGCCATTCCGCTGTTCTACTATGTGCCAATCTGGTACCCGGGGAATTTCTGGGCGGTTGCTGCAGCGGGCATTTTCTATGGTGCAACGGTCGCTGCCTTCGTGCCGCTTTCAGGCCTGATGCCGCAGATTTGCCCACGTGAAAAAGCTGCAGCTCTGTCCATTCTGGGCCTCGGCGCAGGTGCCTCGACATGGGTTGGTCCGGCAATCGTCTCGTTCTGTGGAGCGGTTTTCGGTCCGGGCATGAGCTATGTGATCTGGACATTTGCTGTGATCTACCTTGCGTCTGCTGGTATGACGCTTGCCCTCAAGATTTCTCCTGAGGCTCGTCGTTACACAGAAGAAGCTACGGCCCGGGGCGAAGTGAGCACGACTGTCGGTCACTAAGAGCGACCCGTCACATCTTCGTTGTTAAGCTGTAAAAGAGCAGGGGTGGTTCGTTATCGAGCTGCCCCTGTTTTTGTATGTCGTGGATGAAATGGTTTTGGAGTTGAAGACTATGGATGCGGATCTGGCGTCATATCTGGATGAGAGCGTGCCGTCCTTGCAGGATGGGGCTGGGCGGGTTGTCGATTGCACCCGTGCAAAGAAAAATATTTGCTCGTTCTTAAAAGAAAGTCGGGCAGTTGTGGCCGATCTGATGGTGGATCAGCCGTTGTTCTTATTGTTTTCCGCATTTCTCAGTGGTCTGTTGTTGGCACGTACTCTTTTTTCAGGAAAGAAACCTTCCTGAGGCGCATGACGTTACGACATGACCACGACCTATAATTCAAGGATCATGTCCCATGCTGCACTATGCTATCGTTTTCTTTATCATTTCCATCATTGCTGGCGTGTTCGGCTTCTCGGGCATTTCTGCCGCGACCGCAGGTATCGCCAAGCTGTTTTTCATTATCTTCCTGGTGCTGGCCGTTCTGGCGATTTTGGCCGGTGTTGCCGGACTGCATGCGCTCTAAGAGCCGCATCCTCTGCCTGAAGAGGGCATAAAAAAGGGCGGGATCTTTAAGATCCCGCCCTTTTTGTTTTTCAGCGCCCATTCTTGTCTTTTTGGATGAATGACGGGAGCAACGGATTGTCTGTCTGAAGAGAGGCTTTCGTCGGCAGGTTTTTGGAATTCCAGCCGCCACCAAGATCTGTCAGCAGAGCAACTTCCGCATTGAATTGCTGCTGACGGATGCTCAGCTGACTCTCTTCATATTGAAGGGCAGTCTGCTGTGCCGTGATGACGGTCGTATAAATCTGGGTCCCGGCGAGATATTCGTTCATGGACACTCGTACGGCGGCCTCGGCACTCGCAACAGCCTGGTTCTGAAGTCCTAGCTGCTGATCGAGATAGTGCAGGTTGGACATCTGGTCTTCCGTGTCCTGCATGGCAGCCAGAACGGTCTGGCGATAGGTGGCGACCGCATTATCGTAGTCTGCCTCGGCTTCACGGACAGCCGCTGTTCGAGCTCCGCCCTGGAAGATCGTTTCCGTGGCAGCAGCCCCCAGGCCCCAGGTGCGTGTGGCTGTTTGGATCAGCTGCTGGAGTGGGTTGCCGCTATATCCATACGATGCAGAGAGCGTGATTTCCGGGAAGAACGCGCCAATCGCATATCCGATCTCTGCGTTATAGGCTTCCATGTTCCGCTCAGCCTGGGCGACATCTGGCCGGCGTTCAAGGATCATGGACGGAACGGCTACAGGTGCTGCTGGAATCTGCTTGGGCAGAAGTGCCGCAGCGATAGTGACATCTGCCGGTGCGCGACCGGTCAGCATTGCAATGGCATGTTCATACTGCGCGCGAGCGATATGAGCATTTGCAAGACTGGCTTCGGTGGATTGCAGCAGATACCGAGCCTGGAGAACGCTTGTTGGATCTGCGACACCAGCTTCAAGCTGGTTCTCCAAAATTTTGAGATTATCCCGGTATAGACCCACGTTGCGCGTGTAGAGATCAATCAGGCTGTCCTGATAGCGCATGCTGAAATAGTCTTGCGCCAGCGTCAGCTGGTAGGACAACCGCATACTGGCAACCAGTGCGGCGTCGCCTTGCGTCGCGGCGACCTGTTGCTGCACCTGCCGACGTATCTTGCCCCAGACGTCAACCGTCCAGCTTGCAGATGGGCCAGTTGCCCAGGTGTTGCTCGTGTAGGACTGCGATGAGGTGTACGTGAAGCCTCCACTCGTGCTTGAGGCACTGCTTCCCTGTGAATTTCTGTTGAAGCTGAAATTTCCGCTCAGTGTGGGGTAGAGGCTTGCCTTGATGGAATCGATTGTCGCAGCGGCTTTGCGATACTGCGCTTCGTATTCCTTCAGGCTCTGATTGGACGTTGAGACCCGTTCTTCCAGATCATTGAGAAGCGGATCATTGAAAATTGTCCACCAGTCGCCTTTGGGCATCTGCGCCAGGTCCGGGCGCGCCTTGTTCCATCCAGCCGGGGGAGGAACTTCCTTGAAATGCGGAGAAATGACTGCCGAAGGACGATGGTAATTCGGTCCGACCATGCACCCACTCAGGAAAGGCAGGGCTGCGGCTCCCAGCAGAAGAGTACGCAGGGAAGGCATACGAAGGACGGTCATCAGATTTCCGTTTCCCGGGGCGAGATGTGAAGCAGAATGGCAAAGTGATGTCGGGCACGGCCGAGCATTTTTCCGAAACGATCGAGATAGAGGAACACGACGGGCGTGCTGTAGAGTGTGAGAAGCTGGCTGACCATCAGGCCCCCCAGAATGGCGATGCCAAGCGGACGGCGGAGTTCGCAGCCGTATCCATTCCCGAAGACGAGAGGTACGGCACCAAAGGCTGCGGCCAGAGACGTCATGAGGATCGGGCGGAACCGCAGAACGCTCGCCTGCTGGATAGCCTCAAAAGCTGTCGCGCCCTCACGTTGCGCTACCAGCGCAAAATCGATCAGCATGATGGCGTTCTTTTTGACGATGCCAATCAGAAGAATGACACCAATCATCGCCATGAGTGAGAACTCCTGCCCAAACAACTGAAGGGCGAGAAGGGCGCCGACGCCAGCGGAAGGTAACGTGGACAGGATCGTCAGGGGATGAATGAGGCTCTCATAAAGCATACCCAGAACAATGTAGACCGCAGCAAGAGCCGCAAGGATCAGCAGAGGCTCATCACTGACAGACTTCTGGAAGGCAGCGGCGTTGCCAGCAAACCCACCGTGAATGGTCGGTGGAACATGCAGTTTGACCATAGCGGCTTCAACGGCCTGCACGGCAGGCCCGAGGGACGCTCCTGGGGCAAGATTGAAAGACACGGTCGTTGCAACCGAGAGGCCATCATGGTTGACCGTCAGGGCCGTGTTTGTTGCGCGCTGGTATCCAAGCACCGATAGCGGCACCATGTTGGAAACGCTTGTTGCGACGGCGGCACCACTGGACGCAGATTTTCCACCAGCCAGAGCATTGGCCACAGAGTTAATGTAGGACTGCTCGCTTTGCGAGAGCGTGCTGGTTGTCGTGTCGGCTCGAACACGCAGGTTGTTCGAAGACGTGCCACCTGCGGCTGTTCCGCCAGAGGCACTCACCCACATCTGTTTCAGCGTTTCTGGGCTTTCCCAGTATCGCGGAGCGACTTCCATCACCACATGATACTGGTTCAGATTTCCGTAAATAACAGAAGCTGAGCGCTGTCCGAACGCATCGTAGAGTGTATTGGCAATGAGCTGGGGCGTGATGGAATACCGGGAAGACATATCGCGGTTGATCGCAATGGCAATGGCCTGACCGCCTTCTTCCACGTTGGATGAAACATCCATCAGCAGAGGAATTTTTGAGAGTGCCGAGACAATCTTCGGCGTCCATTCATAGAGATCTTCGGCCGACGGGCCTTCCAGCGAATACTGATAGGCCGCGTCACCTGAGCGCGCACCTATACGGACGGCACCAGGGGCCATCAGACGGAGCTGCGCGCCTGGAACGTTGGAAAAGGCCCGGTTGATGCGTTGCACCGTGGCAGCCAGATCGTCCTTACGTTCCTCTTTAGACTTCAGAGCAACGAAAAGATTGGCAGAGTTGGCCGAACGCCCGCCGGCGCCGCCCATAACGCCTGCGACATCCCTGTCTGCGGCGACAACCTTCATGGCGTGAGCTGTGATGTCTTTAAGAGACTGAAAGGACACGGACTGGTCGGCGACCAGACGCCCCATCAACTGACCAGTGTCTTCAGAGGGAAAGAAGCCTTTGGGCATTTTCACAAAGAGAACACCAGCCAAAATCAGGGTGGCCGGCAGAGACATAACGATCAGGAACGGATGTCGGAGGCTCCATCCTAGCGACTGCTCGTAGCCTTTCGCGACGCGGTCGATCATGCGTTCGAGCAGGGAACCAATTCTGCCCCAGAAACCCTGTGAGGCGGCTGGCGCAGAGGTGAGGATTAGTGCGCTGAGCATCGGGGTGAGGGAGAGGGACAGGACCATGGAGATGGTCAGGGTAATGACCATTACCATCGCGAATTCATGGAATAGCCGACCCGCAATGCCCCCCATGAACATGATGGGAGCGAAAACCACAATCAGGGACACGGTGATGGAGAGAACCGTGAAGGCAACTTCGCTGGCCCCAAAGATGGCGGCTTCCATCCGCTCATGACCCATTTCCATGTAGCGGGTGATGTTCTCAAGAACGACGATGGCATCGTCCACAACGAAACCGGTGGAGATTGTCAGGGCCATCAGAGACATATTGTCGAGCTGATAACCCAGTAGTGACATCACCCCGAATGTTCCGATGATCGAGATGGGGACGACAATCGCTGGAATGAGAATGGCGGACAGACTGCGCAGAAACAGCAGCACCACGACGACCACCAGCACCACGGCTATGATGAGGGTCTGTTTCGTATCATTCAGGGACGCGCGGATTGTCTTGGATCGGTCAATCAGGACGTTGATATGAGTGTTGCCCGGCATTGCCGACTGGAGAATAGGAAGGCGCTTGCGAATACCATCAACCGTCTTGATGACGTTGGCGCCGCCCTGTGTGAACACCGTACAGATGATGGCGCGCTGACCATTGAGGAAGCCTGTCTGGCGTAGATCTTCAACGCTGTCATTGACTTCCGCGACATCTGTCAGGCGGACGGGTTGGCTGTCACGATAGGCGACGACCAGCCCACGATAATCAACGGCTTTGCTGGCCTGATCGTTGGTGGACAGCATGAGGCGCGTGCCATGAGAGTCAATGAAACCCTTCGGCGTGTGAGCGTTGGCCGATGCAAGTGCTGCACGAACATCTTCGAATCCGATGCCATAACGGAACAGGCGGAGAGGATTCAGTTCTACGCGAACCGCTGGGAGCGAACTGCCACGGATTTCGACTTCGCCCACGCCCTCAACCTGACTGAGCTGCTGAATCAGAACGTTGCTGGCAAACTCATAAAGCTCCTGTGGCGTCCGTGTGCTGGACGTCAGCGTCAGTGCAACAACCGGGGGGCCGTTGGAGTTGGCTTTGTCGTAAGTCGGGTTTGTACGCAGAGTGGAGGGAAGATCCTGGCGTGCGCCCTGGAGTGCAGCTTCGACGTCTCGTGCGGCGCCATTGATGTCGCGGGAGAGGTCAAACTGAAGAGTAATGCGCGTCTGATTGACCGTTGATTCAGACGTCATCTCCGTCACGCCTGAAATCGCGCCCAGATGTCGCTCCAGCGGTGCTGCGACTGTACTGGCGATCTCGGACGGAGAACCGCCAGGCTGGTTTGCCATCACCATGATGACCGGGAAGTCCACGTTCGGCAGATCGGCGACGGGTAGGCTGAAATAGCCCAGGATGCCGCCGATCAGGAGCGCGACGGCCAGAAGGATCGTTCCAACTGGCCGCATGACGAAAAGGCGGATCAGCTTCACGGGTTGCTGTGCGTGCTTGGAGTTTGCGCCCGGCCTGCATGATAGCGCTGCATAAGCGTCCTTGTCTTACGACCGATGCCGTCCATGAACAGATAGATGACCGGAGTGGTAAACAGGGTCAGCATCTGTGACAGCATCAGGCCACACACAATCGCCACGCCGAGGGGGCGGCGCAGTTCGGAGCCGACGCCATGGCTCAGCATGAGGGGCAGGGCACCAAAGAGGGCGGCCAGTGTCGTCATGAGGATTGGACGGAAACGCAGGAGAGCTGCCTGGCGAATGGCTTCGAGCGGTGTGTGCCCTTCCAGTCGCTCGGCTTCGAGTGCGAAGTCGATCATCATGATGGCATTCTTTTTCACAATGCCGATCAGCAGCACGATGCCGATGATCCCCATGATGTCGAGGTCCATACCAAACAGGTACAGGCCAATCAGTGCGCCGATAGCAGCGGATGGCAGCGTGGACAGAATGGTGATGGGGTGGATGAAGCTCTCATAGAGAATACCCAGCACGATATAGACCGCGATGACCGCAGCCATAACAAGCCAGACTTCGTTCGTCAGAGACGAGCGGAAAGCTGCGGCTGTGCCTTGGAACGCAGTTTCAAATGCTGGGGGAAGGCCAAGCTGCTTCTCAACCCGTTCAATGGCACTGGTTGCCGCACCGAGCGAATACCCTTTCGAGACGTTGAAAGAGATCGTCGTGGCTGGGAACTGGCCGTAATGACTGATGAGGAGGGGGGCAAGGCTATGACTGATTGTCGTAACCTGCTTCAGCGGGACCAATCCGGAAGTCGGCTGACGTGTCGGGCCGGAGGTGCTGCTGCCTGCTTCGGATGAAATCCCCGGCAGATACAACTGGTTAAGGGATGTCAGGTCGTTCTGAAGATCCGGCAGCGCTTCCAGAATGACGCGGTACTGGTTGGCCTGCGTGTAGATCGTTGAGATCTGACGCTGGCCATAACTGTCATACAGAAGGTTATCAACCGTCTGCGGTGTGATGGAATAACGAGCACCCGTGGCACGGTCGAGCGAGAGCTGGGCAACCAGACCTTCAGCCTGCAGATCGGACGTGACATCCGACAGGGAAGGCTCCTGTTTCAGCGCGTCGACAATTTTTGGAACCCAGGTTTTGAAGGTGTCGTAATCCGGGTTCTCAAGCATGAACTGGTATTGTGTGGCCGAAATCGAGGAATCCAGAGACAGATCCTGAATCGGCTGAACAAACAGCTGCGTTCCGATAACATTCTGGCCGACCTGACCCAGTCGCTGAAGAATGGTTGTAAGGTCAGAGGTGCGCTCGTCCCGTGCCTTGAGATTAATCAGAAAACGGCCGACGTTCAGCGTCATGTTCTGGCCGTCAATTCCCACAAAAGAGGAAATGCTGGCTACATCCGGATCCTTAAGGATCTCGGCGCCCAAAGCGGCCTGACGCTCCTTCATGCCATTAAAGGAAATCGCCTGCGACATGACGGAAATACCCTGCACAACGCCAGTATCCTGCGTTGGGAAGAAGCCTTTCGGGATTGTGTAGGCCAGTGCGCCCGTCAGGATAATTGTTCCGAGCGTGACCAGAAGCGTCAGGCCACGGAACCGTAGAACCACGTCCAGCCAGCGGCCATACAGGGCAATCATGCCATTGATGCCACGTTCGGTGCCGTCGGAGAGGCGACCCCAGATTCCACGGCTCTTGGACGGAGCGTGCGTATCCGTCAGCATCCGCGCGCACATCATTGGAACCAGCGTAATGGACACAATGGCCGAGATGACGATCGTGATGGAGAGCGTCATGGCGAATTCGTGGAACAGGCGTCCCACGACATCCTTCATGAACAGCAGTGGGATGAGCACTGCGATCAGCGAAACCGTTAGCGAGATGATGGTAAAGCCGATTTCGCCGGCACCCTTCAGGGCAGCGGTGTAACGGTCTTCGCCAGCTTCCACGTAGCGGGCAATGTTCTCGATCACCACGATGGCGTCATCCACCACAAAGCCTGTGGCAATGGTGAGGGACATCAGCGACAGGTTATCGAGCGAGAACCCGAGCAGGTACATTGCCGCCATGGTGCCCACCAGCGAAAGCGGGACCGAGAGGCTGGGAATGATCGTGGCAGGGACATTGCGCAGGAAGACGAAAATGACGCCGACCACGAGCAGCATGGACAGACCCAGCTCGTATTCAACATCGTCAACAGAGGCGCGGATGGTTGTTGTCCGGTCTGTCAGCGGTGTGATTTCGATGCCAGGGGGTAGGTCCTGCTTAAGCTGGGGCAGGATGCGAAGAACATTGTCCACCACGCCAATCACGTTGGCGCCGGGCTGACGCTGGACATTCAGGATCAGGGCAGGGGTTTTGTTCGACCATGCCGCCAACTGAGTGTTCTCAGCACCTTCGACGACCGTAGCCACATCACGAACGCGGATCGGGCCGCTGTTCTGATAGGCAATGATTTGGTCCATCAACTGATCGACGGACTTGATCTGCCCATCAATACGCAGGGACGTAGAGCGCTTGGGGCCGTCAAATGTGCCCGTTGGGGAATTGACGTTCACCGTTGTGATGATGGTCCGCAAGGTATCGATCGCGATGCCGTATGATGTCAGCTTCGGGATGTTGACCTGAATGCGGTATGCTTTGCGATTACCACCAGACAGCGTGACAAGGCCCACACCGGAAATCTGGCTGATCTTCTGCTCAAGACGCGTGTTGACGTAATCTTCCACTTCCGGAAGCGGCAGGGTTTTCGACGTGATACCCAGTGTCAGGACCGGAGTATCCGCCGGATTGACCTTCGCATAAATCGGAGGTGCTGGCAGATCCGTTGGTAGCAACGATGTCGCGTTGTTGATAGCGGCCTGAACTTCCTGCTCGGCCACGTCCATAGACATGTCGAGGCCAAAGCGCAGAGTGATGACCGACGCACCGCCAGAAGACTGAGACGTCATCTGGTCAAGGCCCGGCATCTGGCCAAGCTGCGTTTCAAGCGGAGCGGTGATGGACGTGCTCATCACGTCCGGTCCGGCGCCCGGGTAATAGGTCGATACCGTAATGGTTGGATATTCAACCTGTGGCAGTGCTGAGACTGCCAGGAAGTGGTAGCCGAGCAGTCCGCTCAGCAGGATGGCGAACATCAGGAGGCTGGTGGCAACCGGACGCTCGATGAACAGGCGGGACGGATTCACGGTCTTGCTGTTCCCTGTGAGCGGTCAGTGATTGCCGGTGACATCGGCTGCGGACGGATCATTGCCACGCTTGGCGGCATCAGTGCTTTGCTGACCATTGCTATGGCGATGATGGGTCTCGGCCGTCTTGGCTTCAGCTGCAGCATTTTGTGTCGTGGGCGCGGAAGTGTCAGGGATCGAGATTTTCTGACCCGGGCGCAGATGGCTCACGCCATCAGTCACGACACGATCACCAGCTTTCACACCGGACAGGATGACGGCGTTGCTGTCGTCCGTTTCGCCAACCTTGACCGGAAGATCCTTCACCGTCATGTCCGGCTGCACAACATAAAGGAACTGTCCGTCCGGGCCTGTCTGAAGCGCATTACCCGGCACGATAAGAACGTTGTGCAGTGTGTTCACGAGCAGGCGGGCATTCACGAATTCATTCGGGAACAGCCGTTCGTCTTCATTGGCGAAAATGCCACGCATACGGACCGTGCCGGTGGACGTGTCAATTTGGCTGTCCAGCGCCTTCACGGTGCCGGCGGCGATTTTCTGGGTGTTATCGCTGTTCCAGGCTTCGACCGGAAGTTCCTGAACTTCACGCAGACGGTCAGCAACCGGGCCAATCTGATTCTGCGGCACAGTAAAGATAACGGAGATTGGCTCCATCTGTGTCAGGATTGTCAGGCCGCCGGACTGGCCGGCAGAGACATAGTTGCCCTTATCGAGCACACGGATACCGACGCGGCCATCAACCGGGGCAATGATGTGACAGTACATCACGTTCAGTTCGGCATTATGGACGTTGGCTTCGTCGAACTTCACAGTGCCTTCAAGTTGCTGAACCGTGAATTCCTGATCTCGGGCTGTCATCGCGGATGTCGAGTTCTGACGAATCAGCTTCTGGTAACGGGCATTATCCACGCGGGCCTTTTCAAGCTGGGCACGGTCGGCTGCAAGTGTTCCTTTGTACTGGGCAAGAATTGCTTCGTACGGACGTGGATCAATCAGCTCCAGTTCATCGCCTTTTTTAACGTGCTGGCCTTCCTGATAATAAACATCAAGAATATGGCCATCCACGCGGGGTGTAATCGTTACGTTCGTTATGGGAACGACGGTGCCAATCAGTTGCAGGATCACAGGCATGTCGCCTGTATGCACCGTGGCAACAGCAACGGGCTGCGTATCGCCCGCTGCGCCGTTTTTGCGCGATTTTCCGGAATGAGATCCATGCGTCCGCAGGACTGCAAAAAGGATCAGCAGAATCACCAGAACAATTGTGCCCCATAGCAGCCAGCGACGGCGGGGGCGTCGGGCTGGTGTGGGGGACTGGGCGTTGATGCTCTGGTGGCGGTCGCTGGGTCCGGCCGTCTGCTCGTCCATAGTGGTCCTGTCTTTCCCGTACAGCTTTTTGGCATAGATGCGCCTGAGAAACGGCATCCTTCCGTCAGTTGTTCTCTTATAGTGCAGCGAATGCAATGCTGCCATGACGGGACCTTAAATCCTGTTCAGGTTCAGCAACGAATTTGAAACATGGAAGGCTAAGAGATTGCTTTTCAAGGCAATCTCTCTCTTGCTTCATTTCACGCTCGCACCATATCCTTATGGAAACCCGATGGTCCGTGAGCCGTTTAAGGCAGGAACGGATCACATCCGGATAAGGAGATACAGACATGGCTGATACGACAGGTACAAAGGCCGAGGGCCTTCTTGATGAAGTCAAGGGCAAGGTCAAGGACGGCGTTGGTGGCCTGACGGGTGACACGGCCACGCAGGCAGAGGGCAAGTTTGACCAGCTTTCGGGTATGGCTCAGCAGGAATTCGCTGATCTTTATGACGAAGGCGAAACGAAGCTTGAAGCTGCTACGGCGTTTGTTCAGGACCGTCCGCTTATCTCCATCGTCATTGCCACCGTCGTTGGCATGATTGTTGGCGGCCTGCTGTTCGGTCGCAAGAGCAGCTGATTTCACACACGCATTACTTCGTGTGCTAGAAGCCTCCCGGAGTAATCCGGGAGGCTTTTTCTATGGAATGGTTTTACGAGAATAACGGGCAGCAGACAGGGCCCGTATCCCGTGAAGAAATTCTGCGTCTGATCATGCAGCAGCGGATTCGTCCGGAGACGCTGGTCTGGACGTCAACCTTTGGGGATTCCTGGCGTCCGGCGTCTTCCGCCGGGCTGGTATCGCCATTGACCGGACTTGTGCGTCCTTCCGCGGAAATTTCAGAGCACTGGGCCTGGGCGCTGCTTGTTGGCCCTTGGATCATGGGACGTGTAACGCTCTACATCATGGACTGGCGGCACGTGGCAGAAGCCGACCGCATGAACACGATGTCCGTAGTTAGTCTTCTGGTGCTAGGTCTGTTCTTTACGGCATTTTTTATGGATCGGAACTCGATCCGGGAAACAGGCGCGACACCGCCGGGGTTCTGGTGGTGGCTTTTCCTGCCTGGTTATTTCTGGCGCCGCCGTCAGATCACTGGACGAGGCCGATCGCTTCTTGTCGTGAGCCTGGTGCTGCTCGTGTTCAACATCGGTGATACCCTCAGCCGTTGGCCGGAAATACAGCAACAGGTGAAGCATGGTCACCATGTGACCAGTGTTCCTCAGGACCCCGCGGAAGGCGACGGCGAACAGGAAAACCTCTGAAAGGCATGAGAAAGAGTCTTTCGAGGCACACTTGACAACTTATTCTGAAAAATAACCCATTTTTGGGCTTCCCTTTCGAGTCGCCATGATTCAAAACCGATTCGGTAGTCAGTTGATTGACCGGATTGGTCAGGGAGAAGTTCAGGAATGCCAGATTACGCCCTTGAAGCGGCCCATGGCGGGCTGGTCGTCGGGATCGACGAAGTCGGGCGTGGTCCTCTGGCTGGACCTGTCGTTGCAGCAGCCGTTGCGTTCACCTCTCCCCCCGATGAAACGCTGTCGCGCCTTCTTGATGATTCCAAGAAACTGACAGCGAAGCGTCGTATGGTTGCCTATGACCTGCTGATGCGGGCGTCGAACATCCTGATTGGGGTGGGCGCAGCATCCGTCACGGAAATTGAACAGATCAACATTGCGCAGGCTTGCCACCTAGCCATGAGACGAGCGTTGGACCGGTTGGGTCGTATGCCGGATCTCGCGCTGGTTGATGGCAAGCACGCACCCAAGCTGCCCTGTCCCATTCAGATGGTGATTGGTGGAGATGGCATCAGCCTCTCCATCGCGGCAGCCTCTATTATCGCAAAAATTACACGAGACCGCCTGATGGCCCGTCTTGCCGTTCGGCATGATGCCTATGGATGGGAGCGCAATGCCGGATACGGCACTGCTGTTCATATGAGCGGCCTGAAAACACAGGGTGTGACACCCCATCACAGGCGCGGATTTGCGCCTATTCGAAACATGATTGAAGCAGAGGCACACGCAGCATGACCGGCGAACTCCCAGTGGACCAGATCCTGCGTGGTGAATGCGTGGAGACGATGAAGACCCTGCCGGATGGCAGCGTGGACTGCATCTTTGCCGATCCGCCATATAATCTTCAGCTTCGTGGCGAACTGCGGCGCCCGGACGAAACTGTCGTTGATGGCGTTGATGATGCCTGGGACAAGTTCGACGATTACTCGGCGTACGACAAATTCACGCGTGAGTGGCTGTCAGAAGCACATCGTATTCTGGACAAGGATGGCACGATCTGGGTTATTGGCTCCTATCATAACGTGTTTCGTCTCGGTGCCATTCTTCAGGATCTTGGGTTCTGGATCCTGAACGATATCATCTGGCGCAAATCCAACCCGATGCCGAATTTCCGTGGACGCCGGTTTACGAATGCTCATGAAACGATGATCTGGGCGGCCAAGAGCCCGCAGAGCCGTTATCGCTTCAATTATCAAGCTATGAAAGCGCTGAACGACGACCTTCAGATGCGATCAGACTGGTACTTACCGTTGTGCACGGGGAACGAGCGCCTCAAGAACGAGCACGGTTTGAAGCTGCATCCAACGCAGAAGCCGGAAAGCCTTCTGCATCGTGTGCTTGTGGCGTCCACGAATGTTGAGGATGTCGTGCTTGACCCATTCTGTGGCAGTGGCACGACACCTGCGGTGGCCAAACGACTGGGGCGTCACTACGTCGGAATTGAACGTCACCCGGATTATGTGAAGGCGGCGCGTGAGCGGGTTGCCCGCGAGGAACGTCTGACGTCCGAGCATGTTGCTGTTACTCCCGCCAAACGCGATATTCCACGGATTCCGTTTGGGAGCTTTGTGGAAACAGGTGTCTTGCCTGCGGGAACGGCGCTTTACGATCGTCAAAAGCGTCTGAAGGCAACGGTTACGCCAGATGGCACGCTGGTATCGGGCAATCAGCGTGGTTCCATTCACAAGTTGGGCGCAATGCTGACCAATGCGCCTTCGTGCAATGGGTGGACGTTCTGGTTCTTTGAGCGGGACGGAGAAATGGTGCCGATTGATATTCTGCGTCAGGAAAGCGTTGCCCTGCGAAACGTGGGCTAAGCGCTCTTCCGCTCTGGGAAACAGAAAAGGCCGGAAGGAGAATTCTCCTTCCGGCCTTTTCTGTTTCTAAAACGTTAGGAAATTAGCGTCCTGCAAATCCAAGGAAGCCGGATGCCGGATCAGCGGTACCGCCCTTTTCATCGAAATGAGGAGAAGGCGCCGCACGCGTTGCTGTCGAGGCTTTGCCGCCGATTGTCAGGTGACCACTGCCACCTTTCATCTGCACGCCGCTGTCCTTAACGCTCGTTTCCAGACGCCCATCCGGATTGTAGGTCCGCATGGAAAGCAGCAGGAACATGATATCCTTGCGGTTGAGGTCAATCGCCATGTCCAGCGGGGTCTGATCGAGAATGTTGTGGCCATTCATATCAGCGCCACGATTCAAGGCTTCCTTGGACGCATTCAGCGAACCGCGATTGATGGCATCGAAGAGAGCCGTCGTCGGGTTGGTGTCCACACGTGCATGGCCTGCATCATCATCTGCGGCTTCTGCGCCTGGTAGTGCTGAAGGCGGGGCTGCACGTTTGGCGGCCTTGCGGGCTTCTGCCTTTTTGGCAGATTCTTCAGCTTCCTGTTCAGCTTCCGCGTCATCGGCATCCTGCGCATGGGCAGAGTGCCAGGGCACGAAGATTGTCGGTGTGGCTGCCAAAGCGGCAATCAGCAGAAGGCGGGGCAGAGTGAGGGGCAGTCGCATAGGGTCAATATACTGCGATCTGAAGTCCTGTGCGAGTCTCCAGAATCGTCGTCCGCAACTTGTCACATGCTGCAATATCAACGTCCTTCCCGCCACCAGCCCACGCCAAGGAATATCAGAGCCAGAACCAGTGCCAGCCATGCAGGAACAAGGTCCTGTGTACGCGTCTCTCCTGCGACCGCAGCCTGACTTACAGGCAGGCCAATCCACCCGGAGCCGGAGAGATCTTGACCAGCTGTGACCTGGCGCAGGTGAGGAATACCGATTCCTGCCCAGTTCTGGCTTCCGCCAGATGCCTGAACAGTTGCGCCCATGACGGTTGCGGTCGCGCGGAGGTCCTGCCGTTCAAGAATATCCTGTGCGGCAGGGCTGGCGAAGGCCACGAGGCCATCTTGCCGGATGGTCCAGATCCCGCTGCCTGTTACAGGCACTGTTCCATGCCAAAGGCCTTTTCCGCCTGTCATGGAGAGGGGCTGGGTGTGTCCGTCCGGAAAAGTGACAATGGCGTGAGGGGTTATTGTTGTCTGACCCAGTGCGTGACGGTCCACCACAAGCTGACCATTTTCAATGCGGGCACTCAGTCGGTTTTCTTCGAGATCCGGCTCCTTCATGAGCCAGTGCGAAAGACGGCGCAGCAATTCAGCCTGTGGACCGCCTCCGCCCTCATTGCGGGACCAGAGCCAGAGCTGATCAGACAGCAGCATCGCCACGCGCCCCTGGTCCACTCGGTCAAGCAGAAGGAGAGGTGAGCCATTGGGGCCGCTCATTAAATTCTGGCCGTGGGACTGATCCACCTTCGCTGAACGGTACCAAGGGCCCCAGTCAGCGCTGTTTCCCAGTCCCGCAGTGACCGGATGAGCTTTGCCAAGGTCTGTCAGGGCCGGACGAAAAGCCTGCGTTACGAGGCCATCGGTTGGGACATGTGCTGGAAAAACCTGAGCCAGTGTCGTGTCCTGCAAGGAGCCATCCTGCACGAATTCCGGCCCCGCCGTGACAAGCAGGCCACCACCACGGCGAACATAGTCCGCGATGTTCGTCAGATACTCTTCCGGCAGGATGTTGCTGTTACGAAATCCATCCAGAATGATGAGATCAAAGCTGCGGATTTTTTCCTGAAACAGTTCCCTGATCGGGAAAGGTATCAGCGCCAGATCCGAAAGAGGGGTGCCATCATCTGTGCTCGGGGAGCGGAGAATGGTGAAGTGGACCAGATCGACCGACGGGTCCGCTTTCAGCAGGCGGCGCCAAACGCGCTCACTTTGGTTCGGGACGCCAGAAACCAGCAGAACGCGCAGCCGGTCCCGAACACCGCGAATGCGAATAACGTCGTTGTTGTTCAGCGTAGAGGCCTCGCCCGGGAGGGGGGAGACGGAGAGACCAACCAGTGTTTCACCTGGGTGTTGGACAGGAACGGTAATATCCTGCGGCTGGCCTGTTTGGATTGTGCGGGTCGTTGCAGGAGCATCTCCCGCACGGACAGTCAGGGTTGCTGTCGCCGGGGCAGGCGTTCCCAGATCGTCCACTTGAAGGCGAATGGTCGCGTTTTGACCGACAATAGCATACGGCGGAGTGCTCAGAATGCGCAGACGACGGTCCGTTTCTTCGCCCTTCGCTGCCAGAACCAGATGGAGCGGTAGTCTCTGTCCGTTCGGGCGCTGAAAGCGAGCTGGAAGCCGTGATGGGACGTCATGATCCATGCCATCCGTGACAACGATGGCGCCGGCAAAACGACCTTGTGGCAGATCCGCATGATCCATCGCGTCAAACAGGCGCGTTCCGTGGCCGGAGCCTCCCGGCACATCAATGCGATGAAGTGTCAGGCCCGGTAGATGCGTTGCATCCTGCGTGATCTGATTGGCTGTCTGATCTGCGAGAGATGCACGCTGCCCAACCTGCATGGACGGAGAATGATCCACGATCAGGAGGGCATCCTGTGGAACTGGCCGAAGAACCGGGTGCAGAGAGCGCGGTCCAGCCATCCAGGCCAGAAGCATCAGAACGGCCAACGCACGCCAGCCCATCCCGCGTGCACCACGCAGCAGACCGTAAAGGGCGCCTAGAATAATGAGTGCGCCCACAGTAGCCAGAAGCCAAAGTGGAAGCATAGGGGCAAGGTCGAACGTCATGGTGCGTCCTCCTCGTCTTCGTCTGTGCCGACGGAGGGGCTTTGCGTGTCAGGATTGTCCTGCCCCAGGCGATGGAGCATTTCCGGGTAATGGGCCTGATCGCTCTTGTAGTTTCCGGTCAGGGCGTAGAGCACCATGTTGACGCCAAAACGATAGGCTTGTGTGCGCTGATCATCGCCACCGGGGAGAACGGCGTATGGGTGGTTGCCGGACGCATCGACAGCCCATGCATGGGCCCAGTCTCCGTTGCCGATGATGACGGGGCTGACATCATCGTTCGCTTCATCTCCGTTGCGAGCCACATAAACGGGCTGCCCATTGACGCGCCCCGGGAAGCCGCTGTGAAGCAGATAGAACGTGTGCCCCAGAACGTGCTTGTCCGTGAGTTTGGCAAGAGGAGGAATGGTCAGTCCGTCCGTGACACGCTTCAGAGCGGCTCTCACAGCGCCTCCTGATCCTGCATCCATATCCGTGCCAGCACCCTGCTGATCAATCAGCAGAATCCCGCCGTGATCCATGAAGGCGTTGAGGGCTTTGGTACGAGCGGCATCCGGTTGTGCATCTGCTGTAATGGGCCAGTAGATGAGTGGATAGAACGCCAGATCATCTTTCCCGGGAACAACACCGTCAGGGTGCCCAAGAAGGGCAGAGCTTCGGGCACTTGTATAGTCAGACAGTCCCTGAAGTCCTTCGCGAGAGGCTGTATCCACATCGTCATTGCCCGTGACGATGTAAGCCAGCCGGGTCTCCAATGCGGCCTGCGGCACCGTTGTCGGGAGTGTTGAGGGGACTGGTTGCTGAGCCCGGGCATGTTGGAACGAAAGTACAACAAGTGCGCCACACAGAGGGCCAAGCAGGCCGCGCTGTCGCAGGGACAATGCAAAATCCACAAGCAGGACCAGCAGCCCGGTGGCCAGAAGCCATGGGCCAAGGGGCCGGTCTGGTGATGCACCCTCGGGCGTAAGCTGCGTTCCCATGAGCGCCTCTTCACGAAGCGGAGGGGCATGGTCTGCCAGGTTCAGTGGGCGTGTTCCATGAGCAGGACCATAGAGCCCTGCTGGGTGAGTGACGCTGACTTCTGTGGTGGCAAGAGCATTGGCTTTGACGGCCCTGGCTGCTGCGGGAGGCATCGTGAGACCGCCGGTACTGTCCAGCGTGCGCCAAGGGGCAAGATCGGTAGGGCTCGTGCCAGTCACGCCTGCGGAGCGCTCGATCAGACGCTCAAGCATCTGTGGGAACAGGCCGGAAATGGGAAGATTGGACCAGTCAGGAGAGGCCGTGATGTGGAACAGGACAATTTCTCCATTGCCTTCCGACCGTGCCGTGACCAGCGGCGTCCCGTCTGCCAAGGCGGCCCAGACGTGATCCTGCAAACCCGTTTCCGGCTTCGCAAGAACCTGTCGTGAGACTGTCACGTCTGGCGGAATGGCGAGGTCAGCAAAAGGCGACGTGGCAGGGAAAGTTTCCAGAGCCTGAGGCTTGCCCCAGGACATCGGCCCCCCAAGCTGGCGCATACCGCTCATCAGGGGAACGGGCAGCAGAGCATCCGGTGCGTCGTCGGTCGCGTTATCCTGTTGCGAAGACTGAGCGGCTGCAAGGCCCGGCCCAGCAAAGCGGATAAGCATCCCACCATGGCGGACCCACTCCAGAACGCGGTTGCGGGTCTGGTCGCCAGAGAGGGAACCATCGGTGGCCACCAAGACGGAAAGTGATGAACCGAGCAGAGCACTCGCGTCACCGGTTCGGCGTTCCGAGTGTGTATCGAGCGCATGGTTAAGGAAGAATGCTGAACCAATGAGCGGTGTGTTGTCGCCGGGCGTCTGAAGGAGACCAACAGGGCGACGATGCCCGGCGTCTCCTCTCAGCACTGTTGTCGCTGGGCCTGCCAGGCCTTCTACAGCGAAATGATCCAGCTGGTTACGAAGCAGCGCAGGTAGCGGAAGTATTTTGTCTTCGCCAACCTGAACCGGATATGCTGCCAAGGTCCCGCCATTCCCTGCAACGGCACGAACCGTAACTGTCCGGCTGGGGCAGGAAAACCCTTCGATCTTCGCATGAAGAGTGCCGTTTGCCTCCTGATTGGCACTCAGGCGTAGAACATCGCAGGGGTTCCAGCGCATATCCTGCACGGATTCTGCTTTGCTCAGGGCGTTTTGCAGAGCTTCGTCATGAGGGGCGGCGACCCCGTCAGATAGTAGAGTAATATGTTGGTTCGACAGATCCATATGCCCAAGCTCGTCAGCCAGCCCTGCGCGATCAACCGGCCAGGGCTGAGGGCGCATGTGCTCAAGGCGTTCCGAAAGAGCGTGGCTGTCTCTCGTGACAAAAGGCTCCGGCATCGCCCCATCGGGGGAGCGGGCTGCACGAACAAGTGTTACCGGGTTTCCGCTGCGGAGAGCCGATTGTCCAAGGGAAAGAGCCGCTGCAACGCGTTCATTCCAGTGCGGGATTGCGGCCCATCCGTCATCCATAACAATGAGGACGGGACCGTTAGTCTTCCCAGAACTGTGTGGAATGAGGACGGGACGGGAAAGGCCGAAAATAACCAGTGCAACTGCGGCAATCCGCAGAATCAGGAGCCACAGAGGCGAACGGGCTGCATCCGCCCGTTGCGCCGTCAGGCGGCGGAGCAGCAGCAGTGATGGAAAGGACTTCTCCTGCGGGGCAGGAGGTGTCGCGCGGACAAGCCACCACAGCGCTGGAAGTGCCAGCAGACCAAGCAGAAGAAGAGGCGAGAGAAAAATCATCGTCCGCTTCCCATGGCGAGGTGAAGTGCCAGCAACGCAGGGAGCGGATCCTGCGATGTTTCATGCACAATGCAGTCGGCATGCAGGTTTGCTGCACTTGCTTTCAACGCATCCAGATGCGCTGCGACTGCGTGTTCATAGGCTGAATTGAGACTTTCCACGGCGGGAAGGGTCAGAACACCGCCCTCCAGACCGGAAAAGCGGATTCGTCCTGTCTGGTTAAGGGAACGCTCGCCGGGATCCAGAATGCAGAGCAGATGGACGCGGACAGGCCGACTGGCACAATGTTTGAGAACGGCTTCGATCCGGTCTTCTTCCCAAAGAAAGTCACTAATGAGAACCAGATCTGTCTGAGGTGACAGCGCATTTAGTGGTGGAAGTTCTGGTTCATCCGTCGAAGAGTGAAGGAGAGCCTCGCCGAGACGGCTGAGCACCTGAGCTCCACCAAAAACGCGTCCGGCTTCTGGCCCTGTCAAAAGGCCAGCCTGTTCACCACCACGGAGAGCCGCACCGGCCAGTGCCAGTGTACAGAGCTGAGCACGCTCCCGTTTGGTGGGGAACTGGTTGGAAGACCGCCAGTCCATGGATGCAGAAGGATCACACCACACGAGCAGAGACTGCGCGTTTTCCCGCTCCCGTTCCCGCACCCAGAAGCTATTTTCGATGGGAGAGCGTGCGGACTGCCGCCAATCAATGGCCGTTGCCGGTTCCCCAGAGTGATAGGGGCGGAACTGCCAGAAGTCTTCCCCGCCTCCGGAGCGTCGGCGGCCATGTGTGCCGGCCTGAAGGCTGGCTGCAATCTTTTCGGCCTGAAGCAGCAGAGCCGGCAGGGCGAGCCGCTCGGCTGGTGCCGTAAGAGAGGCGGGAGAGTGCCTGTTCTGGGAAGAGAACAGGCCTCGGAGCGTTTCAATCGGACTTTTCACAGGGTTCAGAGAATCGTTTGAGCCTGTGCGCGGATCAGGGCTTCGACTGTTACGCCGGAGGCCCGCGCACCGAAGCCAAGACCGATACGGTGTGAGAGGACAGGTTCTGCCAGCGCGATGACATCATCTAGGCTGGGGGCAAGACGGCCGTTCAGCAGGGCGCGGGCACGGGTCGCAATCATCAGGGCCTGCGCGGCGCGAGGACCTGGGCCGAAAGAAACGGCATCCCGGACTTCGGAAGAAGCAGACGGGTCTTCTGGACGAAGGGCGCGCGTCAGGCTCAGGATTGCGTCAACGATTTTATCGCCAACAGGAAGCCGACGAACGAGGGCCTGTGCTGCCAGCAGGGATTCGGCGTTCAGAAGCATCGGTGCCTGTGCCGTTGTGGCGCCCGTTGTTTGCAGGAGCATCTGGCGCTCTGCGTCCCGGTTGGGGAAATCCAGCGGAATGCGAAGCATGAATCGATCGAGCTGGGCTTCTGGCAGCGGGTAGGTGCCTTCCTGCTCGATCGGGTTCTGTGTTGCGAGAACGTGGAAGGGGCTTGGAAGAATGTAATCCTTGCCACCCTGCGTAACGCGGTGCTCTGCCATGGCCTGCAACAGGGCTGACTGCGTGCGGGGGCTCGCGCGGTTGATTTCATCCGCCAGCACAAGCTGTCCGAAGATCGGGCCAGGAAGGAATCGGAACGCCCGCTGTCCATTGACGTCCTGATCCAGGATTTCAGCACCCGTGATGTCTGACGGCATCAGATCAGGCGTAAACTGGATACGCGTGGCATCCAGTCCCAGTACGCGTGAGGCCGTGTTGACGAGAAGGGTTTTGCCGAGGCCCGGCGCACCCATCAGAAGTGCGTGACCGCCAGACAGGATCGTGACGAGAACCTGCTCGATCACCCGGTCTTGTCCCAGCACGATACTGCCGATAGCTGTGTGGACATCGCGGAGAACAGGGGCCAGACGATCGGCCTCGGCCACATCTGCTTCGCCCCGGAGGGTTCCGGCGGAGGCGCCGGTAGAATAATGCTGCTCGCTCATATCACCAGTCTGACAGGTGTGGGGGTTTCATCAAGGCTCGATTGCACCCAACTTGGTGTGAGAAGAGAAGTTTTCATTTTAACCGGAGGGAAAATTGAGCGCTCATGATTGTCGGGATGTCTCCCCATCTGACGTTTTCCCCGCGACGGGATCTGCTGATGCGGCTCCAGCACCGGCTACCGGTGTCCGGAAAATTCCATTTCTGATTCGTCGGGATGGCACCTGGCTGTATCGGGGGGCTCCCGTGACGCGCAAGGCGATGCTTTGCATGTTTTCGTCCATGCTGACACGCGATAGCGAAGGCACGTACTGGCTGAAAACGCCCATGGAAAGCGGGGTTATTCAGGTCGAGGACGTCCCCTACATCGCCGTTGAAATGGACTTTCGGGGAAGCTGTGGGCGCCACCAGACGCTCTGTTTCCGCACCAATATGGACGAACTCGTTTGCGTGGGGCCGGAACACCCTATCGCGTGTGACTGGGACCGGCCGCTCGATGAGTGTGGCGCCATTCCTTACGTCCATTTGAGAAACGGGGAAGGTGATTTCCCGATCCAGGCGCGAATCAGCCGGTCCGTCCATTTTGAGCTCGCGGCTCTTGCCGTGCAGGGCCATGTTGAGGGTAAGCCGTGTCTGGGCGTCTGGAGTCAGGACTGTTTCTTCCCGTTATCCCGCCAGCCATGACGGAGACATCCGGACTTCTGGCCCGTCTGGACGACCGGAGTGGTCTGGATGTTCTGTGGAGGCTCCTGCCAGAGGCGCGCCTGGTGGGCGGGTCCGTCAGAGATCTGCTGCGCGGTGTCTCCGTGCACGATCTGGATATGGCAACGCCGGAGCCTCCTGAAATCGTACAGGACATTCTAGAGGCCGACGGAGTCCGGGTTATTCCGACCGGATTATCTCATGGCACTGTGACGGCTGTGATCCGGGGGGTGCCGTACGAAATTACAACCCTGCGACGTGACGAGCAGACAGATGGTCGGCATGCTGTTG
Organism: Gluconobacter sp. P1D12_c; assembly: GCF_018812105.1. Classification (NCBI taxonomy): domain Bacteria; kingdom Pseudomonadati; phylum Pseudomonadota; class Alphaproteobacteria; order Acetobacterales; family Acetobacteraceae; genus Gluconobacter; species Gluconobacter sp. P1D12_c. Next base: position 217,296 of record NZ_JACSIQ010000003.1, read on the forward strand.
TTGCCTGGACGCAAAGCTGGGAAGAAGACGCCGCACGCCGCGACTTTACCATCAACGCGATGTCTCTGGATCGGCATGATCGGCTGCATGACTATTTCCAGGGCAGCCAGGATCTTGAAGCCCATCACGTTCGATTTGTTGGAAACTCCGGGCGCCGCATTGAGGAAGATGCTTTGCGGGCGCTCAGATTTTTTCGCTTCGATGCGCGCTATGGCAGGGGAACACCCGATCATGAGGCTTGCACGGCGATCGCGGAACGGCTTGATCTGATTGATGGCTTGTCTGCCGAACGGATTGCCTCAGAACTCCTGCGGATTCTGACGGGACCAAGAATACAGGAAACGTTGCAGGCTATGCAGGACGTTGGCCTTTTGGCTCGGATTGTCCCTGCACCCAATCTGGTCCTGTTACAGCGGCTTCTGATGTGTGAAGCGCCAGAAGATCCAGTGTTGCGGCTATCGGCTCTCGGTCATGCGCAAGGTGAATTGTTGGCAGAGCGTCTAAGGCTCTCCAATGCGGATCGTGACCGGCTGCGTTTGTTTGATTCTGGTCAGCCAGATCTGGCACCCGCAATGTCTGCCGACGATATCCGGCGGGCACGTGTAGAACAAAACCTTTGTGTTTTGCTGGACAGAAGCTGGCTGTTGCAGGCTGCTCTCATTGGTGCCCCGAGCATTGAATGGAACAGGCTGCGAGATCGTCTGAAGCAGGAACCGCAACCTGTGTTCCCGCTTGGAGGCAAAGAGGCCAGAGACGCCGGGATTATGCCGGGCCCAGGTATGGGGCAGTGGTTGGCAAAGGGGCGTTTGTGGTGGATGAGCCATGGGTGCCTTCCGAGCCGAGAGGCGTGCATGGCGTATCTTCTGGATGAGATGGGCGACGCGTCAGAGTAGGCTCATGGCGTCGTCGCGGTTTCGTGCTTTTGCAGAGGCCTGCTAAACCCCCTCGAATGAGCAGAAAGACAGCCCTTGATACAGACAGCCAGATTCTGATTCGACGGATCTGGCGTGATGAAATGCGTCATCACGTGCGCCAGATTGGGAGCGTGGTTGTGCTGACAGTTCTGATGGCAGGACTGACGGCGCTCTATCCAGTGGTGATCAAACGCGCTGTAGACATGTTTGCGGCTCAGGACCCGCGTATTCTTTACCAGGTGCCGGCACTCGTTGTGATTGTGACCACTCTCAAGGCTGCCTCCCAATATGGGCAGACAATTGCCGTTCAGGGGCTGGTACTAACTGTTATCCGTGGGCTTCAGTCGCGGATGTTCGCACATGCCCTGCAAACAGACATTTCGCGCATTGAGCGCGAAGCGCCTGCTCAGTGGGCCGCACGTTTCACGACAGACGCTGTTTCGATCCGTGAAGCCATGGTTCGGGTCGTGAATGCGCTGGGCGACGCTGTTACTGTGGTCGGGCTTGTAGCAGCCATGATCTGGGCTGACTGGGAGCTTAGCCTGATTGCTCTGGTGCTTTATCCCGTCGCAGCAGTGCCAATTCAGAAGCTTGGTAAAAAGGTTCGTCGGGCTTCGGGGGGAATGCAGGAGCAGATTGGCGAGACTTCTGCGCTCCTCAATGAGAGCTTTGCCCTGGCGCGTCAGGTGCGCATTTACCGGATGGAAAGTCGGGAAAGCGAGCGCGTCGATCATTCTCTGGATCTGTTGCACACTGCTTTTCTGCGGATTGCGAAGGGACGTGCACGCGTCGATCCCGTTCTGGAAGTTCTGGGTGGAACAGCTGTCGCCGTTGTGCTGGGCTTCGCGGGGTGGCGTGCCGCAATGGGTGGCGCCACGCTTGGCGATTTCACAGCTTTCATCACAGCGCTGCTGACCGCGGCGCGCCCCATTCGGGCTCTGGGCTCTCTCAATACGGCGATGCAGGAGGGATTGGCCGGACTGTCTCGTGTCTTTGCAGTGATTGATGAGCCTCCTGCGGTTGTCGAACGGACGGACGCGCTGGCGGTCCCAACTGGGACAGGGCATCTGGTTTTCGAAGAGGCGTCCTACGAATACGAAGATGGGCGTGTCGGACTGGCCGGTCTGACCTTGGATGTTCAACCAGGGCAAACAGTCGCGCTTGTGGGCCCTAGTGGTGCGGGAAAATCAACTGCACTTTCCCTAATCCCACGTCTGCATGACGTGACGGCAGGGCGTATTCTGCTGGAGGGCGTAGATATCCGGGATGTGCGCGTATCGTCCCTGCGTGATGCGATTGCGTATGTCAGTCAGGACACGACGCTTTTCGATATGTCTCTCATGGAGAATATCTGGATTGGCCGTCCGGATGCGAGCAGGGAAGAAGTCGAGAACGCCTGTCGGATGGCGGCCGTTGATTTTCTCGGTAATCTTCCACATGGACTGGAAACGCGTGTTGGGCCGGGGGGACGGCGCCTTTCAGGGGGACAGCGACAGCGTGTTGCTCTCGCGCGGGCTCTTCTGCGTAACCCGCGCGTGCTGTTGCTGGACGAAGCAACAAGTGCGCTGGATTCCGAGAGTGAATCTCGTGTTCAGGAAGCTCTCGGTACGCTTCGCACAGGTCGCACCACTGTTATTGTGGCGCACCGACTTTCAACTGTGCAGGCTGCCGACGTTATCGTTGTGATGGATGGAGGCAAGGCCGTTGAATCTGGGTCTCATGCTGAGCTGCTCAAGAAGAACGGCCTCTACGCCCGATTGGTCCGAAGCCAGTCTCTTGAAGCGGCCTGATAGAGGTTTTTGAGTTCAGGCAGGAGCGTTTCATAAAGCTCTCGCTTGAACCCCAGATTGCGCTGAAGAAGATCCTCAGGGGCAATCCATTCCCATGTATCGAACTCGGGCGGGAGATGAAGATCCAGACGGATATCCCCGTCCTCCCCATCAAATCCGAGAACGAACCATTTCTGTGTCTGGCCTCTAAATTTTCCGCCTAGCGCACGACCAATCAGGGGGGCAGGAAGATCGTAGGACAGCCAGTCTGGCCGTTCCGCGAGCAGTGTCGCCTTCGTGCACCCAGTTTCTTCTTCAAGTTCACGGAAGGCCGCAGTTCGCGGGTCTTCTCCGTCATCAATACCCCCCTGGGGACATTGCCAGATATCCCCAGGAAGATCGGCGCGACGGGCGACGAAGAGCTCTCCATGACGATTGAACAACGCCACGCCAACATTGGGGCGGTAGGGCAGGTCTAAAAAATCGGTCATAGGGGTGCCGTCTGGATGTTTGTTGACTGGATGGATGCCTGATGATCCGTCGTGCCGTTATCGGCAAGTGCGGAGGGTGGGACCAGAATGAAACGCTCTGCCGCCGGGCTTTTCAACCATGCTTCAAGGCGGTCGATTGCGACGGGTGTCAGCGGCCCCATCATCAACAGAACATGGGTGGGCTTGGCCCCCTCCGGGACTAGGGCGGAAAATTCTGTGTCAAGCGTTTTGGCATCTGTGTCACCATTGATCCACGTGGACGCTGTCATACCCCGGATACGACGGTCTTCCTGCGAGGATCTGCTGATGTACAGAAAGCCACGGCTGGAAATCATATCTGCAAGAGATTGAAATGCAGGCGTAGTTGCGTAGCCGTCTGCCGGTTGGCTGTCTCCGGCTTCGGAAGCATCTGTTAGACCTGTGGCTCCTTTAGCCTGCGAGAGGCACCAGTCCAGTTCCTGTCGGTCTTCCGCTTCCGAATTGCCGTAGCCTAACGCATGAGGGCCTTCGTCAACCTGCTCTGGATGAGCGCTTTGCATGGGGAGTGTGACATAAATTTCGCGATGGGCAGCGTGTGCTCGGGACAGGACGTCTGTCAGGTTGCCAAGATAGGGTGACACACCGACAGCAACAGGCTCAGGGATACGGGAAAGGACGTCATATGTCATGGCGTCTGAATACCCGAAACCTTCGAGCACGATGGCCACAACGCTTTTGCCCGAAGCTGTAATTGTTGTCAGATCAGTATGGGCTGTCTGCGCAATCGGGGGCGGCATTTCCGACGTTTTTATAGCTGATGCAGATTGCACTGGTAAGGCCGATGAATTTGCGTTGAGAGCAGCTTTGGAATTCTGATTTACCGGCGTAGCCGGGGGGGATGTCTTTTCACCGGAAGCAGTGTTTTCTGGCGGGTGTGACGGTATCGCCAGAGTAGTTTCGGTTTTTTGTGGTGGCACGTCAGCAGGTGTATGATGCCGAAGCATCAGGGCTGCTGACGTGCCACCAACCAAGACGACACCCCAGAACACGATCAGAAGACGCCCGATAACGGGGAGGCGGCTCCAGAGCCCAGAGCGGGATGAAGCGGGACGGTTCTGCACGGTCTGGGCTGTCCTGTATCGTTTTACGGGTTAGTGCGTCGGCGCCGGTGCAGGGGCGGCCTTTTTGTCTGCTGGAGGCGCTTTGACTTCCGTAGCCTGCTCCACTGCGGGTGCAGGATTGGAAATTCCAGCCATGGCGTTGACGACCTTGATGGCCTGCTGCAGCTGGAAGTCCGTTGCCGGTTTGGTCAGATCAAATTTCGGCCAGTCTGCCGGCGGAGCTTTCGGAATGGACTTTGAGATCGGGGGCAGGTCAGTCCGAGGCGTTTCTGCTGTTCGGTTTCCACCAACATTGGTCAGAATGTGGGACAGGTCTGCTTCCCGATAACCATAGGCGTCATCGTCCTTGGTTTCCGCAACGGGGATGTCAGGCGTGATGCCCAGTCCCTGGATGGAACGGCCAGATGGCGTGTAATAACGCGCCGTTGTCAGGCGAACAGCACCCTGATCTCCAATAGGAATCAGCGTTTGGACAGACCCCTTACCAAACGTCTTTTCACCCAGAATGACAGCCCGACGATGGTCTTTCAGCGCTCCGGCCACGATTTCACTGGCAGACGCAGAGCCGCCATTGGTCAGGACGACAATCGGGAGGCCATTTGTGATGTCCGTGCCGCGCGCATCCCAGCGCTGGTTGTTTTCAGCATGCCGCCCGCGGATGGAGACGATTTCTCCTTCCTTAATGAAGTCATCAGAGACGGCAATAGCCTGATCGAGCTTGCCTCCCGGATTGGACCGCAGATCAAGGATGATACCTGTCAGCTTGTGGGCTGGACTCTTGGCAGCTTCAGCTTTCAGCTTGTCAAAAGCGGCATGCATTGCGCCTTCGAGATCATCGTCGAACTCTGTCAGGCGAATATATGCAGTGCTGCCGTACAGAGCGGACCTTACGATCTGGACGTGAACGATTTCGCGCTTCATGTCGAACGTGAGTGTCTTGCCCGTTTTCGGGCGAACCACGGTCAGGCTGATGGATGTTCCCGGATCGCCGCGCATCTTGCGAACAGCTTGATCGAGCGTCAGGCCATCAATGCTTTTGTGATCCACCATGGTGATGAAATCACCAGTCTGAATACCAGCCCGTGCGGCGGGCGTGCCATCAATTGGAGACACAACGCGCACATGGCCGGATTCAGCCTGCACCTGAAGGCCCAGACCGCCGAACTTGCCGGAAATCTCGGTCTGCATGTCCTTGAATTGGGCGGCGGTCATGTAAGACGAGTGGGGATCAAGTTCGCCAACCATGCCGTCCAGGGCATTGTTGATGAGGTCTTTGTCCGTCACGGGATGGACGTATTCGGCTTTCACGACATCCATGACCGTGCCGAGCAGGGTCAGGAGGCGAACGGTTTCAGCGCTGTTGTCGTGAGAGACGTCGCGAGCGATGGCGGCGGTGGGGAAACTGCCAGCGGACCCGACGAGACGCAGTGCGCCCGGTCCGACAGCCAGTCCGGCCAGAAAGGCGGTGCCCAGCAACAGGCCAGTACGGAACTTCATGTGATCTCCATCCTCGGGAACGGGCGTGCTTCCGGCGTCTCTTGCAGTGTGTGAACTAGCGCGAAACGGGTTGCCGAAATGTTAAGACGTGATCTTACAGTGTCCTGCCCTGTCAGAAAACAGGGTCACAGAAACGGAGCAGGGCTGACGATCTGGGCGCCGTGGCGCAATTGGACAAAGAGCAGCCCTTCAGCAGACGGCATTTGCCCGAGTGCGGCAGCTTTCCTGACACTTTGCCCGCTGGAGACACCCAATGACCCCAGCCCAGAGAGAACAAAGCGGTAATTCTGTCCGCAATCCAGAATCAACATCTGTCCAAAAGAGCGGAACGGACCGGAAAAGACGATTCGGCCACTGCACGGAGCTTGAACGGATGCAGAAGGTGCGGCGGCATAGGTGATGCCTGTTGACGGACCGGCTTCCGTATCCTGTCCCCACCGAACCGCAATACGCCCGGTTACAGGTGCGTGGCCGCTCCCGGAAGAAACACCATTCCCGGCGGAAAGAGCTTTGACCTGAGCACGGGCTTTGCGCGCCTGTTCCATCTGATGGCTCTTTGCGAGCGCACGGGCTTCGGCTTCCAGTGTTGCCTTGGCCTGAGCTTCCTGTCGGGCGATTGCGTCGATTTCCGCGGAAAGGTCGGCAGACGCCTTCATGGCTTCGGCAACTGCTGATTTCGCACGGCGTGCGGCCTGGTCCGAGACGTTTTCCTGCTTGGCCGCAATCCGGGTTCTGGCGGCCGCGATATCACGTTGATGCGTCTGTGACTGAAGGAGGCCATCGAGCTCTTTCTGGCGGGCTTCCAGAGTGGCCCCGATTTCCTGAAGCTCATCTTCCTTCGTTTGCAAGTTTGCAGCCCGCTGCTGGGTCAGGCGGGAGAAACCTCCTAAAATGGAAAGTGCGGTAATGCTCTCAGTTGCAGTCGTCGGGGAGGCTAGCAGAGCAGCATCGGGCGCTATCGAAAGTCTCGCTGCAACGGGCAGGAGCGGTTGGAGCGCTTGGTTTTCGTGGGCGATATCCTGCCGCACGTTTGCTTGCCGACTGGTGAGATCTGCGATTTCGGTATTTAAAGCCGCGATACGGGAACGCGTGGTCTGTACCATGGTCTGGGCCGTATGGGTTTGAGCGGCCAATGCATCTTTGCGCGCGCTATCCTGCAGGGCCTTTTGCTGTGCGGCAACTGCAGCAGCCTGTCTGGCACGGAGTGTGGCGGCTTCCTGGGCCTGCTGTGTCTCAAGCGCTTTCCGGGCAGCCTGAGCTCGGGCGAGTGCTTGTTGTCCCGCGCTCAGGGCATGCGCCGGGTGGGCGTGGGCAGTGGTATGATGCCCATGAGGCGTGGACGCAGTCGCGGCCACCAGCAATGGCGAGAACGCCAAAACCAGTGGCAGAACGACGGCTGGGTCAGGCGTTTTCAAGCAGGGAGACGCCTGTCATCGCTGGGGGCTGAGCAAGACCCAGAAGTGCCAGAAGCGTCGGGGCCAGGTCTGCCAGACGTCCGTCGTGAATCGTTTTGCCATCAGCATGGGCGAGAATGACCGGAACGACGTTGAGGGTGTGGGCCGTATGAACGCCGCCCGTCTCAGGGTCGCGCATGGTTTCGCAGTTTCCGTGATCGGCGGTGACAATCAGTGTGCCACCTGCGCGGACAAGTGCGTCATTGATGCGGCCCAGCCCCTGATCCACGGTTTCGCAGGCCTTGATGGCAGCGGGCAGGGAGCCTGTGTGGCCAACCATATCCGGGTTTGCGAAGTTCAGAATGATCATGTCGAAGCGGCCGGAATCAATGGCTTCTACGGCACGATCTGTCAGCTCAGGAGCGGACATTTCTGGTTGCAGGTCATAAGTGGCGACTTTGGGAGACGGCACGAGAATGCGCTCTTCGCCCTGAAGCTGAACCTCGCGACCACCATTCAGGAAGTATGTGACATGAGGGAATTTCTCAGTTTCGGCCATACGAAGCTGAGTTTTGTTAGCCTTGGCCACAACCTCACCCAGAAGATCTTCCAAAGGAATTTTTGGGAACAGGACTGTCATGTAGGGCGATAGGTGATCCGAGTAGCGCGTCATGCCGCTAATGGCAGCAAACTTGATGCGGCGGCCACTGTCGTATCCATCGAAGTCTGGAGCCACGAGAACGTCCAGCAACTGACGGATACGATCGGCACGGAAATTACAGGAGAGAATGCCGTCGCCATCCTTCATGCCTGCATACTGTCCGAGTACGGTTGGAAGAACGAACTCGTCTCCCTTGTCTTCCGCATAGCTGGCTTTGAGTACAGAAAGGGCGTTATCTGCGTGAGGGCCTTGGCCATCACGGATCGCATCAACGGCCAGCTTGACGCGCTCCCAACGGCGATCGCGGTCCATGGCGTAGTAGCGGCCACTGATCGTGGCGACCTGTACGGTCTCTGGCAGGTCTCGAAGGAGCGCCGAGATGAATTCCTCGCCGGAGCGCGGGGGAGTATCACGGCCGTCACTGAAGATGTGTAGAGCGACAGGCACTCCTGCTGCGCTGACGATTTTTGCGAGCGCCAGAATATGGTCCTGGTGTGCATGAACACCGCCGGGAGAGACGAGGCCCATCAGGTGGCAGGTTCCGCCTGAAACCTTCAGCGCATGAATATATTCTTTGAGGGCTGTATTCTCGGCGAGCGAACCGTCACGGGCACTGCGGGAAATGCGAGGCAGTTCCTGCATCACGACCCGGCCTGCACCAATATTCAGATGGCCGACTTCGGAGTTTCCCATCTGGCCTTCAGGAAGTCCGACATCTTCTCCGCATGTTTTAAGGAAAGCATGCGGGTTATTCGCCCAAAGTCCGTCAAACGTTGGGGTGTTTGCCAGTCTTACCGCGTTATCGGAGTTTTCTTCACGCCAGCCGAACCCGTCCAGAATGACAAGCATGACAGGGCGGCGTGGAGAAGAAGCGGTATGGGACATGATTGGACTTCCTGTCTCGCATTAAGGAGGAAAAGACTGTTGGGCATTATGCCACCTCTCCTCCAAAATGCGAACGCCCGCCAGATGGCGGGCGTTACAGGTGACATGACAGTCGCGTGAGCGTCAGATCTTGTCGATGCCGCCTTTGACGGCGTCCTTGACGTCACCCTTGGCGGTCTGGGCCTGTCCCTTTAGATTTTGGACAACGCCTTCACCTTCAAGCTTTTCATCGTCGGTGACACGACCAACTTCTTCCTTGATCTTGCCGACGACTTTGTTGGTGGCGCCTTTGATCTTGTCTTCAATGGAGCTCATGACATTACCTCCTGAAACAGGGTTGCCGAACATAAACGGCTGGTGAGACAGGAAGTTTCGTGTCTTGCGCTCAGATATGCGTGACAAAGCCGCGTGTGGCTTCCATATATCCAAGACTGAAAACCTCAGATTTTCTGGAGATTGACCATGACCCAAAGCTGCGGTCCCGTTTCGGGAACCAATAGCGGGGGGTGTGGCGTCGGCCTTACGCCGGAACAGCGCCGTATCCTGCTCGAGCATGGCACCGAATATCCCGGTTCCAGCCCGCTGAATGATGAAAAGCGGGCGGGAATTTATGCCTGCGCAGGATGTGGGCGTGAACTTTTTTCATCCTCCACGAAATACGAAAGTGGAAGTGGCTGGCCGTCTTTTTTCGCGCCTTTGGAAAACGGTGTCGGGACGACGCAGGATGCCAGCCACGGAATGGTTCGGACGGAAGTGCACTGTGCGGGTTGTCATGGGCATCTGGGGCATGTTTTTCCTGATGGGCCACCGCCCACAGGCTTACGGTATTGCATGAACGGTCTGGCACTCGATTTTCGCCCGGCCGAAGGAGAAAAAGCATGAGTCAGGCGCTGCCGCCTATCGTTCTCACCCATCCGCTGGTGCGCCACAAGCTGACCCGTCTGCGTGATAAGAATACGTCTACAGCAGGCTTTCGTCGGCTGACCCGTGAGCTCAGTCTGCTTCTGGCCTATGAAGCAACGCGCGGGCTTTCTCTGGCATCTCGCCATATCGAAGCCCCGAGCGGGCCAATGGAAGGTGAGGAACTGGACGGCAAGAAGCTCTGCTTCGTCTCCATTCTACGCGCCGGAAACGGCCTTCTGGACGGAATGCTGGATCTGGTTCCGTCTGCGCGTGTGGGACATATTGGTCTGCGCCGCGACCATGAAACGCTGGAAGTCAGCGAATACTATTTCAATATGCCAAGCGACGTTCCCGGGCGGACATGTATTGTTCTGGACCCGATGCTCGCCACGGGACATTCCGCTGCCGCGGCTGTTGCGCGTGTCAAGGAAGCCGGTGCAATTTCACCTGTTTTCGCCTGCCTGCTCGCGGCACCGGAAGGCATTGATTACATGACGAAGCTGCACCCTGATGTGCAGATCGTAACGTGTTGCGTGGATCAAAAGCTTGATGAACACGGATACATCGTCCCTGGTCTGGGCGATGCCGGCGATCGTCTTTTCGGTACGCGCTAAAAGAGATCGAATGTTCAGCACACGCGCTTGTGTGCTGAACAATCAGCCGTTTTGTGGCCGGTTATGCATCACCCCCGTTCAGGAGATGAAATGCCATGACTGCTTACGCTATTTTCATTCGTGACAAATTGACCGACCCAGCCGAATTTGAGGCTTACTCAAATGGTGTTGGCGAAACCTTCAAAGGGCATCCTGCCAAAATTCTTGCTGCCTATGGAAAGCAGGAAAAACTAGAAGGTATCGAGCCAGATGGTGTCGTTGTTATTGAATTTCCGGATATTGCTGCTGCCCGGGCCTGGTATGACAGCCCAGCCTATCAAACGGTCGCGAAGCATCGCTGGAAAGCCGCTTCTTACAACGTGGTGATTGTAGAAGGCGTCTGAATTTCGGAAATTAGATTGCAATTGCCTTGTGTTCGACGCTGGGAGACCAGTTCGAACACAAGGTATGCAGTATCAGTCCCGTCGAACGATGTAATGACGGGCAAGATCGGTTTCGATCTGCGTGGCGTGCTGAGTGTCACGGGCTTCGATCATCACAACCAACTCGGCTGTCTGAACCGACGGCGAAGCAAAAAGGCGATGATGGGACACCTCGATGATGTTTCCGCCGTAGTTGCCAATACGCGCGGAAATGTCAGCCAGCATTCCAGGGCGGTCGGGAATTTGGAAGATCAGGCGAAGAATTCTTCCGTCCCGGAGGAGGGAGCGAAGGATCGTATTGGCCAGAATACGAGCATTGATATTGCCACCCGACAAGGGAAGGGCAACCTTGCGGCCCTTGAACATCTCAGGGTTGGCCAGAACCGCAGCCAGACCCGTCGCGCCAGCGCCTTCGCAGACCTGCTTGGCCTTTTCCGCCAGCGTCGTGATAGCGCTTTCGACCTGAAGTTCATTCACTACAAGAATTTTGGAAATCCGGTGACGAAATGCCCTGAGGCAATGATCGCCCAACTGCGTCACGGCAATGCCTTCAGCAATTGTCGAGCCACCGAGAGTGGCGCCACCTTCGGTCGGAAATGCGGCTAGAGAGGCATAAGCCTCGACCTGAACGCCAATGATTTCCACATCGGGGCGAAGTGCAGCCATGACGGTTGCAAAACCACCGATCAGGCCGCCGCCGCCGACAGGGACGACGACCGTATCAATATCGGGCGCATCTTCGAGAAGCTCGAGTGCCGCAGTCCCCTGGCCTGCAATGACGGCAGGGTCATTGAACGGATGGACGAGGACCCGGCCTTCTTTATTCTGAATCTCTTCCGCCGTGACGCATGCAGCAGCAAAGTCGTCACCTGCGAGGACAACATTTGCTCCCCATGCCTGCGTCGCTGCAACTTTGGTTGCTGGCGTAAAGCGGGGCATGACGATCGTGGCATCAATGCCAAGGAGGCTGGCCTGACGAGCCACACCCTGTGCGTGATTGCCTGCCGAGACTGTAATAACGCCGCGGGCGCGTTCCTTGGGCGTCAGGAGCGCCATTTTGTTGGCTGCTCCCCGTTCCTTGAACGAGCCGATAGCCTGAAGATTTTCAAGCTTGAGCGTAATTTCAGCACCTGTCAGGCGGGAAAGGGCCGGGCAGGCAATCGTCGGCGTTCGAACTACCGTGGACGCAATACGCTTCTGAGCGTTTTCGATGTCCAGGAGGGTCACGACAGGGGCGACGGACGTCAGGACGTCAGACATTAGCGGTATGTGACTTTCAGGATCTCGTAGCTGCGGTCACCACCGGGAGCGGGAACGGAGATGGTGTCGCCCACATCTTTGCCAATCAGCGCCTTCGCCAAAGGAGACGAGATTGAAATCAGGCCCTGCTTGATGTCGGCTTCATGGACGCCAACGATCTGATAGGCATTTTCCTTGTCAGTCTCTTCGTCCACGACTTCGATGTGTGCACCGAAACGCACTCTCGTGCCGGTCAGGGTCGAGGGGTCAATGACTTCTGCCGAGGAGATGATGCTTTCCAGTTCAAGCACGCGGCCTTCAATAAAGGACTGGCGGTCTCGGGCAGCATGATATTCGGCGTTTTCGGAAAGGTCGCCATGTTCGCGGGCTTCTGCGATGGCACGAATGACTGCAGGGCGGTCAACGCTCTTGAGGGTACGCAGTTCGTCTTCAAGACGCTGCAGTCCCTTTGCGGTCATGGGGATCTTCTGCACTCTGAAATCCTCGGAAAAGCGTGACTGAAATTGAATGAACAGCCTGACAACATAGGATTTTAGGGGGGTTTATGCAAGGTGGCGCATTTTTGTTTATCGAAAAGCAATAAATTTTCTAGCGAAACGAAATGAAACATATTATTGAAAGACGATAAATTCATTGTCAGGGTGGGTAGGAATGATTGCAGGTACGCGTAAGGGCAGGACAGAGACAAAAATCGACTATGCATTGACCCTGCTCAAGCTGTTCCGACTTCTCCTGTGGCTTCCTATTGGCTTTTTCGGGCTGAGTACGTTCGGTATTATTTTTATTGTAGTTTTTGATCATTTCCCTTTGGAAAATTCTCTTGGGTATACGAAAGAAGATGTATGCTGGAGTTTTATACTTATTGCCGAAGTGGTAATAGTATACTCCTGTTTGGAAGTAATATTCAGAATTTTGTCCGAAATTTTAGTGAGTTTGATGCAGGGAAAAATTTTTACAAAAGAGAATGTGAAAAGAGCATATAAAATTTTATTTCTCGGGTTTGTTTATGATTTTCTTATTCCGTTAACGAATTACATCCATGACGTTTGTAATTTGCCAGGGTTGAGTTTTACAAATTGGTTTGGATACTTTTTTGAGTTTCTGTCAGACGTGCCTGAAGCGATCATCCTGTTTGCTGTTGTGTGGCTTTTCGATTTAGGAACCCAGCTTCAGTCCGAAATGGATGAGGTCATTTAATGCCGGTTCAGGTCAGTCTGGATGCACTGCTGAAAGAGCGCGGTATGTCGCTTACGGAGCTGTCAGAGAAGGTTGGCCTGACTCTCGCCAATCTTTCAATTCTCAAGACTGGTAAGGCAAAGGCAATCCGGTTTTCCACGCTTGAGGCGCTCTGCCATGTGCTGGAGTGTCAGCCGGGAGATCTTCTGCGCTATTCCAACGATTGAATACAAAAAAGCCCGCCAGATTGCTCTGACGGGCTTCTTTGCTGGAAGGGCTTAGAACTCGCCCTTGAAGTAGGACTGAAGCGGAGCGACGCCGAGGTCGCCTTCCTTAAGAACCGCGATGGCGTAGGTTGCCGCACGGGCACCGGCAATCGTGGTGTAGTGCGGGATGCCCATGGTCAGAGCGCCGCGACGGATATCGTAGCTGTCACGTGCGGCCTGGCCACCCTGCGATGTGTTGATGACCATTTGAACGTCACCCGAGCGGATGGCATCTACGCAGTTCGGACGGCCCTGCATGACTTTGTTCACGCGCTTGACCGGAATGTTAGCCGCTTCCAGGCGTGAAGCTGTTCCGCTGGTTGCAAGAACGGTGAACCCCATTTCAACCAGTTTGCGGGCTAGCGGCTGAACATGTCCCTTGTCGCTGTCACGAACGGACAGGAAGACCGTTCCAGCCAGTGGCAGTTTTACGCCGGCAGCAAGCTGAGACTTCGCAAAGGCACGCTCGAAGCTGGAATCCAGCCCCATGACTTCACCCGTGGAGCGCATTTCCGGGCCGAGGATCGTGTCTGCGTTTGCAAAGCGATGGAACGGGAAGACGGCTTCCTTGACTGCAACGTGCGGGGAGACCGCTCCGCCATCCAGACGGAACTCGGACAGGCGTGCGCCAGCCATGACGCGAGCGCCGATCTTGGCAACCGGAACGCCTGTTGCCTTGGCAACAAACGGTACCGTACGAGACGCGCGTGGGTTCACTTCCAGAACGAAAACTTCCTGGTCCTTGATGGCGTACTGCACATTCATCAGGCCGCGGATGCCAAGCTCACGAGCCATGGCTTCCGTCTGGGAGCGGAGTTCCGTCACCAGTGCCGGGGAGAGCGTGTAGGGTGGCAGTGAGCAGGCAGAGTCACCGGAATGGATACCAGCTTCCTCAATGTGTTCCATGACGCCGGCGACATAGACGTTTTCGCCGTCCGAAATGCAGTCCACATCGGCTTCAATGGCATCGTTCAGGTAGTGATCGAGCAAGACCGGCCCGGTGGAAACTTCGGGGCCAGCAGCGCGCAGAACCGTATTCAGGTAATGCTTCAGGCCTGCGTTATCATAGACGATTTCCATGGCACGGCCGCCCAGAACGTAGGACGGACGAGCAACGACCGGGTATCCGACCTCTTCGGCCACTTTCTCGGCCTCTGCCGGATTGCGGGCAATGCCGTTACGTGGCTGGCGAAGACCCAGCTTGCGCAGCATGGTCTGGAAGCGTTCACGGTCTTCCGCGCGATCAATAGCGTCAGCCGGGGTGCCGAGGAGCGGAATGCCTGCTTCTTCAAGTGCACGGGACAGCTTGAGAGGGGTTTGGCCACCGTACTGAACGATGCAGCCCAAAACCTTGCCGCCCTTCGCTTCCGTGCGGATCAGAGCAATGACGTCTTCCGCAGTCAGTGGTTCGAAGTACAGACGATCGGATGTGTCGTAATCGGTGGAAACCGTTTCCGGGTTGCAGTTGACCATGACCGTTTCGAAACCGGCTTCACGCAGGGCGTAAGCGGCATGAACGCAGCAGTAATCGAACTCGATGCCCTGACCAATCCGGTTTGGTCCGCCGCCCAGAATGATGATCTTGTCGCGGTTGGTCGGGCGGCTTTCGCATTCCGGCGTGCCGTATCCGCCTTCATAGGTGGAATAGAGATACGGAGTGTCAGAAGCGAATTCTGCGGCGCAGGTATCGATGCGGCGATAGACGGGCACGACTTCAAGAGCTTCGCGCTGTGCTGCGACGTCCGGAATGCTCTGGCCTGACAGGCGTGCAAGCTGGGCGTCAGAGAAGCCCTGAGCCTTCAGGCGGCGCATGCCGTAGGCATCTTTTGGCAGGCCATTCTTTTCCACATCCCGCTCAGAAGACACGATGTCTTCAAGCTGGCGCAGGAACCAGGGTTCGAACTTGCAGGCCTGTTGGATCTCTTCGACCGTCAGACCGGCGCGCAAGGCCTGTGTGGCCATCAGAATGCGTTCCGGGCGTGGTTCTGCAAGAGCGGCCAGATAGGCGTCTTTCGAACCATCGCCGGGTGCTTCAACCGGGTCCAGCCCCATCAGGCCCGTCTCCATGGAGCGGAAGCCCTTCTGGATTGCTTCGGCAAAAGAGCGACCCACGGACATGGCTTCGCCGACCGACTTCATGGACGTGGAAAGCAGGGCCGGGGAGCCCGGGAACTTCTCGAAGGTGAAGCGGGGGATCTTGGCGACGACATAGTCGATCGTCGGCTCAAAGGAGGCCGGGGTCGTCTTGGTGATGTCGTTCTTGAGTTCGTCCAGCGTGTAACCAACGGCCAGCTTGGCGGCGATCTTGGCGATCGGGAAGCCGGTGGCCTTGGAGGCGAGGGCAGACGAGCGGGAAACGCGCGGGTTCATCTCGATGACGACCAGGCGGCCGTCCTTCGGATTGACGCCGAACTGTACGTTGGATCCGCCGGTCTCGACGCCGATCTTGCGCAGGCACGCGATCGAGGCGTCCCGCATGCGCTGATATTCCTTGTCGGTCAGCGTCAGAGCCGGCGCGACGGTGATGGAGTCACCGGTATGCACGCCCATCGGGTCGATGTTTTCGATGGAGCAGATAATGATGCAGTTATCCGCGGTGTCGCGGACGACTTCCATCTCGTACTCTTTCCAGCCCAGAACAGACTCTTCGATGAGCACTTCCGTTGTGGGAGAGGCATCAAGGCCGCCTGCAACGATCTGGTCGAACTCTTCGCGATTATACGCGATGCCGCCACCCGCGCCGCCCATTGTGAAAGACGGGCGAATGATGGCAGGCAGGCCGACATCAGCCAGTGCTGCGCGGGCTTCTTCCAGCGTATGGGCAATGGTGCTGCGGGGGCTTTCGATCCCAATCTCATCCATGGCTTCGCGGAACTTCTGGCGGTCTTCCGCGCGGTCGATGACTTCCGCATCTGCGCCGATCAGTTCCACGTTGTGCGTCTTGAGGAAGCCGGACTTGTCGAGCGCCATGGCGGCGTTCAGGGCTGTTTGGCCGCCCATGGTCGGCAGAACGGCGTCGGGCTTTTCCTTAAGGATGATGCGCTCGACGAATTCCGGCGTGATGGGTTCGATGTAGGTCGCGTCCGCCAGGCCCGGATCAGTCATGATCGTCGCTGGGTTGGAGTTGATGAGGATGACGCGATAGCCTTCCTCACGCAGGGCCTTGCAGGCCTGTGCGCCGGAGTAATCGAATTCGCAGGCCTGCCCGATAACGATCGGGCCTGCGCCGATGATCAGGATGGACTTGATGTCTGTCCGTTTTGGCATGGCTCAGGCTCCTGCTTTAGCGCGACGGTCCATGACCGCGACGAAACGCTCAAAAAGATAGAAACTGTCAGACGGGCCAGGGCTGGCCTCGGGATGGTACTGAACGGAGAAGGCGTCCTTCGTGGTGGAGGCAATGCCTTCGTTGGAGCCATCGAACAGGCTCACATGCGTCACCTTCACATCCGCAGGCAGGGACTTCTCGTCCACGGCGAAGCCATGGTTCTGGCTGGTGATTTCGACGCGGCCGCTCTCAATGTCCTTGACCGGCTGGTTGGCACCGCGATGGCCGCGATCCAGCTTGTAGGTCTTTCCGCCGAGGGCCTGTGCAAGAAGCTGATGGCCAAGGCAGATGCCGAAAACTGGCACGTTGGCGTCCAGAACGCTCTTGATAGCCGGGACGGCATACGTGCCAGTAGCTGCCGGGTCGCCCGGGCCATTGGAGAGGAACACGCCTTCGGGCTTCAGTTCCAAGATTTCCTCGGCCGTAGCGGTCGCGGGCAGAACCGTGACGTCACAACCGGCGGTCACGAGGCAGCGCAGGATGTTGTCCTTGGCGCCGTAATCCATGGCGACCACGCGGCGGCGGTTCTCGGTACGGGCCGGGCGGGTGCTTTCCCACACGCCTTCCGTCCAGACGCGCTTTGGCTGCGTGACCTCTTTGGCAAGATCCATGCCTTCGAGCCCAGGCCACTGACGCGCGCGGTTCAATAGGCTGTCCGTGTCGATCCGACCATTCGCCGGGAAGGCAAGGATGGCGGTCTGTGGGCCATTGTCACGCAGGGAGCGTGTAACTGCACGGGTGTCGACGCCGCTGATGCCAGCGCGGCCGTGCTGCTTCAGCCATCCGTCGAGGGATTCTGTGGAGCGCCAGCTTGCCGGAGCGGTGATGTCTTCCTTCACGACGGCGCCAAGAGCAGCCATTTTGGGCGCTTCATTGTCGTCCGTGTTCGTGCCGACATTGCCAATATGCGGGAACGTGAAGGTGACGATTTGCCCGGCGAAAGACGGGTCTGTCAGGGTTTCCTGATAACCGGTCATGCCGGTGGAGAAGCAGAGTTCACCGACGGCGCCATCGGTGTGGGCACCGAAGCCTCGGCCCCACAGGACCGTGCCATCTGCAAGGACAAGGGCGGCATTGGCGCCGGCAGGGCAGGAATTGGACACGTCCGTCTCTCTTTCTTGCGGGGTTTCAGCAGAAGTTAGGTCCTGGAGTTCGATTCCGGGAACGCGCAGTAGGGCGGGCCAGTGCTTGGTCGGCACGGTTCGCGACTGACGCCACTTTCGTACGGCTTCAAGGCCGACACCAGCCAGCGCAGCGATTTCTTCCGCGCCACCAGCTTTTTCAATGATTCTGTCGATGTCCATGGTCGCCCGTTCCTGGCTCCGCGTTCATTTTCCCGTCTGATAGGCGATCGAACCGGAAATGGGAAGTTTTTTCCCAATGAGTTTTTATGTCTGTGGAATGGTATGGGAAAAAACTTCCCTACACCTTGTGACGATGCTGGAAAGAGCTGTGCTTTCCATTGTTGGGGGGAGGCTTTTATGCGATTTTGCCGCCATTGACTGAACAGGGGCTTTTCAGGCCCCGCGCAAACAGGAGAAGACGCATGTCGCTTCGCACGCAGATCATGGATGACCTCAAAACAGCAATGAAGGCTGGTCAGTCTGAGAAGGTGGCGCAGATCCGTGGCATCACGGCGAAGCTGAAAGATCTTGAAGTTGCTGCTCGCGCCAAGACAGGGGAAGTGACGGAAGCAGAGATTATTTCTGCTCTGCGCTCCATGATCAAGTCCCGTACTGAATCCGCAACGATGTATCGTGAAGGTGGCCGTCCGGAACTGGCGGAAAAGGAAGAGGGTGAGATCGCGACGATCAAGGCCTACCTGCCGCCGGAACTCGATGAGGCAACTCTGAAGTCTGCCATTGATGAAGCCGCCACTGCTGTAGGTGCGGAAAGCATGAAAGACATGGGCAAGGTTATGGCAGCGCTGAAAGAGCGTTTTGGTGCCGATCTGGATCCGGCCAAGGCCAGTGCACTTGTGAAGGCACGTCTGTCTGCCTGAAGCGGGCTAGCCATCGTCGCTTGAAGACGGCCGTCCCTTGTGGGCGGCCTTTTTTATGTTGGGGTCATGAACCCAAGAAAGCCCGCAAAGTTTGACTTAGGTTATCTGAGGTCCCCAATCTGGCCTTTGCTTACGGAAATGAGGGCTTCATGTCTGCTGGTGGTTCAACAAAAGTCGTTTTCATCGCGCTGGGTGTCAATTTCGGCATTGCCTGCGTGAAAGGCATGGCTGCCCTTCTAACTGGCTCTGCTGCGATGTTGGCTGAGACGGTTCATTCCTTTGTGGACTGCGGAAACCAGATCCTGTTGTTGGTGGGCATGAAGCGGTCCGCGGCTCCGGCAACAAAAGAGCATCCGCTGGGCTACCATCGTGAACTATATTTCTGGACGATGGTTGTGGCTGGCGCGCTGTTCGTAGGCGGCGGCGTCGCGTCTCTTTATGAAGGCTGGGAGAAGGTCATGCATCCGGCGGAAATGCAGCCGGTGAACCTTCTGGGTCATGTCTTTCCGGGATGGTGGATGAACGTGGCCATTCTCGCGATTTCCGGCAGCATGGAAGGGTATGGGTTCGTTGCTGCGGTGAAATCCCTGCCACGTAGTGAGGGGGTTTCATTGTGGAGAATGATTCGCCGGAGTGCCGATCCCGGTTTGTTTGTCGTGTTGTTTGAGGATGGGGCCGCGCTGGTCAGTCTGGTGATTGCGCTGGTGTTTACAGTGCTTTCCGTAGTGACAGGTCTGCACGTTCTGGATGGAATTGCATCGCTGCTGATTGGTGTCGTGCTGGTTGTGGTGGCAGCATTGCTGACCAATGAGACGCGCTCTCTTCTTGTGGGTGAGAGTAATCCGGAAATTGATGCCTTTGTGCGCGCTGAAGCACGGAAATTGCCCGGTGTTGTCGGGATCAATGAGGTTGTGACGGAGACCCGAGGCCCCGAGAGCATTATCGTTCTGCTGTCTCTGGACTGGGATGACGCGATCTCAGCCGGAGACGTAGAGCGGGGAGTTTCGATGCTGGAGAAAATAACCCGCACGCGATACCCCGCTGTATTGCGGATGTATGTTGAGGCGCAGGACAAGAGGGACGGAATTCCGGCCCCTCTGACCTGATGGCGAATACTACTTCGCCGCTAGGAACGGCTCGACGGCTTTAAGAAAAGCCTCGGGTCGCTCAATGCTGGGGGCATGCCCTGATTGAGGAATGACCGTCAGGTGCGCTCCGGGAATTTTTGCAGCAAAATCGTGGCCGTCGGCCAGTGGAATGACCTGGTCATTCTGTCCCCAGATCACGAGCGTGGGAACATGAATGGCCTTCATGCTGTCATCGAGAAAGGTGTCTGGCGCATTGGCATTTCTGGCGAAGCTCTCCTGCGTGTATTGCGCACCTTCGGCCAGTCGGGTTCGGAATGTTGCCTGAACCAGTTCATCTGTAATGAGGGCTTTATTGTAAAACAGCCATCTTAACCCCGTGCGAATGCCAGCAAATGAAACTGGCCCGAACAGGGGAAGGCCGTGCTCGATGAGGGACTTGTGTCCAGCGGCATCGCTCAGGACGAGCCGTAGAGGCATGGCCATGGAGGAATTCTGTGCCGCTTCGATTGTGTAAAGTCCCGCAATCCAGCCGCCAAGGGATTCTCCAGCGAGCATGAAGTGCGTGATGTGGCGTGCTTTCAGGAAGCCATCCAGCATGTCCACCCATGTCTGAATTCCGTAGGCGATCAGCGGCTTTTCCGAAGCACCAAAGCCGAGCTGATCCATGGCGATGACATGATAATGCCGGGACAGTTCAGGGATGACTTTGCCCCAGTCCATTGTGGCGCTGCTTCCGAGGCCATGGACCAGCACAAGGTCCGGACCTGTACCCGCTTCCAGGAAACGGATCTGCTGACCGTGAACGGAGACACTTTGCAGGGGCGGGAGAGTTTGCGCCTGGCCGTGACTGGGGATGCATGCTGAGCCGAGCGTGGATGCGAGCACGGCGGTTCGAAGTGTTTTGGACAGTCGTTTCATGGCGGCCGAGCCTTTATGGTCAGATGATATGTTCCCAATTCGGAATAGTATTATCGATCTGGCCTGGCTGTCTTCAACATATCATTCCCGGAATGAACGGGATTTTTCGGTGCGATAACCGGATCATGAGCGGTTGCCTGATACTTCCGGATATGGAGGGGCGTCCATGGCAGCGGCGGTTCTTTGGTTAGAGAAGGGTCTGACGCGGGTGAGAGCCAGATGGCCGCACGAGGTGGGTCCAGAAGGATATGGAAATGGTTCAGAGCATCAGTGCCTAACTCGTCATAGGCAATGGTGGAAGCGATGACGATCTTCGGGTGAGACAGCAGAAACGGGCCGATTTTCAGTGTGTCGAACGTATGAAGATAGCCACCAACTGTATTGCTTGCATTGATGCGGACGGGATCATCTGTGTTTGGCTCGGGAGCAATGCCTATTGCTCTGGCTGTATCTTGCTGGATCAGGGTTCGGTTGGAGCTTAGGTTGATTTTCATCCGAACCGGATGGCCGTTGAGTTCAACAAGAACCGTGTTCGAGAGTGGATAACCGTCTTGATAGAGGTGCAGTTTGGTTGTCGGCGCGGGGAGCAAATCTCCGATCGATGGACATTTCTCATCGTCGTATCGAAAGAACGTGACGTTGCGAGAGGAGCGGTCAATCAGGGTGGAAATATGGGAGAGAAAGTGCTCTCCCAATTCGACCTGGAGTGGCGGAATAATAGTGTTGGGTACTGAATAATCCACCACATAAGCAGTATAATTTTTGAGTATGAGGGCACCAATATTTACGGTTGAAAGCGTTTTTACGAATACCGTCGCTTCGCCTGTCTCTGATCCGGCATCTTCAGGAGCTGACCCCGAAAACGTGACATTGTGACTGGCAAAAACAAAATTATCACTTGCCTGTGGGGCAATGAAAAAGCGGGCAGGTAATCCGTCTATGCTGCCCAGCATGGAGGGTGGCGCATTATAGTGCTCCAGTGGAACAGAGACCGCTCCATGAACGCAATTCTGCCAAGGCGCAGCTTGAGCATGCCCGCAGAATTGAAAGACGATCAGGAGAAGAGCTGTCTTACGCATGAAGTGCCTGCCGGCTTCATTGTGACATAACATGTCTTTCTTAGGCGATGGAGCTGTTAAGAGCGAGGGCAGAGTGGTGATGTCCCCTTATGGAATGAGAACAGCGGCGCCTTCAAAGCGACCATGACGCAGGTCATCCAGAGCCTGATTGGCATCTTTGAGGGCATAAGGCGTATTCGTGACCTTGATGCCGATCTCAGGAGCCAGCTTTAGAAAATCCAACCCGTCCTGCCGGGTTAGATTGGCAACGGAGACGATTTCACGTTCTTCCCAGAGTGTATCGTATGAGAAGGACGGGATCGGGCTCATGTGGATGCCGCCACACACGACCTTTCCACCCTTGCGGACGGCTTTCAGTCCGGCGGGAACCAAAGCACCGACAGGCGCAAACAGGATGACGGCGTCAAGCGGTTCGGGTGGGAGTTCGTCTGAACCGCCTGCCCAAACCGCGCCAAGGTAACGAGCGAAGGCCTGCTTCTCTGTGTCTCCAGGGGATGTGAAGGCATAAACCTCGCGTCCCTGCCAGTGGAGCACCTGAATGATGATGTGAGCGGCGGCTCCGAAGCCATACAGGCCGATCTTTTTTCCGTCGCCAGCTTTGCTGAGACAGCGCCAGCCGATCAGGCCTGCGCAAAGCAGGGGGGCGAGGTCCTTGTCCTCCCCTTTGTCACCCATGGGAAAGGCATATCGGCCGTCAGCGACTGTCATGGTCGCATAGCCGCCATTGCGGGTGAAGCCTGTGAAAAGGGGGTGATCGCAGAGATTTTCCATCCCGTGCGTGCAGTAATAGCAATGCCCACAGGTATGGCCGAGCCACGGGATGCCGACCCGTTCCCCGACGCTCAGACCCTTGACGTTGCTTCCGAGCTTGTCGATCCGGCCGACGATTTCATGTCCGGGAATGATGGGAAGAGTGGGGTTGGCGAGTTCGCCATCCACGACATGCAGGTCTGTCCGGCAGACGCCACAGGCCCCGATGCGGATGCGGATTTCGTCCGGTCCGGGTTCGGGGTCTGGCAGCTCCACCCATTCCAAAGGCTGGTGGTGTTGGCGGAGCTGCATGGCAAACATGGCGTGTGCTTTCTAAAGTCTCAGGCGTCCTGTCTCAGGACCGGAAATCCAGAACCGTACGGCCCTGAAGGCGGCCGTTCTTGAGATTGTCGAAGATCGTGTTGATGTTCTCGATCTTGTCTGCGGTGACGACGGATTTCACTTTGCCACGGGCGAAGAAATCCATGGCTTCGATCATGTCCAGCCGTGTGCCGACGATGGAGCCACGAATGGTCGTGCCATTCATGACCATATCGAAGATCGACACCGGGAAGTCTCCGGGTGGAAGGCCATTCAGAACGATTGTGCCGCCACGGCGGGCATAACCCATGGCCTGCGAGAACGCAGTGCGGCCCACAGCCGTAACGAGAGCGCCGTGAGCGCCGCCGACTTCCTGCTGGATAAAGGCTGCCGGGTCCTTGTCCTTGGCATTGACGGTCAGAGCTGCGCCAAGCTTTGTGGCTGTGGCGAGCTTGTCGTCGTCAATATCGACGGCCACGACATTCATGCCCATGGCGACCGCGTATTGAACGGCCATCTGACCCAGACCGCCAACGCCCGAAATGGCCATCCACTGACCGGGGCGTGCCTCGGTCATTTTCAGACCCTTATAGACGGTCAGACCAGCGCAGAGCACAGGCGCGGCCTGGAGTGCGTCAATGTTGCTGGGCAGATGTGCAACATAGTTCGGATCTGCGACGACATATTCGGCGAAACAGCCATTGACTGTGTAGCCGGTGTCGTCCTGATCCTTACACAGCGTCTCCCACCCGCCGAGGCAGTGTTCGCAGTGCCCGCAGGCGGAATAGAGCCACGGCACACCGACCACGTCGCCGATCTTGGCGTGGCTGACTTGACTGCCAACGGCCACGATATGGCCGATGCCTTCATGGCCGGGGATGAACGGTGGGTTCGGCTTTGCGGGCCAGTCACCCTCTGCGGCATGCAGGTCAGTGTGGCAGACGCCGCAGGTATCGACTTTCACGAGGATCTGGTTAGGCCGGATCTCGGGGATGGGAAGCCTCTCGACAGAGAGGGGCTTCCCGAACTCGCGGACGACGGCGGCCAGCATTGTATCAGCCATAAGAGTGTCTCCTTGAGAAGGGTTTTACGATGCGCCGAGAGCCTTGACGGCTTCGACCATCTTGCTGAGGACGGCCTGCGCATCGCCGAAGACCATGGCGCAGTTGTCCTGGAAGAAGAGCGGGTTCTGAACCGCGGAGTAACCCATGCCCATGCCACGCTTGATGACGAAGACCTGACGGGCCTGATCGGCATTCAGGATCGGCATGCCGTAGATTGGGGAGGATTTGTCCGTCCGGGCGGATGGGTTCACCACGTCGTTGGCGCCAATGATGAGGGCGACATCCGTGTCAGCGAAGCTGTCGTTGATGTCTGCCATGTCATAGATCATGTCATACGGGACGCCGGCTTCGGCGAGCAGCACGTTCATGTGGCCCGGCATACGACCGGCGACCGGGTGGATGGCGAACTTGACGTCCACGCCCGCGGCCTGAAGCTGCTTGACGAAGTCGTACAGCTTGCCCTGAGCCTGAGCGACGGCCAGACCATAACCCGGCACGATGATGACAGACGAAGCATAGCGCATCGTCGTGGCAGCATCGCTTGGAGCGACGGACTTGGCTTCTTTCTCGGGACCGGTTGCTGTGGAGGCAGAAGCTTCACCGAAGTTGCTGAACAGCACGTTGGCAATCGAACGGTTCATGCCCTTGGCCATCATGACCGTCAGCAGCGTACCGGCGGAACCCACGACCATACCGGCAATCATCAGGGCCGGATCGGCCATGACATAGCCTTCGAGACCCACAGCCAGACCCGTGAAGGCGTTGTACAGTGAGATCACGACCGGCATGTCAGCGCCGCCGATGGGGATCGTCATGCAAATGCCAGCCAGCAGGGCGCCGATGAAGAACAGCAGCGTGGCGATACCGCCGCCATCCTGATGGTACAGGAAGGCTGCCATGATGCCGAGCAGGACGGTGAGCATGAAGACGGCAGCATTGACGATACGCTGACCACCGAAACGGATCGGCTTGTTCATGCGGCCATCGAGCTTGGCCCAGGCAATGATAGAGCCGGATAGGGACATGCTACCGATCAGGCCACCGGCGACGGTGACGAGAAGCGGAACGATGCCTGTCTCTTTCGGGCCGGTCAGGGCAATGACGGACACAGCCGCGGCAGCACCGCCACCCATGCCGTTAAAGAGAGCAACCATCTGCGGCATCGCCGTCATGGCAACGCTGCGGCCTTTCCAGCCAGCCCAGCCGCCGCCGATGACAAGGGCGAGAATGGCCAGAATGACGTTGACGACCAGATGTGGTTTTGCGGCTTCAGAAACACTGAAGATGCCGAGGAAGCTGGCAGCCGTGACGAACAGCATACCCCAACCCGCCGTCACAATGCCGGAAACGGCCGTGACGGGAGAGGACATGCGCTTGAGGCCGTAGACCAGCAGGCCGGAGGCGATAAGCGCGCTGATAGCGACGATATATTCGAGGAGGATCATTTCTGCGCTCCCTTCTGCGGAGCCGCTTTGTCACTGGGCTTGAACATGGCCAGCATACGGTCAGTCACGACGTAACCGCCGACAACGTTACCAGCGCCCATCATGACGCCAAGAAAACCAACGATCTGTTCGAGAATGGATGAGGCGTTAAACAGGGCTGTCAGCGCACCCACGACGACAATGCCGTGCACGAAGTTCGAGCCGGACATCAGCGGTGTGTGCAGAATGGAGGGTACGCGGCTGATGACCTCGTAGCCCGTGAAAGCCGCGAGCATGAAGATGTAGAGCGCGATGATGAAGGTCATTGCGGTGATCATCGTGCGGCCTCCTGTCCTGAAGCCTGTGCCGGTGCGGCAGGGGCGGCAGCCGGGGCAGGCGGTTGCGGTGCGGGCGGCGCCGGGGAATTCGGATCGACGGCCGTGCGGATGCCTTCGTTCGTGATGTAGCCATCATGAGTGAGGGCGGTGCCGGAAATGACTTCGTCCGTGAAATCCAGCTGGATCTGACCGTCCTTGGTCAGGATCTGCTGGAGCAGATGCATGATGTTTTTGGAATAGAGTTCACTGGCCTGAAGGGCGAGCATGGACGGAACATTGATCGGGCCAACGATTGTGGTCGGGCCGACCTGCACCGTCTGGCCAGCCTGTGTGCCTTCACAGTTGCCACCACCTTCTGCACCGAGGTCGATGATGACGGAGCCGGGCTTCATGGCCTTGATCTGCTCGGCATCAATCAGGCGCGGAGCCTTCTTGCCGGGGACGGCTGCCGTGGTGACGATCAGGTCGGCGCGGGCGATGTGATCGCTGATGGCCTTGCGGACTGTTTGCTTTTCTTCATCCGTCAGTTCGCGGGCATAACCGCCCTTGCCGGTGGCATCTACGCCGGTATCGACAAATTTGGCACCGAGGGACTGTGCTTCTTCGCGTGTTTCGGGGCGGACGTCATAGCCTTCGGTCACGGCACCGAGGCGCTTGGCGGTAGCAAGGGCCTGAAGGCCAGCGACGCCAAGGCCCATGACCAGAACCTGTGCGGCCCGCAGGGAGCCGACGGCCGTGGTCATCATGGGGAGGATCTTGGTCATGTGCACGGCCCCGAGCAGAACGGCGTAATAGCCGGCGAGGGTGGCCTGACTGGACAGGGCGTCCATGGCCTGTGCGCGGGAAATGCGGGGAACCAGCTCCATGGCGAAGCAGGTGACTTTCTGGTTCCGAAGGGCCTTAACCAGATCAGGGTGGTTTCGTCCGTAAATGAAGGACACCAGAATGGCGCCGGGCTTCATGGCCTGAACGGTTTCAATGGTGGGAGGCTGAACGGCGAGGACAATATCCGCATCGCCGAGGAGAGCTTTCCGGTCTGTTGAAAGGGTTACGTCTTTATAGGTTTCATCCGGATAGGAAGAGGCGACACCAGCCCCGTTTTCCATCGCGAAAGAGACGCCGAGGCTGCTGAGGCGCTCGACAACCTGCGGGATCAGGGCGACGCGACGTTCACCGCCTTCGTCCTGTTCTTTTAGTACCGTGATTTTTACGGTCATAGGTTGAGATCCTGCGTCTTTAATCTTTTGTGAAGGCGCGACTCATCCACCCCACTAAAGGGATGCAGGGGCCTGCACCTCGTTCGACTGCCATATTGACGCTATATTTGCGCCTCTTCCATTGATGGGTGTCAAAAGAAAAAAATTTCTTTTGGTTGTCATATTGTAATCGTTTCCAGATCAGGAAAACGGCTACGATTGTTTCAGAAACGGCCAATAACCTTTCTGTTTTTCTTTGAGTGTCCGCTGTTGGAGCCAGAGTAGATTTTCCTGTCTCAGGCTTGTAAGAGCCATCTCTTCCGACGGAACTGATTGAAAGGCTCCTGCTGCCCGATGGCATTCGACGCCGCCTTTCTGGACGAACTCCGCAATCGAACGCCGCTGGCCTCCCTGATCGGGCGTCGCAATAAGCTGGTTCGCTCCGGTCGTAACTGGAAGACATGCTGTCCTTTCCACGGGGAAAAGACGCCGTCTTTCTACGTTTATGATGATCATTTTCATTGCTTTGGCTGTGGCGCACATGGCGATGCGATTTCCTTTGTCATGCAAAGCGATGGCCGGAGTTTCCCTGAGGCTGTTGAGCAATTAGCCGCTGAAGCAGGCCTTGAAGTTCCGAAGCAGGACCCACGGAGTGAGGCGCGTGCGCGGGAGGTCAAATCTCTTGGCGATGTCTTGTCTCTCGTTCAGGCCAGCTATCGGCGTCGGCTCTTTCTTCAGGAAGGGCGGGAAGGGCTCGCTTATCTGCGTGGACGGGGACTGAGTGACGCGACTATCGAGCGGTTCGGTTTGGGGTGGTCTGGCGATGGGCGGCATCTGGTTGAGGAATTGCGCGCTCATGATGTGACGCCTGAAATGCTGGTTCAGGCTGGCATTTTGCGCGTGGATGATCGGGGGCAGCCCAAAGGGGAGCTGTTTTTCAATCGCGTGACGTTTCCGATCCGGGATCGCCGCGGCAAGCTGATTTCTTTTGGAGCGCGCACCCTGGGGGACGGGCAGCCAAAATATCTCAATGGTCCGGAGACGGCGCTCTTCTCCAAGCGGCGCACACTCTACAACCTCGATCTGGCGCGTGAGGCTGTCCACAAGGGCGCTGAGCTTGTTGTGGTTGAAGGGTATATGGACGTCATTGCTCTGGACCAGGCAGGCTTTGGCGGTGCTGTGGCGCCGTTGGGGACTGCGCTGGGCGAAGAGCAGCTTGATCTGCTGTGGCGCATGACGCCCTCTCCGATCCTGTGTCTGGATGGTGATGCGGCAGGAGCCCGCGCCGCTTTGCGGGTCTGTGAAGTCGCGCTTCCGCTTCTGTCTCCCGAACGAACGCTCAGGTTCTGCCGTCTGGATCCTAAAGATGACCCGGATAGTTTGATCCGGACACGCGGTGTTGCGGCCATGAAGGAAGCCCTGTCTGGGGCGACGTCTCTGGCGACTGAATTGTTCGGGTTGATGACAGGGGGGATGGTTGATCCCGGTCCCGATCAGCGGGCGGCGTTGCGTGAGAAGCTTGTTGCTCTGTCAAAGCTGATCCCGGATCGGGCACTTGCGTCTGAATATCGCAGTACGTTTCTGGATATGTTTTTCGCGCGCTTCAGGCGCGGTGGTGGAAGCAAAAAGCCATTCCAGAAGAAAGGGGTAGCGCTTCCTCTCTCAACACAGGCCCCTGCCGAGATGCGACATATCGAGCAGGGAAGTGTGGAACGTCTCAACATCCTGACTGCAATGCTGCTGCGCTATCCGGATATTCTTCCGGAGGTGGAGCAAGCCTATAGCAGTCTGGCACTCCCGGTGGATCTGGATCGGATTCGCTCTGCTCTTCTGGACTGGAGTTGTCAGGACGAGGATCTGACGGAAGAGAACTGCCATCGCTGGATCGAGGCTCATGGGCTGACGGATATCGTGGCGGCCGTGACAGAAAGTCCGATGCCTCGGGAAGTGGGTCTCGGAAAAGACAGGGATGAAGTTCTCAAGATCGATGTTGTGGAGAGCTGGTGGCACTTTTACGGGCTTGTAAATTTTCGCAATTTCGAGCGCGAAGTGGCCAATGACATTCAGGCAACCATCATGCAGGTCTATTCTGGTGGAGGGGGCGGAGACTCATCTTTTCCGGAAAGCCTGCTGGCGCGGATGAGGGTTCTGGAAGCACTGCGGCGAGGTGAGGATGTTGAAGAAGAAGGGTGAAAAAGGCCGGGGCTAACGTTTTTTATTGCCCTGAAGTTGCTTTCTTTTTCGTCTAAACCTTGACTTACGGCTCAGGATCGACCACCTGCACGCTGCCGAATTGCTTGCTTTCGGTGGAGTTGAGGGAGAGACGCATGGCGACGAAAACAGCCTCTGGTACGGATCGGAACGCGCAGGAACAGGAGGGGGATGCCACTCTTCTTGATACGCAATCCGCTGCCGTGAAGCGGCTGATCGCCAAAGGGCGTGAGCGTGGCCATATTACCTTTGACGAGCTGAACGCCGTTCTGCCGCAGGACCAGATGTCCTCCGAGCAGATCGAAGACGTCATGGCAGCTCTGTCAGAGATGGGCATTCAGGTTCTGGAAAACGAAGAACAGGACGAAGCTGAGCCGGCTCAGGAAGAAGCCAAGGAAGAAGCTGAGGAATCAGACGAGCCTCAGGGCGGCAATATTGATGCCGAGGCTGCCAGCCGCACGGATGATCCGGTTCGGATGTATCTGCGTGAGATGGGCTCTGTAGAGCTTCTGTCTCGCGAAGGCGAAATCGCGATCGCCAAGCGCATTGAAGCGGGTCGTGATGAGATGATTGGCGGGCTTTGCGAAAGCCCGCTGACGATCCGCGCGATCATTTCCTGGCATGAACGCCTCAAGGACGGCGAAATGCTCCTCCGCGACATCGTCGATCTGGAAGCCAGTCAGGCTGTCGGTCCGGGTCCTGAAGGCGAAGAGAGCGAGGAAGGCGAGGACGCGGCGGCTGACGAAGACGCCACGGACGACGATGCTGAAGAAGGCGACGGCGATCAGCAGGAAGGCAGTGGCCTGTCCCTGTCTGCTCTGGAAGAGAAGCTGAAGCCAGAAATTCTGGCCCGCTTCGAAGCCATTGAGCCGCTGTATCACAAGCTGCGTCAGCTTCAGGTCAAGCGTCTGGAGGCCCTGACGGCCGGTGAGGAAAGCTCGGACAAGTCTGAGAACATCTACGAAGAGCTGCGCCATGAACTGGTCAGTCTGGTGGAGCAGGTTCACCTGCATAACAACCGGATTGAAGAGCTTGTTGCCCAGATCAAGATGCATGTTCAGCGTCTGAACAACCTCGAAGGCCGCTTGCTGCGTCTGGCTGAGGGCTGCAAGATTTCGCGTGATGACTTCCTGCTGAAGTATCGTAACCGCGAGATGGACCCGACGTGGGTTGATTTTATCTGCACTCTGCCCGGTAAGGGCTGGAAGACGCTGACGACCAAGCACCTGGACCAGATCCGGTCCATGCGTGCTGACCTTGCGGCGCTTTCTCACGAGACTGGCCTGCCAGTTGGGGAATTCCGTCGTGTGTATGCGACCATTTCTCGTGGTGAGCGTGACTCCACGCGTGCCAAGAAGGAAATGATCGAGGCCAACCTTCGTCTCGTGATCTCGATTGCCAAGAAGTACACGAACCGTGGTCTGCAGTTCCTGGATCTGATTCAGGAAGGCAACATCGGTCTGATGAAGGCTGTGGACAAGTTCGAGTACCGTCGCGGTTACAAGTTCTCGACCTATGCCACCTGGTGGATCCGTCAGGCGATCACGCGTTCTATCGCCGATCAGGCCAAGACGATCCGTATTCCGGTGCACATGATCGAAACGATCAACAAGCTGGTGCGGACGTCCCGTCAGATGCTGCATGAGATCGGGCGCGAGCCGGCTCCGGAAGAGCTGGCTGAGAAGCTTGGCATGCCGCTGGAGAAGGTTCGGAAGGTCCTGAAGATTGCCAAGGAGCCGATCTCCCTTGAAACGCCGATTGGCGACGAGGAGGACAGCCATCTTGGTGACTTCATCGAGGATAAGACGGCTGTTATTCCGTTGGATGCCGCGATCCAGACCAATCTGCGTGAAGCAACCACGCGCGTTCTGGCATCATTGACGCCACGTGAAGAGCGCGTTCTGCGGATGCGTTTCGGTATTGGTATGAACACGGACCACACCCTTGAGGAAGTGGGCCAGCAATTCAACGTGACGCGTGAGCGTATCCGTCAGATCGAGGCAAAGGCTCTTCGCAAGCTCAAGCACCCGAGCCGCAGCCGCAAGCTGCGTTCCTTCCTCGACGATAACTGATCGTCTGGGTCATGCTGCCGGCCTGGCTTCATCCGCAGGGATCATCCACCCGTTTTGAGGTGGGTGTGACTTTTCTGGAGACGAGGGCAAGCCGCCCAGCTCCGGTTTTGCCAGAGGGGGTCTCTCTTGAGAGAGTTCTCCCTCCGGCATTGCCGCTATACCGAAAGCTTTATCGAGAAGTCGGTGAAGCATATTGCTGGTGGATGCGTCGTCCGATGCCGGACGAAAAACTTGCTGAAATTGTCCATGATCCTGACGTTTACTTCATGGTGCTCTGGCAGGCAGATGGTACGCCTCTCGGGTTTTACGAACTGGATCTGAGAGAGGGTGGAGACGCCAATCTGGCGTACTTCGGACTTCTGCCAGCAGCGATTGGTCATGGCTTAGGTCGGGCATTGCTGGATTCCGCGATTTCTCAGGCGTTTGCGGCAGGGTGCTGGCGATTGCGGGTCAATACCTGCACACTGGATCATCCCAGAGCTCTGACCAATTATCAGAAATGTGGGTTTGTAATTCAGTATGTTGTTCAGGAAATCTGGAACGTTCCTGACGAATATGTCCCGGCAGAGCTGCGTCGACTCTGAGTTTATCCTTGATTTCCGTTAGGCTGCATGATTAATGCAGCCTTTCCCTGCCGGGCGATGTGGCGTCGCGCCGGCTATACCCGCGCTTTCCCCAAAGATTGCACTGTCTCCGGCACGGGCTGGACCAGTTGGGTTGACCTTATCCGAAGGGAGTTTTCATGCCACTGTACGAAAGCGTGCTCATCGCACGTAACGATGTGTCTCAGGCACAGGTCGAGAGCCTGGTTGAGACCATTGAAGCCCTGCTGACCGAGAATGGTGGTTCCATCCAGAAGCGCGAATTCTGGGGTCTCCGTTCGCTCGCATACCGCATCAAGAAGAACCGTAAGGGCCATTACGTCCTGCTCGGTATCGACTGCACGCCGGATACGCTTCGTGAAGTTGAGCGTCAGCTCGGCCTGAACGAAGACGTGCTTCGCGTTCTGACGCTTCGCGTTGACGAAATCGATGAAACTCCGTCCCCGGTTCTTGCTCGCAAGAATGATGACCGCGGCGACCGTGGTAGCTTCCGTGGCGGCTCCAAGCCGGCTGGTCGCTTCGAGAGCGGCCGTGGCGGCCCGCGTCGTGGCAGCGAAGACCGTGAAGAATACCGTGCACGCGGCGAGCAGGACGATGCTCGTGAGGCGGCTGGAGCGGAGTAAGAAACATGTCCGATACAACCACCACCGACGTGAACGACGTCAACCCAGCAGCCCGTCGCACGGCTGTCGGCGCACGCCGTCCTTTCTATCGTCGTCGTAAGTCCTGCCCGTTCTCCGGCCCGAATGCGCCGAAGATCGACTACAAGGACGTGCGTCTTCTGAGCCGCTTCCTCTCTGAGCGTGGCAAGATCGTGCCGAGCCGTATCACGGCTGTTTCGGCCAAGAAGCAGCGTGAGCTGGCGCAGGCTATCAAGCGTGCCCGCTTCCTTGCCCTGCTCCCCTACGTCGTAAGCTGAGGAGAGCACCATGTCCCAGACCGCACTGATCCTGCTCCAGCGGGTCGAGCATCTCGGCCAGATGGGCGATCTTGTTTCCGTGAAGCCGGGTTACGCCCGTAACTTCCTGCTTCCGCAAGGCAAGGCGATGCGTGCTACGGCCGCAAACCGCAAGCGCTTTGACACGGAGCGCGCCCAGCTTGAAGCGCTGAACATCAAGAAGCGCGAAGAAGCCGAGCGTCTTGCCGAACGTATGGACAGCCTGTCTGTTGTCATCATCCGTCAGGCAAGTGACAGCGGCAACCTGTACGGCTCCGTCAGCACGCGTGATATCGCTGTTGCTGCTACGGACGCTGGCCTTACGGTTGCTCGTCAGCAGGTTGTTCTGGCTCACCCGATCAAGTCTCTTGGCCTGACGGAAGCCCGCATCGTCCTGCACCCGGAAGTGTCCATTCCGCTGACAGTCAACGTTGCACGTTCTGCTGAAGAAGCTGAGCGCCAGGCCCGCGGCGAAGCCGTTGGCGTGGAAGAAGAGGATGACAACATCCTCGGCGAACTGCAGGCAGAGAACGCAGCTGAAGAAGCTGCTGCCGAAGCTGCAGTCACGGAAGAAGTCGAAGGCTGATTTCGCTGGCATAGCCAACAGAAAACCCGGCCGGGTATTCCCGCGCCGGGTTTTTTGATGTCTGCTCTCCCAGTCAGGAAACTGAAGACTGTGTCATGTCTTGTCATGACGCGTGAACAGGAGGGAGACAGGCGTGAAACCCATTCTCGATTTCGTTCTGAAGAAATTTATTCAGGTCGGAACGCTACGAGTCACTTTCAGCGACGGTACGGTGCATACCTATCGTGGGGCTTCTCCCGGCGTTGAAGCGGGCTTACATCTCAAAACAAAACAGGCTGAGCGTTCTCTGGTTATTAATTCCGGGTTGGCGTTTGGCGAAGAATACATGGCTGGCGAACTTGCGCCGGAAGGATGCACTCTTGAGACGCTGATGATCGTTCTGATGGCGAACATCACACAAGGTGGTCATGTTTTCGAAGAGATCGAGGATCGACTCCGTTACCTTCTTCGGCCTTTTAAGGGACTTAATTCCCTCAAGCGCTCAAGCCGGAATGTTGCGCATCATTATGATCTGAATGGTCGCCTGTATGACTTGTTTCTTGATAAGGACCGTCAGTATTCCTGTGCCTACTTCCAGCGCGAAGACATGACGCTTGAGGAGGCTCAGATCGCGAAGAAGCGACATATTGCCTCCAAGTTGAATCTGAATCGTCCTGGATTGGAAGTTCTGGATATTGGGTGCGGCTGGGGCGGTCTGGCGCTGACACTGGCAAAAGAATATGGCGCAACGGTTGTCGGTATTACGCTTTCCAAGGAGCAGTTGGAGGAGGCGCGGGCTCGGGTGCGCGCAGAGGGGCTGGAAGGGCAGGTCCGTTTCGAGCTCATGGACTACCGCAACGTTCACCACGAGTTCGATCGTGTCGTGTCAGTCGGAATGTTCGAGCACGTTGGGCAGCCGCAATTTGAGCGCTATTTTCGCGGAATCAAGGAATGTTTGAAGCCGGATGGCGTTGCTTTGATCCACTCGATCGGTCGAACGGATGGGCCTGGAACGACTAACGCCTGGCTCCAGAAATACATCTTTCCCGGCGGATATTCCCCGTCTCTAAGCGAGACGCTGGCTGCTGTTGAGCGCACTGGCCTTTGGATGACGGACTGCGAAGTTCTGCGTCTGCACTATGCCAAGACAATTGCAGAATGGCGCAAGCGTTTTGAGACCAACAGACAGAAAATCATTGATCTGTATGACGAACGGTTTGTGCGGATGTTCGAGTTATATCTCGTGGGAAGCGAGCTGGCGTTCCGCGTGCAAGGGCACATGAATTTTCAGCTTCAGCTGACACGGTCCGTGGATGCTGTGCCTTTGACCCGTGATTACATGTTTGAAAGTGAGCGTGCGAAAAGCGCAGTCTGAGTTTTTAAACTTGGGGTTCGTAGCGAAAGCAGGATGGGTCATGATCGTGGATCAGACCCACGGCCTGCATCCAAGCATACACGATGACAGGCCCCACGAAGCGAAAACCTCGAGCTTTTAAAGCTTTAGACACAGTTACTGAAAGAGGCGACTGCGCCAAGACTGCTCCGGTCGAATTATAAATCGGAGCATTCGGGACCAGGGAGGCAATGAAACCTGCGAAATCTTCGCCTTGTTCCTTCATGGCGAGGTAGGCTTGTGCATTGCCTATGGTGGCTTTGATCTTGGCACGGGCCCGGATGATTCCGGGATCCTGCATGAGGCGGTCGATATCCTGTTCCGTAAAGAGCGCTACTTTTTCAGGGTCAAAGTTAGCAAAGGCTTTCCGAAACCCTTCACGCCTTTTCAGAACAATTGCCCAGGATAAACCCGCCTGAAAGCTTTCCAGAACGAGGGTCTCCCACAGCTCACGGCTATCATGGATCGGAACGCCCCACTCTTCGTCGTGGTACTGGCGAAGAAGGGGGTCTGTTGCGGCCCAACGACAGCGGGAAAGGTTCTCAGGCGCGGGAGCGGGCAAGATGCAGCTCTGCAAGGCGGCCAAATTCTGCAACGCTCAGGGTTTCAGCCCGGCGTGTGGGCTCGATACCCGCAGCGTCCAGAAGTGCTTCCCCACCAATCGATTTGAGAGATGAGCGTAGCATTTTGCGACGCTGTCCGAAGGCAGCCGCTGTGACGCGCTCCATCGCACGGAAAAGCTCTGGTGCGGGCTGCTCTGCATGCGGAATGAGAACCGCAACGGCCGAGTGAACCTTAGGCGGTGGGGAAAATGCCCCTGGTGGAATACGCAGAGCCACAGAGCAGGACGCGCACCATTGGGCCAGAACAGCAAGCCGCCCGTACGCAGAAGTATCTGGCTCAGCACAGATGCGTTCAGCAACTTCAAGCTGGAACATCAAAGACAGGCGTTCCCAAGAATGGGCCTGTCTCAACCAGCCAACAAGAAGGGGCGTGGCAACATTATAAGGCAGGTTGGCGATGATCTGTCTGGGAGCGGGGGCAAGGCTCGCCGCATCCAGTTTCAGGGCATCCTGTCGGATAATATGCAGACGATCCGGATAGTGCCCGGCCAGCTCTTCGAGTAGCGGCCAGGCACGCTCGTCAATTTCCACAGCATCAACTCGGCTTGCCGGACTATCGAGCAGAGCGCGTGTCAGGCCACCAGGACCAGGACCGATTTCAACAACACTTCGTCCTGTCAGATCACCGCCCAAGGCGACGATCCGGGCACAGATTCCCGGGTCCAGAAGAAAGTGCTGACCGAGGGATTTTTTTGCATCCAGACCGTAAGCCTGGATGGACTCTTTTAGAGAAGGAAGGCTCACGTCAGTTGAGAGCCGGCTTCGCTGCGGGGCGGATATCGATGATGGAGCGGCGCTGCAGATCGCGTTGGAGCTGGCGTGAAGCCTGTTCAACGCGTTCGTTCATGAGCTGATCGGCAATTTCCCCAGGTGTCTGCTGTGCCAGATTTTTCTGCTGGCGATCACAGACCATCAGTAGTGCAATTCCATCCATGGAAACCAGCGGATGGCTTACTTTGTTTACAGGCAGAGGCTCGATGATGGAGCGCATCTGGGGAGCCAGACGCTCCAGAACCTGCGTGCCCGGATTGCTGGGACGTTTTTCTCCCAAGGACTTGTTAAGTGCTTCCATGGCATCGCAGCTGTGGATTGTCTCCACTGCATGAGTTGCCTTCTGAAGGGCGGCCTGCTGCTGAGCAGTTGGATTCTGTGGGTTCAGCGGCGCATCGAAGGGAAAGAATGCCTGACGCAGGGCGACGAGCGTGCCCATCTGCTTTCCAACAACGCGTTTGGCCTGAACTGTTGCAATAACGAAGCCGCCTGCAACCTGGATTGGATTGGAAATCGCGCCAATCGGCATCTGTCGAACAACATTCACAACCTGTGGATCCAGGCTGTCTTCCTGTACCCATCCCATGGAACCGCCATCGAGAGCAGACTGTGCCTGCGAGAACTGGGCAGCAACAATCGGGAAGGGAGCCCCTTCGCGAAGCTGTGAGATGATGGTGCGTGTGAACGCAAGTTCGTTCTCATCGTGGCGAGGGTCAGCAACCGGAACGAAAATTTCGCTCATCATGTACTGAGGACGACCCTGCTCGGCCTGAAGAGCTTGTTCACGCTGTGCAATTTGGGTGGCTGTGATACGCCCCCCTTCGCCCAGTTGCTCACGGAGCACCTGCATCCAGCCAATCTGTACACGGATCTGATCAATCAGCGTTGTCAGGGAAACGCCGTCAGACGCAAGGCGATCTCGCAGGGCATTTTTGGGCATGCCGTTGCGCTGTTCGATGTTGCTGATGGCTCCGGCAATCTGCTCGGGCTCGACATTGATGTGTCGCTTGAGCATTTCCTGGGTCTTCAGACGCTCTTCGATCAGCTGGTGAATGATCTGGCCGCGCATGCGGTTCATAACATCCGGGCTGACAGGTAGGCCTGTGGAGAGCACGAACAGCTTGGCGCGGTTATCCACATCACGCTGGGTCAGGACCTGGCCGTTGATAACAGCCAAGATTTGATCTTCGGGTGGCTTTGCCGCAGGTGGCTGCTCCTTTTTGGGAGCAGTCTTATGAGCGGGTGCAGCATGCGCCACAACGGTGGGAACCGCTGTAGAGAAGGCCAGCAGGGCAACCAGGGCAGTAGATGCAGTGCGATGGGTCTTGAACATGCTCAGCCGTTAATTCCGAAAGTGCCGATCGTTTTGAACGTGAAGTTGAACATCACAGTGGTGTTCCGCTGCTCGCCGCCGATCCGTGTGTACTGTTTGATATACATGATATCCAGCCCGAAGCAGTCGTTGGAATACCCAATGTCTCCCCCGTTTGCGACGAACTGTTTCCGGGACAGACTGCGCCGGAAGAAGCCAGAGGCGTGATAATTACGCCAGTGCGTCGCCACGCTTCCTGTGATTTCGTTCGTCTTGACCAGATAAGGCGAGTTTACGCCGCCTTCACGATAGTTGGTGGCGTAGTAATAATAGGGTGTTACCGGAGCGTAGAGATAGCCTGCACTAAAGCGCAAAGCTGGAATGCCAGCGCTGAACAGGCCTTCGCCATAGTCGAATTGGTGTGTCCAGGGGTTGTAACGTCCGCGGGCCGTTACATCGAGGTACTTGTTGGGTGTGAAACGCACACGGCCAACCGGGTCCGAGAGGTGGTGATCTAGGCCGGAATACGGGATGCGGTTCTTTGTAATGTGCTCCTGGATGCTTTCACCCACCAGCATGTCGATGGAGTGGCCGTTCCACGTCCAGCTCTGATGAACTCCGATATTGCCGCGCAGGCCGCCATCGAGACGATCTGTTCCAGCATAGCGGTTCAGGGCGAACATTGTCGTATCGGTGAACTCGTACGTCAGGCTGTCTTCATTCGGCATATTGCTGTTGGCTGAGTTGCCGGTGTTCGGCGCGGCAATCAGCTGAACAATAGGTTCAAGGATCTGCGTGCCACGTCCGCGAGCAAAGGAACGGAGAAACGGCCAGTTCATCTTGACGGCAATGGTTGGCAGAACCTGCCCTGTGACTTTTGTGCCGCCAACTGCGTAATAGGTCGGCTGCTGTGCGAGACGAGTGGCCCGATAGACGTTTGAGTCCAACCGTGCCGTTACAAGCCACTGCTGGCCCAGACTGTTGTGGAACGGACGGTCCCACTGCATCTGAAGCTGGCCACGCTGATCAGACACGCCCTTTGTACGGTACACGTCAAAATCTGTAGTGTTCATGCTGAAACGCCCACCCAGTGCATCAGGCTGGCCCTGATAGGCGTAGGTGAAGCGCGGCAGTGCCCATGGCAACTCGGAGTTCTGAATGACGCCCTGGTTCAGGCCCTGATAGGCCTGTGCGTCGAGGCGGGCGTAGGCGCCTACGCCGTAGCCTTCAAGATAGACGTTCGAGTTGAGCGATTCCTGACCGTAACCAGGGACGCGGTAATCTCGCATGTAGTTGGCCGACGTCGCCAGATTGACGTTGATTCCTGCCTGCCAATGCTTGTTGATTGCGAAATTGCCTTGACCGAACACGTAACCCTGAAGGCCATATTCGCCTGAAGAATTGACGTTGTTTCCGAACGTATTGACGTAGCGGCTTTCTCGGTTGGTGTCGTATGCGCCACCGGCCGTGATATCCAGCGTGCCAAAGTTGAAACGGCGGCGATATTCGCTGGTGATTTCCGGGCCGGTCTTTGTGGAGACCAGTCCACGAACGGTGAGGTCCTGACTGTCGTCAATGGCCCAGAAATATGGAAGGGTGAAATACGTTCCAAGATAGCGGTCATGCGGGCTGATACCGGCCATCAGGAAGCCGCTTTGTCGCTTGACCGACGGGTCGGACATCGAGAAGAACGGGAAATAGAACACTGGAAGGCCGAGCATTTTCAACCAGGCATGGTTGAACTCGATACGCTTGTGCTGGGCATCCTGCGTCGCGCCATAGGCCTGGAACTGCCAGAACGGCGGAGCGTCAGGGTTTGTTTCGCAGATCTTGCACGCCGTATAAACGGCATGTGAGAGATCATTGATCAGGCCATTGGTGCGACGCATGCCGTTACCGGCCAGCTTCGCATTGTCCTGCATCTGCATGTAGATGGACGTGCCAATGCCGTCATGCATGCCATGGCTGAATTCCATATAGGCGGCATAGGTGGTGCTGCCGTCCGGTTCCATGATGGCGACATGGCCGCGCGCTGCCAGAACGCCTGTGTTCCGGTCATAGGTGATCTTGTCGGCACGGAGAGCGTGGTCGCCCTGCCAGATGCGGACATTGCCTTCCCAGGTGACGAGACCGTTCTTTGCGTAGCTTTCGCTGTCAGCCAGATAGGTGAGAGGGTCGTGCTCGGACGTCGGCTTGCCAATGACGATGATATGCGAATTGTCGCGCTGCATCGTATTGGCAAACATGTCCTGCGGCGCCACGAGCGCAGTTCCCGTCAGGGCGACGCCTGCAAGAGAGACGCATCTGCGGGCGCGTTTTGGGAGCCACCGGGGCACCGACATCAACCATCCTCCATATGCAGCAAAAGCGCGACCGCAAGGCAGAGCCCTGCGCCCGTGGGCGCCCATGCAGCAAGAACCGGCGGCAAAGCGCCAGATTCACCAAACTGTTCAGCCACTTTCGAGATCGTGAAAAGCGCAAAGCCTGCAGCAATTCCCGATCCAAGCATCCGGGCCACTCCGCCGCGTCGCGCAGGACGCATCGAAAACCCTGCGGACACCAATGCCATTGTACCAGCAAGGATGGGAAGAGCCAGAAGCGATTGGAAATGTAACCTGTGCCGAATTGAAGGGAAACCGGACCGCTCCAGAAGGGAGATAAAGCTGGGTAGAGCAAAGACCGACAGCGTATCGGGCGATGCAAAACTTTCCTGAATGCGACTGACCGTAAGGTCGGACGGAAGGCTCAGGGTTCCGATTTTTTCCGGCAGATGATCCGGATGCAGCAGAGACGAATCATTCAGGCTCCACTGCTGGTGGGCGAGCGTTCCGGTTGGCGCTTCGACGCGGACAATCAGACGGTCCCGGTCATCCAGGCGGAAAATGGTCACGCCGGAGACATCGAGCGTATCCTGCGCAAGTTTGACGTTCTGGGCGTGGAGAATGGCGACGCCATGCGGCGTCAGGCCTTCGTCAGCTTGTCTGAGCCAGAGTTCACCACCTTTGAGTGTAAGAACGCCACCGCCTGTTCGAAGATAAGACTGATCCAGAAGCTCCGCCTGCCGATACATCGAAGAGGAAAGGGCTGAGATACCGGTGGTTGTGAACAGACCGATCAGGAGGGCGCAGGCGAGAGGACTGGCAAGGAACTGCCAGGCAGAAATACCTGCGGCTCTGGCGACGATGAGTTCGGACGACCGTGTCAGGCGGGAAAAGCAGACAATTCCGCCAAGTAGGATACCAAACGGCAGCACGTAAATGACGTAATACGGAATGTGTAGCCCTGCGATTTCAAGAATGAGGCTGGTGGGCACATTGGGCCGGGTTGCGGCGCGCCTGAGCAGGTCAATGAAGTCGAACAGGGACACAAGCCCTGTCAGAGCCAGAACCATCGACAGCGTATTCAACGTGAAATGACGTGCGATGTAGATCGCCAGGGTCGTAGAAAACCCGACTTCTGCTTCCTGTGGTTTCAGGGTGTGGATGAGCGTGGAAAACCAGCTCCGATACCCGTCAGTGGTGGATTTCATGAAGGGCGTCCAGTTTGGCGCGTGGTTCCGGTCCACTGCTCGGCAAACAGAAGAGCTGCACAGATGATGCTTGGAAGAAGGGCTGCAACCCAGAGCAGGGGAACAAGAGCAAGATTTCTACCAGCGAAATTCTGGAGCATGAGCGAAAGTGCGAGAAGCCCAACGACTGTCAGAATGGCGATCAGAGGACGGGTGATATTTCCATGGCGGGAGAACGTCCCCCTAAGAACAGCCACAAGCCCGATCATGGCGAAGGATAACACAGTCAGTGGCGCGGTCAGGCGATGCCACCCTTCGACTGCAAATTTGCCCCTGTCACGCTCAGACACCTCGTTTGGATCCGGGTGGAATAGATCGTGCAATGGCATTTCCGATGCGTCCCGCTCTTCATGGTTGTTCTGGCGGGAGGACGTTAGATCAATCGTGTTGCGGCCAAATGTCAGGACGTTCAGTCGCCCTGTATGCCTGTCAATTTCCTCACGAGAGCCATTGTAAAGGACGACGCGAGGCTTGTCGTTGACGGTTACGATCGTGCCCCGTTCGGCCAGAACGGTCGTATGGGCATCCGGGTCACGATCATCTTCCACCAGAACACCGTGCAGCAGCCCGTTTGAATCCCGGGAGCGGACATACACGGTCATGTCCCCAGAGACCTTCGTGAAAACACCATCCTGCAGCAGGAAGGCGGCCATCTGATTGCGGATCTGGAATTCGTATCGATGGAACGCGTGATAGGACACCGGCGCCAGCCAGAGCGTCAAAACGTAGCACAGTCCCACGCAGGCGCCTGCGCAGATCAGGCCGGGGCGTGCCAGTTCCAGAGGGGAACGACCAGCGGCGCGCATGACGGTCATTTCCCGGTCGCCAGACATCCGCTGATAGGTGAAGAGGATCACGAGGAAGGTTGTGATCGGTAGAATAACTGCCACAAAGGACGGTAACATCAGGGAGGTAAGCTGCAGAAAGACACGTAGCGACAGCCCATGCTGAACAATCATCGATACAAAATGCAGCGATTGAGTCAGCCAGATGAGCGCGACGGCTCCTCCCGTCAGCGCCAGAAGGGCAATGACAAGCTGGCGGAGAACGTATCGGTCAAGAAGGGGCAGCAGATGTCGCTTTGCAGCGCCGGGGGAAGAGGCCATGGCCCTTCATCTATCCTTAGCCTGTGACGGGAGAAAGGCAAAAAAACAAAACGGTATCAGCGGAAGTAGACTGATCGGTCAATCGGAGGCCGGTCTGTCAGGCTATGGTAGAACTGGCTTGTCGCGATCCCAAGCAATAGCCCCGCGCTGATCCCAAAAGCAATTGTAATGTAACGCCACGGGCGCTGGGCACGCTGTGTCGCGATCTCCGTCATGAGAGCTCGGCTCTCCATCTGCGTATGACTGAGGGCGCCCTGAGCGGACCGGAGGTGACCCTGGGTTTGTCGCAGTTCGCGCTCAAGCTCAGAAATTCTTTGGCGGAACTGTTTTTCCCGATCGGCTGCGTTTTGGCGTCCCGTATCGGCAGCAAGGCTTGCAAAAAGATTTTTGAGCGCACCGCCTGACAGATTATTGCGTTTGGCACGGAGGCGAAGTGCTTCGAGCGCATTTTGGGCAGAGCCCGACGGCTCTGCGAGAACCAGCGCGAGAATATCGGAAAGAATTTTGATATCTTTGGGATCGAAGCGGTTCTCGGCCATGTGTCAGCCAAGAGCTTGAGAAAGTGGGCGTGGTTCAGCCGCACGCCGTAGCCGATCTCGAATTGCAAGTCCAAGGCCCTGACGGGGAATGGGCTGTGCCGCGATACATGTCAGCCTGCGTTTGGTGCCTTCTGCGTCCAGGAAGCGCAACCCTGCGAACAGGCGTGCCGCAGCTTCTTCTAGATTCCCGGTTTCACTCAGATTCCAGGTCAAGCCAGCATTAGAAAGCGCCGGGCCAAAGGCAAGCAGTGCTTCGTTGGGACGGACGTCATAGGCGTCAAGGCGGACTGGTAGGGAGGGCGCATAATGAGATGCCAGCCTGCCAGGGGAAGAGGGAAGCGCTTCGGCAAAATCGTCCGGATGCTGGATTGGGC
Source organism: Gluconobacter sp. P1D12_c (assembly GCF_018812105.1). Taxonomy (NCBI): domain Bacteria; kingdom Pseudomonadati; phylum Pseudomonadota; class Alphaproteobacteria; order Acetobacterales; family Acetobacteraceae; genus Gluconobacter; species Gluconobacter sp. P1D12_c. The sequence goes on from NZ_JACSIQ010000003.1 coordinate 260,229, forward strand.
CACAGAGTGCGGTCAGTTCTTCCAGCGTCACGCCACCCGGCCTGAGCAGGACAGGTGTATCCCGCGTGAGATCCAGAACAGTGCTTTCTACTCCGACGGAGCACGGGCCAGAATCCAGAATGGCATCGATACGTCCATCCAGAGACCGCAGAACATGTGAAGCGTCTGACGGGCTGACAGTCCCGGAAATGTTCGCAGATGGCGCTGCGATGGGGGCGCCAACCTCACGGAGGAGGGCAAGAGCCGTTTTGCCTCTGGGGACGCGAAGGGCCAGCGTATTCAGGCCAGCGGCAGCCAAGTCCGAAACAGTGGAGTGTGATCCGCGGGGCAGGACCATCGTCAGGGGACCAGGCCAGAACTTGTCAGCCAGTGCATACGCCATGTCTTTGATCCGCCCATGCAGATCTGCCTCTGCAAAGGCGCTTTCTGCATCTGCCAGATGGCTGATGAGGGGATTGAAGCGGGGACGTCCCTTGGCTGCAAAAATACGCGCGACTGCGGTGTCGGACGACGCGAGCGCCCCCAGGCCATAAACGGTCTCGGTTCCGAAGGCGACGAGCTTACCGGCCTTCAGAAGCTCTGCAGCGCGGCGGATTCCGTTTGTGTCAGCAGTCAGGCGTTCCGTGTTAAGGGTCTCGCTCACGAAGTGCCTCCGGTGCAGTAAAATGAAGAGTTCAGGCGGTCGGGCTTGCCGTAACGCAATGGCTGGCCGTTTTCATCCAGCAGGCTTCCTCCTGCGGCTTCGAGAATGGCCTGCGGGGCGGCGGTGTCCCACTCCATTGTCGGCCCGAAACGGGGATAAAAATCCGCAGCGCCTTCTGCGACGCGCATGAATTTCACAGAGGAGGCCAGCTTGTCGATGGACGCGACTTTCCGTCCGGCGAGCCACCGCTCAAGAAGCTCGGTATTCCCATGATGGCTGGACGCCAGAACGCGCAGCCCTTCAGCAGAAGGTTGGGCCGTGTGGATAGGGGTACTGGTCGTGCCATCGAAACGATGCGCGCCGAGCCCTATGCCCCCGCTGTAGATCAGTCCGTATCCTGGAAGTGCGACGACGCCCAGAGCGGGTCTGTCTCCACGAATCAGGCCTATATTGACGGTGAAGTCCTTGCCGCCGGACGAGAAGCCGCGGGTTCCGTCCAGTGGGTCCACCAGCCAGTAGGCGTCCCCGGCTGTAACCTCAATCCCCGCGGACATTTCCTCTTCCCCGATTGCGGCAAGCGACGGGCACGCCGTGCGCAGGCCACGCAGGATGTGGTCTTCAGAGGCGCGATCTGCCTCCGTGACTGGAGAGGCGTCTTTCTTGACTTCCGTGAGGAAGCCTCGGGCACGGATTTCGTTGATGATGTCCGCTGCTTCCGAGGCCAGACGGAATGCGAGGGACAGCAGGGCGCGGTCATCGTCTGGGGAGACCGTATGGAGGGGGGCTGAGGTCATGCCTGCAAGGCTACTTCATGAAAGGCGTTTCGTCATGTGCTGATGCGAGGGATGCCTCGTCGTGATTACGGGAAGCACCCATCTGGAGAGGAGGGTGACCCCGCATTGGCGGACAGGGGCAGGCCTGTGGCGACTTTCAGAGCGATATCGGAGCTACAGAATGTTCCCGGAACAGCGATCTTTTTGACAAAGCGAAAATAGAGAGGTGTCCATCCGGGAGCGCCATCTGATGCGACAAGGCTGTAAATGTAAACGATGGTTGGGCCACGAGAGGTTACAGGGCCGTCTTTTGGGTTTCGAATGGCTTCGAACAGGAGAGTCGCGGGTTTTCCATCCAGTACGCCATGAGCGAATTGAATAGTGGTCAACGCGTCCTCACCCGTGTGGGGTGAATCTCTCAGATGGTCTTCGAACGAGTGATCGGGTGTTTCTGAAGACCCTTCGATGCCAATGACGCTGGTTCTTTTGTCGATTACGGTCGTCAGAACATACATGTGATAGCCCCACGCATTTCCGTTGTCCCGCCATGCCTGAAAGATGGAGAATGGTCCTAGTGGGCTTTCGAAGGTGTTCAGTCCGGCATGCAGGGGCAGGAGTGAGAGCTGGCTGAGTTGCCCCGAGGCCGCCTGCGCTGTTGCATGCGGAACAGAGCACGCGAAGGAGGTGATGATTGTAGCGAAAATGAAACCGGAACGCAGTGACATGTGACGTCTCCGTTGTGCTCATCGAACTGCTCCCCTCTTGTGTGGAAGCACGCTGTTCCCGATAACGGGAGCACTGAAATGGTTCTGCCATGCAAAAGGTGCGATATGCTCGATATTTCTTTTGGTTCGCTTCCAGCGATGAACAACGTCCAGTCACAGGCCGTTGCCCTGATTGGGCATGGGAAGGCGACCTTTGAAGACAGCACCTTCAAGACACTCGATGACGCGACGGCTGGTGCATTGAGCCGTGCTGCGTCTTTCAAGGGTTTCAAGGGCGAAGCTGGGCAGACAGTTGTGCTGACGGCGCCATCTGCCGGTCTGTCTCAGGTTGTTCTGGTGGGGTGTGCGGCGAAGGATGGCTCGGCTGTCGGGTCGGTTGCGGTTGAAAATGCTGGTGGCTCAGCGGCTAAAGCGCTCGATGGCGTGGCTGATGCGGTTCTCGCCCTGACGGCAGATGTTGCAGAATTTGCACCGGAAGCTGCGTTGGGTGCGCGTCTGGCTCGTTACGACTTTGCTCTGTATCGCACGAAGAAGTCTTCCGAGAGGCCGGTTCTGAAGGCTTTGACGGTCGTGGCTTCGGATGTTGCCGCCGCTGAAGCGCGCTGGACGGCTCTGGATGCCATATCTCGCGGTGTGTTTCTGACCCGTGATCTCATCAGCGAACCCGCCAACATTCTGTCTCCGGAAACGTTCACAGCGCGGATCGAAGCGCTCCGTGAGACAGGTCTTGAAGTGGAAGTTCTCGATGAAGCCGCCATGCAGGAATTGGGCTTTGGTGCTCTTCTGGGTGTGGCGCAAGGAAGTGCGAATAAGCCCCGCACCGTGATTGTCCGTCATAATGGCGGTGGTGATGAAGCGCCTCTGGCCTTCATCGGTAAGGGCGTAACGTTTGATAGCGGTGGAATTTCGATCAAGCCTGCTGCCGGCATGGACGAGATGAAGACCGACATGGGCGGTGCCGCCACGGTTATCGGCCTCATGAGCGCACTGGCGCGCCGCAAGGCTCCTGTGAATGCGATCGGTGTTGTCGGACTGGTGGAAAACATGGTGTCTGACCGGGCCCAGCGTCCGGGCGATATTGTGACGAGCTATAGCGGCCAGACCATCGAAGTGCTGAACACGGATGCCGAAGGCCGTCTGGTTCTGGCGGATGTTCTTGCCTACACAAAGGATCGTTTCAAGCCGAAGCTGATGATTGATCTGGCCACATTGACCGGTGCGATCGTGGTGAGTCTTGGAACGGAAAACGCAGGTTTGTTCAGCAATGACGACACGCTGGCTTCCGGTCTGTTCGAGGCTGGAAAGCAGGTTGGCGAAGGTCTGTGGCGGATGCCGATGGGCGAGGCCTACAATCGCCAGATCGACTCTGACATTGCTGATATGAAGAACATTGGCGGCCGTCCGGGGAGTGCCATTCTGGCGGCTGAGTTCCTGAAGCGCTTCGTTGGTGAGACTGTCTGGGCGCATCTGGATATTGCCGGCACGACATGGAAGACGACGGCGTCCCCGACGGCTCCGAAGGGTGCAACTGGGTTTGGGGTTCGTCTTCTGAACCAGTTCGTACTGTCTCATGAGGTCAGTGCCTGAGAGTGGATGTCGGATTTTATCATCTGACGCGGACGCCTCTGGAAGAGGCGTTGCCTGCGCTTCTGGGTAAGACGCTGGATGTTGGGGAGCGGGCCTTGGTCCGTTGCCCCGATGCAGCGTCCGTTACGGATCTGGATGCCGCACTCTGGGCGTCCCGCGATCCCGTATGGCTTCCGCATGGCACTGCGAAAATGGGTCATGCGTCCTGGCAGCCGATCTGGCTGACAGAAGGGACTGATGTGCCGAATGGCGCAAAGTTCCTGTTCCGGATTGATGGCGCTGGAGAAGACGATTTTTCTCCGTTCACAAGAATTTTTGACCTGTTCGATGGGCGTGACCCCGCGAGCGTCCAGAGGGCCCGTCAAAGATGGGTAGCCTTGAAAGCGGCTGGCCATACTCTTGTGTACTGGCAGCAGCAGGAGCGGGGCTGGAAGAAGTCCGGCTGAGGTTCAGGCGGAACATCTTCGGGGGGTATGTCGTTGTGTGACAGAGTTCTTCCCGGGAGACGCCTTATGAAAACCGTTACGCTCCGCAACGGCACCACCGTTCCTGCATTGGGAATGGGGACATGGAATGTCGGAGACAGTGCAGATCGCCGCGCTCTGGAGATCGAGAGTTTGCGGACGGGTCTGGAAGCCGGCCTGCGGGTTATCGACACAGCGGAAATGTATGGAAACGGCCGGTCTGAAAAGCTGGTTGGTGAAGCCATCGCGGATGTACGGGATGATGTTTATCTCGTCAGCAAGGTCCTCCCGTCCAACGCGTCTTATGACGGCGTGCGCCGGGCCTGCCGGCGCTCGCTGGACCGTCTGGATACGGACTGGCTGGACATGTATCTGCTGCACTGGCGTGGTGGTACGCCGCTGGAAGAGACCATTCGGGCGTTTGAAGACCTCCAGACAGACGGGCTGATCCGGGGATGGGGTGTTTCGAACTTCGATGTTGATGACATGGAAGAAATCGAGGCGCTTTCAGGGGCCTGTCAGGTCAATCAGGTTCTTTACAGTCTGGAACATCGCGGAACGGAGTTTGATCTGCTGGATCATGATCTTTCGACCGGAACTGTGACGATGGCTTATTCTCCGCTGGGGCAGGGCGGCGAACTTCTCCAACACCCCGCTCTTGCCGAGATTGCAGGGAGACATGAGACGTCTGCTGGGCCGGCTGATCCTGCTCAGATTGCACTGGCCTGGGTGATGCGTCGGGAAAATGTCATGGCTATTCCCAAGGCCGGTTCTCCAAAGCATCTCCTCTCCAATGTTGCCAGTTTGGAAATCAGCCTCACTGAAGAGGACCTGAAAGTTCTGGATCATGCTTTCCCTCCGCCCCAACGCAAGGTATCTCTCGCCATGATCTGACGGGCATGATCTGATACGGCCCGTTCTCCCTCTGGACCGGACCGTACCCTGCTCACTTTTTCTGCCCTGTTTCATACTGATCCGGTCTCTCTTTGCCTTGCGGCATTGACCTTTCCTGCTGCTCTCAAGACAGACCGGGAAAGCCGTGTTGGCCGGGGGCGCTTTGCACTCCCGGCAGCTCTTGCGGCTGTATTGTTGACGTCTGCCCCGGCTGTTGCCGTAGCGATTGGCGTGCTGATGACGCAGGAGCGCAAAGCGTGCCCGGTATGGTGGGCGCTGCCAGCTCTCTTATGCTCGGCATTGATGCCAGACAGTACGTTGGCGCTTCTTTCTCTCTTTCCGCTGCTGTTCTGGCCGGCGCTCTTTACGTGTGAGGGCGCGCTGTTTCCAGCGTTGTCGTCTGTTCTTGCCGTTGCGCTTGTCTGGCATGCGGGGGCCGTGGTCCCTATTGGCTGTGCAGCGGGGCTGGCTGCACTTGTTTTGCTCGTTTTGGGGCGCAGCGTGTTCTGGGGAATTTACCCTGGCGATCTGGGACTGGTCAGGCCTGCCATTCTGGCAACGCTTCTGATTGCAGCGCAGGATGAAGGCATGGGGACAGGCGCGCGGATTGCGCTTGAAAGCCTGTTGCTGGATCTGGCCCTGATAACACTGTCCGTTCCGGCACTAAGACTGATGCCGGTCCTCGTGACGCTGCGTCTGCCGTTTCCGCCCCTGCCGGGTTTTCTTGTGTTGTGGCTGGGAATTCACGCTGCGCTGGGGCTGGCTGCTGGTGTGCAGGGCTGGAGCGTGATTGGAGTGCTTGTGGGGCTTCTGATCGGCCTGATTTCACTGTTTGATGTTTTGACTGTGGGGCGTCGGCCCGACACGGGCGTTTTGCCTATCGGTCCCGCAGGTGCTGTCTGCGGGGTTATTTTGGGCGCTCTGTTGCTGCCGGTGACAGTGTTTGGCGTGTTCAGCCCCGTGCTTCATCACATTGAGGGAGAGTGGGTCTGGCCGTTCTGGTCTTTGGGTGGCGGAGACGGTGCGCACCTCAAGGTGCCAGCTTTGATGTTAATTCTCAGTGTGATGTGGCTGTTCTTAGTAAAATCGTGGCGCACGGAGCGTGGTCTTGAAAAGGCTATCGCGAACTTACTGCTTCCGGGGACGCAGACTGGCCGATCAGAGACAGGACTCTTCGAAGAACCTCCGGCTCTGCCCTGGATCATGCGTCGTTTGATTGTCGGTGGTCGGATCCGTCTTCAGGCGCTGGCGGCGCTTAAGAGCGGTCAAATGCCAGATATGCGGCAGATGGCGGTGGGGCTCTGGCTTGTGCTGCTTGCGCTTGTTCTGGTGGTTCTGGGTCTGACGGCATGATGATGACCGGTCTGTGGGCTGTCGCTCAGACGCTGTTTCAGCTTTTAATTCTCCTGGCTCTGGCGCCTGTCATGGGGTGGGCGCTGGCAGAGTTGCCTCGCTGGATAAATGGCGAAGCCATTTGCGGGCCTCAACGTCAGATGCGCAGGGCAATCCGTTTCTGGGGCGTTGTCTTAAAACAGTCTGTTGCACCGAGACTGGCGCTTGTCTTGGCCATTGCATTGTTGATCTTTGTTGTTCTGCCTGCGGTGACGACGGGCGGGGCATTTGTTTCTCTCGCCAATCCTCTGCTGATCGGCCTTTTGCTGCTGGCCGGTCGTCTCATGTTAGGCGTTCCACAGCAAAGGGAAGAATGGCGGCGGGTTCTCCCTGCCGTTCTGGTTCTCTGCTTGACGGAAGCCTTGATTGCGCTTGCGGCACCGGGCGCGGATGGTCTGGGGGGCTTATGTGCCATGTTGCACATTGAGCCAGCATCAGGGCTGGAAGGTGCGCTGGGCGCATGCGCATTGGCGTTGGCGATTTCCTGCCCGCCCCTGCGTGAAGACGATATGATCCAGCGTCTGGATGGTGAAAAAAGCCGTCAGGTTCGTGAGATGTCGCGGAATGTTGCGGAAGTTCTGAATATGGCCTGGCTTCTGCTGCTGGCTGATCTCGCTCTGCCCATCACGGTTGGTCTGGGTGGAAGCGATGTGACGGGCTGGTTTGTAGGATTGGGTGGGCTGTTGGGTCGACTTGCTCTTGTGGTGGTCGTGCTTATTGGACTGAGGCTCACCGCACAGGAACGCAGTGAACGACTGACGGCGCTATTTGCCGGAGTGGCGCTTCTGCTCGCGCTCGCCGGGAGGTTTGCGACATGATTGTCGGATTTGGCGTGCTTCTGCTGCTGGCGCTTGCCGGGCTGGGGCGAGATGGACGAGGCCTGCCGCTTTACGGTCTGGTATGTGCTTTTGCGGGAGCGACAGTCTGTGGAGGGCTTTTGGCGCTGCTCACCTCGATCGCGTTAATCGGTCTGAATATTGGTGCCTGGATATGGCTCAGGCGCTTCGCTGGTCATGTGCCAGATCGCGGTGCCGTGCTGCCCGTGGTCGGGGCGTTGCTTCTGCTGTTGGCACTTGGTCTCTCAGGTGCGAGTCTTGGATTGGCGCCTGTGTTGGGAGCGGGAGCGGTTCTGGTGGGCCTGTGTGGCGCTGCTTTCGGCCCGGCACTTGTGCAGTTTACAGGGCTGCTGATGGCTGCTGACGGACTGATTGTCATGGCGTGTGTTCTTCAGTCGTGGCCGTTCTTTGCTGCGGCTGTAGCGCTATGGGGTGTTCTAGGCGCACTGGGGATGACGCTGTTGCCGCGCCTTGCCTGGCGGCGAGTGGAGGAAAACTGATGCATCCGCTTGCTCCCGTTGGAACGCTGTTCGCCGTAACAGTCTGGCCGCTTCTGGCCGCTTTTCTGCTGCTCATAACGCCGCCAGGCCGACAGGCTGTTAGCAGTCGCACGTTTGCGATTGCTGGTGCTCTCATGACCCCCATTGCAGTTTGGCTGATGCCGGGTGCGGATGCGCTCGCCGCCGCGTGCTCCTGCGTGGTTGCGGTCATGCCGCTTCTTTTGCCGCCTGCGGGAGACCGGGTTGGACGTATTTTGCCATTTCTGGTGACCGGATGCGCTTTGATGGCACTGAATGTTCATTCAGCTTTCGCCGTCACGGTGCTGTGCGGCGCAGGAACGGTTCTCTGGGCCTGGCGCGAGGGCCGGGGAGCGCAGAAGGCTGCCATTGTCTGGGACATGGCGAGGTCACGTCTCGGTGGAGTTATTCTGGGAGTTCTGGGGGCATCCCTGCTGTCGATGGACCAGTCTCCTCTGGGGCCGGTTTTGCTGACCGTCGGGTTGTGCATGATGGCCGGTCTGGGGCCGTCTCCCGTCCCGGAACCTGATGCCGTGCTGCTTGATACGGGTCTGAGGTTTGCAGCCATTCTGCTGATGTTGCGACTGGACGGGCACCCGCTCGTTCATATTCTGGTGCTGGTCGCAGGGTTTGGGACCCTGATCATGCGTATGGCAGGCCAGTCCCGAGGGCGCGGTGTCTTCCTGCCCATTCTGTCCGCGCTGGGGGCGATTGCCGCGGCAGTTGGTGAAGGAAGTGCAATTGTCCTTCTTTTAGTAGCGTCTGTCGGATTGGCTGTTTTGGAACGTCAGAATGACGGACGTCGATACGAAATGGTCGCTGCTGGCGTAGCGCCATGGCCGGTCTTTTGCGCTTTGTTGGCGATCGGTCGTTCTCTTGAGCCGTTGCTCCTTGTGCTGATGATCGTTTGTCTACTTCCCGGGTTGAGGCAGGTTCGTCTGGCCGGGCTGATGCCGTCCGGTCTTAGTCTCAAGGGTGGCATTGTTCCGGCCGTTGAGGTTGTTCTTCTGCTTGTCGGTCTTTGCGGGCCGCTGCTTCTGGCATGGCATCCAGCGCCTGGGTGGCGGCCATGATGAGCATGGAACGCATCATTCGGAGTGGTGAGCGGGTTGCACTGGCGCATTACCATCTTGATCCCGAGCAATGGGAAGCGATGCTGACTGCACCCGGCAGAGCTTTGTCACTGTTGTCCTGCTGGGCGGATGAGCAGCGTGTTTACGTGCTGTTGCTGGACGGCGATTGCCCTTTGATGGCCAGTACGGCGGTGGAAGATCGTCGCTATCTGGCGCCATCTTCACGTTTCCCTGCGGCGGAGTGGGGGGAACGCGTAGCCTATGATCTCTGGGGCGTTGAGGCCATGAGTGCCTGCGGAGATGGTCGTCCTGCCCTTGATGATGGCTTCTGGGAAACGACATGGCCGCTGTCCTCACGGCCGGGGCCTGGAGGGCAGGCTTTGCCCTTGCTTGCGGGCCGTAGCCGCCTGCGTGCGGAAACAACAGGATTGAGTGGTCCGCTCGAACTCTCTTTCGATGTTGTGCGCGGCGCAGTGCAAGGGCTGTCCGTCGATGCTGGGCTGGCTCATCGCGGTGTGTTGCAACGCATGGTTGGATTGTCGCCTGAAGAGGCACTCCCTCTGGTTGCCCGCATGACGGCTGGGGGTTTTGTCGCTCACCCAATGGCGTTTTGCCGGGCTGTTGCCCAAGCGCGCGGGTTGCAGCCGGGTCCAGGCACGCGGGATGCCTGGATGATCCTTCTGGAAATTGAGCGAATTTCCGTCCACCTCTTCGATATGGCGAGAACCGCACGTGCCGTGGATGCGGGGCTGCTGGCAACACACTGTGAGCATGCGCGGGAGGCTATTGCCGCCGCTTGTGCAGAGCAGAGCGTACCGCGCCGACTGACGGACGTGATTACGTGCGAGGGTGTGCGGTCTGGTCTGGAAATTGTCCCTCTGGCTCAGGCCGTTCTGGAGGTCATGTACTCTCGCATGGCGCAACTGCGCGAACTGCAATCCGTATTTGCACCCCGTTTGAAGGGACTGGCTGTTTTGGCGCCTGCGCAGGCACGTGAATTTGCCGTTGGTGGTCTGGTCGGTCGGGCTTCGGGTCGAAGTCTTGATGTGCGTCGCATGGAAGGCGGTATGCGGCTGGATGCTTTGCGGGCAACAGGCTCCAGCGATGGCGATGCGGCAGCCCGCGATGCGCTGCGTTTGACGGAAATCCGGGATTCTCTGGCTTTAATCAAGCGGATTTTGGGGAGCATCGGCATGGATGATGACGAGCCTGCACCTGAAGCCACGCAGGAAGGCATCGGCGCGGCTGAAGGGGCGAGAGGTGACGTCTGGTACTGGGTGCGCCTGAAGAATAGGAAGATTGAGTCTGTCCATGCCCGAGACCCGGCTGTCTCTTTGCTACCCGTTCTGCATCGTGTGTTGCAGGGAGAGGTTCCAGAGCGTTTAAGCGCCGGGCTAAAGTCTCTGGCTCTGGCCCCGTCTGGAGTGGCGATGTGACAGCGTTTCAGACTATGGGCCCACTCAGTGTGCTGCACGCTTTCCTGAATGTCTCGCGATGGAGAGTATCTGCCGACAAAGGCATGTCTGTCCGTCCCGATACGATCAATTTGTACGTATTGGAGACCGGAGGATGTGAAGGCTGCGCCATGGAAGTGGAGAGTTTATGCGGCAGTGCTTTTGCTCTTGAGCAATATGGCTTCGCACGCGTTACCGATCCGGCAGATGCAGACTGGCTATTGGTTGCGGGTCCGATGGGCAGAGCCTGTGTTCAGATGCTTGAGCGGGTCTGGAACGCGATGCCGGCTGGAAAAAGTCTGGTGGCTGTAGGGGCTTGCGCTGTTGATGGCGGGATGTTCGGGCCGAATTATGCCACTTTGGGAGGCTTGAAAGCGCTCACGCCGGTCCGCCGGGCTATTCCAGGATGTCCTCCGTCTCCCCAGGATATTCTTCTGGGTCTTCAGCGTCTCGCTGAGGGATGAATGGCGGAGTTTGACCAGAACTCGATCGTACAAAAACAGAAACATTGATTTTTTGTGATCGGATGACTTGCCGACAGAGGCTTTCACGTTCAATCAGACGAGCGCATACAGTGCGTTAATCTGTTTTCAGGCTCTCTTTTCAGACGGCCGCCAAACAACACAGGGCATGAGATGGCTGACTATCGCCTTGGTATTGATCTCGGTGGAACCAAGATCGAGATCGCAGTTCTTAATCGTCAGGGCGATCTTGTCCTGCGTGAGCGAATTCCCAATCCAGGTGTTTATCCGGAAGCGGTTCTTGCGATCCGTGATCTCGTAACGAGTGTGGATCATCGTTTGGGGGCTGTTCCCAGCCACCGCGTGTCTGCCGGTCAGAGCACATCCACGCTGGGTATAGGCATTCCGGGATCGATTTCTCCGGAGACCGGCCTGATCAAGAATGCCAATGCGACCTGGCTGAACGATCAGCCTTTCGGCATGGATCTGGAATCGGCGCTGTCCCGCCCTGTCCGCACCGAGAACGACGCGAACTGCTTTGCGCTGTCTGAGGCCGCCGATGGTGCAGCCAAAGGTGCACAGACTGTTTTTGGCATTATTGTCGGAACGGGCATGGGCGCTGGCATTGTCAATAACGGGCGTGTGCTTGAAGGCCGCCACCATATTGCTGGTGAATGGGGGCATCTGCCGCTTCCCTGGCCGCTCCCTGAAGATGGTGAGCCGCGTCCTTGCTTCTGTGGAAACAAAGGTTGCATGGAGCGCTATCTTTCCGGTCCGGCTCTCGCTGCTGACTGGAAGGGCCCAGGTAACCGCAACACGGCTGGCATCGAAGAGGCTGCGGCAAACGGCGATCAGGCTGCTATCCGCGCACTGAACCTTTATATGGAGCGTTTTGCGCGCGCCTGTTCCCTCGCAATCAACTTCCTTGATCCGGACGTGATCGTTCTCGGGGGCGGAATTTCTAATCTGGCGTCTCTGTATGAGCGTGTTCCGCCGCTTCTGAGCAAGCACGTCATTACGCCGGTCTGCACAACGCCAATCGTCAAGAACCTGCATGGTGACAGCTCTGGCGTCCGCGGTGCAGCATGGCTTTGGGATGTCACGGAATAAGTATTTTCCGAATGGCTGGAAGACTGCTTCCAGCCTTGTGGAGACATAAAAAAAGCCGCCGGTCATTCCGGCGGCTTTTTTTGTTCAGATTGCTTCTTCTTCAACCGTCTCGGACATGTCTTCAGCGGCCCGTTTCAGCCGGTGATAAGACCGGCGGGAAAAGGGCAGTATTGCGACATAAAAAAGTCCGGCTGCGGCTAGTGCGCCCCACGGGTCCGCAACGAGAACGGCCGCATAGAGGCCCGTTCCCAGCATGAGCGGCAGAACATAGCGGGCCGGAACCTTGAAATTCTTGAAAGACCAGACCGGCAGCGTCGAGACCAGCAGCAGACCTGTCAGGATCAGGCAGACTGCCGAGACGATGGGTGCACGGGCAAAAGCTGCAAGGCCTTCGGCATGCATCCTGTCTGCCTCAAGGCCCAGGAATACGGGGAACAGAACGATACCTGCGCCAGCAGGGGCTGGAACGCCGGTAAAGAAGTTGGCGGAGTAATCCGGCTTGTCATCGTCATCCAGGCTTGCGTTAAAGCGTGCCAGACGAAGGGCCATGCAGACCGTGAACATGATGCAGGGGACAAAGGCATAGCGCCCGGCATCTTCAAGGCACCAGATCAGCAGCACGAATGACGGTGCGACACCGAAGCATACGAAATCTGACAGACTGTCGAATTCGGCGCCAAAACGCGTTGTGCCGCGCAGCAGGCGCGCAATCCGGCCGTCCAGTCCATCAATGCAGGCTGCGATCAGGAGGGCGACCGCTGCGTGTGCAAACTGGTGTTCCAGCGCAAAGCGCATCCCGCTCAAGCCAGCACACAGGCCGAGCATGGTCAGGATGTTAGGAATTAGCCGGTTAAAGGACGGTCCCCGCACGCGTGTGCGGGGGGTGCGTCCCATGCGGCGCAGTCGGCGACGAATGCGGCGGCGTCTGGCAGGACGGTTGGGTTCAGCCGTCTCGGGAATGGTCATTGGCGCGTTCTGGCTCAGAGCTTCGCCAGGACGGTTTCGCCCCCGATCATGGTCTGGCCTTCAACAACGATCGGCTCAACACCCGGCGGCAGATATACGTCTGTGCGGGAGCCAAAACGGATCAGACCGAAGCGTTCGCCAGCTTCCAGATGCTCGCCTTCTTCAACGAAGCAGAGGATGCGGCGGGCAATCAGGCCTGCGATCTGCACGACGCCGATATTGCGGCCGTCCGCAAGGGTCAGGCGGATTTCGTTGCGCTCGTTGTGCTCTGAGGCCTTGTCGAGGCTGGCGTTCAGGAACTTGCCTGCATGATAGGCAATCTTCGTGACCTGACCGGCTGCAGGCATCCGGTTGATGTGCACGTCCAGCACGGACAGGAACGTCGAGACGCGCCAGACCGGAGTTGTGCCCATTTCAAGCGCTGCTGGTGGAGCAACGAGAGAGACTGACGTTACGCGGCCATCTGCAGATGCCAGTACGAGATCTGATCCCGGTGGAGGTGTGCGCTTCGGATCCCGGAAGAAGTACAGGCAGAATGCAGAAAATGCGATGCCAGCCTTTCCGATGAGACGCGTGAACCGCCAGGGCGTCAGGCGGCCGATGATGCCAACGAAGGCACCAGCAGCGAGGAAGGGAGTCGCAGCGCGATGCGGCGGCGACAGGACAAGTTTGAGGGACTGGATCAACGACATGGAACGCACTCTTACGGCACAGGAAGCTAGGGTCAAGAATTCGCCACAAAGAAGGCGTTTTTCAGGCAGGTTCTGCAACCTGTCTGGGGACGGTCACACGCGCTTTTTCGTCCATCAGGGGAAGGCCTGCATAGACGTTCTTGCGAGCCACCACGATATGGACGCCCGCGCAGGGGTAGCGGATCATTTTTCCAACGCGTTCTGGAAGTGTGCCTGAAAGACGCGACAGCAGAGCAGGGGGCGTCATGAGTGCGCCAGTATGGTGTTCGATTTGGAACAGTCCCTGCTCCAGCAGCCGCGTTAACTGTCTGGTGCTGAAGGGGACGCCGTGACCAAAAGGTGTTGCATCCGTATGAGCCCAGTAGCCGGAGCGGTTGGGTACGACGAGAATCAGGTAGCCGTCATCCGTCATGACCTTCCAGGCGGCGCGGAGAAACTCTGCTGCTGAACGGGTAAACTCCAGTCCATGAACGACCAGCACGGTATCCATCGACAGGTCATCGAAAGGCAGGCGCCCGCTCTCAATCAGGCAGTCCTGAACGATGTGGTGAAATGGGCGCTGGGTCTGGGGATGCTGCAAACGTGCAGAAACTGCGCACCCGGCTGTGGCAGGAAGATAGGGGCCGGGGTACCCTATCCCGAGAAGTCGACGCGCCCGGAGGTCTGGCAGGAGACTGTTCAATCTTCGGTTGAGGAGACTGGCTGTGCGTTGGCCTGCCCAGCTTTGATAGAAAGCGGCGGCATCTTCGGAACGGGTGCGTGTCAGGCGCGTCAGCATGGAAGTATCTAACCAGCAAGCTCAGTTCAGGGGAACTGTCATGTCACTTGATATTCAGTCCATTCCGGTTTTGTCAGACAATTATGTCTGGCTTTTGAAAGCAGAAGACGGGACGCGGGCTGTCGTGGACCCAGGCGAAGCTGGCCCAGTCATGGACGTGTTGGGAGAAGGGCGTCTCGATCTGATTCTTCTGACGCATCACCACGCGGATCATAAGGGAGGGGTGGAAGCCCTTCGCGAACGATATGGCGCGAAAGTGTTCGGCCCATCCCAGAAGCAGGAATGGCTCCCCAAGCTGGATCGTGGCCTTGAAGATGGTGACAGTTTTCATATTGGATCCACTAAAGTGGACGTTCTTCTAACGCCGGGACACGCTGTCGGGCATCTTTCCTATGTTGTGCCTGAAGTGCCTGCGTTGTTCTGTGGTGATGTGCTGTTCAGTGTCGGATGTGGGCGCCTGCTGGAGGGGACAGCAGAAGAGCTGTATCGGAGTCTTCATCGTTATGATGCACTGCCTGATAACACGCTGGTTTGTGCCGGACATGAGTACACCCGCTCGAACGTCGCCTTTGCATTGCATGTCGATCCAGACAATCAGGCTCTGAAAGCGCGGGCAGCGGAAGTGGAAACGCTTTTGGAAGCGGGGAGACCGACATTGCCAGTCTCTCTGGGAACAGAGCGGGCCACGAATCCATTTCTGCGAGCGTCCGATGTGTCGCATTTTGCGGACTTGCGTCGGCAGAAAGATACCTTCTGAGGGCATGAAAAACCCCGCCTTTCAGGGGCGGGGTTTTTCTTTGGGAGGCCTCGGTTAGTGATGGCCGCCGAAGATGATCCTCTTGAGGAGTTCAGCGCCCACGCCAACGACGAGGACACCGCTGAGCCAGAAGAATACGAACCATCCCACCCGTTTCATCCAGGCGACGGTGCCGGTTTTCTGGTTGGGCTTTCCGTACTCGATTCTCATGGCGCGAACTCCCTGAAGGTCAGTGGTAGTGATGCTCGTTCGTCACTTTTCCGCGGAACACATAGTAGGAATAAATTGTGTAGCCGAGGATGACTGGCAGCAGGAACATCGCACCGAACAGGACGAAAGCCTGACTGCTTGGTGGCGAAGAGGCCTGCCAGATCGTGATGGTCGGTGGCACGATATACGGCCACACGTTGATTCCGAGACCGGAGAAGCACAGGAAGAACAGACCTAGTGTCGAGATGAACGGTAGCAGGTGGGACTTGCGGTTGCGCAGGCCCAGGAACAGCGCGCCAGCGACAGCTACGACAGCGACGGGAACCGGCAGGACCAGAGCAAGCTGTGGCCATTCCAGCCAATGCTGCATGTAGGTCGTGTGAAGCTGTGGCGTCCAGACGGATACAGCGACGATCGTCAGCAGCATCAGGCCAGCAAGGCCGTAGGAAACACGACGCATCGTATCCTGCAGTTCGCCTTCACAGCGCCAGATGAGCCATGTGGAGCCCAGAAGCGCGTAGCCGATTGTGACGGCGGCACCACAGAACAGTGCAAACGGCGTCAGCCAGTCCAGCGAGGTTCCGACGAACACGTTGTTCTGGACGGGAATGCCCTGCACCAGCGTCCCGAGGATCACACCCTGCATGAATGCTGCAACGATGGAGCCACCGCAGAAGGATGCATCCCAGAACAGCTGTGAACCGGGAGACTTCATCTTGAAGCGGAACTCGAAGGAGACACCGCGCAGGATGAGAGCCAGCAGCATGAACAGGATGGGCAGGTACAGCGCGGGAAGGATTGTGCCGTAAGCAACCGGGAAGACGCCGTAGAGTGCAGCGCCGCCGAAGATCATCCAGGTTTCGTTGCCGTCCCAGACAGGGGCGACCGTGTTGACCATGACGTTGCGGTGATCGTGATCCCGTTCCTTGAGGAACAGGACGCCGATGCCCAGGTCGAAGCCGTCAAGAATGACGTAGAGGAAGATGGCAGAGGCCGCGAGAACGGCCCAGACCACGGGAAGCCAGAAAGCGGCGGATTCGGTCATGATCGCTTACTCCGCCAGACCAGCATTGTGGGGGTGATGTGAGACCTGCGTGGTACCAGCGGACATCTGCGGCTCGTGCTCGGACGGACCTTCCTCACCAGAGTGAGGCTCTTCTGCGAAGCTGCGCAGGAGAATGGTGATGCCGCCTGCGAAGACCACAAAGTATACAATCACGAAGGCAACCATCGACGTCGCCATGCTCGGCAGAGCGATCTGGGAGACACTGTCGGAGGTCTTTAGGAGGCCATAAACCGTGTATGGCTGACGGCCGACCTCAGTCGTGATCCAGCCACACAGCAGGGCTATGAAGCCTGCCGGGGACATCCACAGAGCGACACGATGGAGCATCGCGTTGCTGTAAAGGCTGCCCTTCCAGCGCAGGAAGAGAGACCACAGACCAACCAGAACCATGAGCGAGCCAAGGGCGATCATGATACGGAAGGAGAAGAACAGCAGCGGCGAATACGGGCGCAGATCCTTCGGGTAGTCCTTGAGGCCCGGCACCTTGCCATCGAGGCTGTGAGTCAGGATCAGGGAGCCGAGGAGCGGAATCTGGACCTTGTAGTGCGTCGTCTCGTTTTCCATGTCCGGAATACCGAACAGGATTTCCGGCGCACGGCCTTCGGAGTCCCAGTCGCCTTCCATCGCGGCGATCTTGGCAGGCTGGTATTCCAGTGTGTTCAGACCCTGCGTGTCACCTGCCAGAAACTGGACCGGAGCAACGATGGCAGCCATCCACATAGCCATGGAGAACATCAAACGGACCTGTTCGGACGCCTGACGGCCTTCACGACGCGCCTTCAGCAGATGCCAGCCAGCGACGCCAGCCACGATGAATGCGACGGACAGGAACGCTGCCAGTCCCATGTGCACGAGGCGGAACGGGAAGGACGGGTTGAAGATGATCTGCCACCAGTTGCCCGGCAGGAAACGACCTGTGGCTTCATCGATGATGTAGCCCTGTGGCGTCTGCATCCATGAGTTGGAGGCAAGAATCCACGTCATGGAGATCAGCGTGCCGATCGAGACCATGCAGGTGGCGCCAAAGTGCAGGCCTTTGCCTACACGGTTGAGGCCAAACATCATGACGCCAAGGAAGCCGGCTTCAAGGAAGAAGGCCGTCATCACTTCATAGGCCAGCATCGGGCCGAGGATGGGGCCAGCCTTCTGCGAGAACTGGGACCAGTTGGTGCCGAACTCGTAGGACATGACCAGACCGGAAACCACGCCCATCGCGAATACGACGGAGAAGATTTTCAGCCAGTATTTGAAGAGATCCAGATAGGCGCTGCGTCCCGTCTTGAGCCAGAGGCCTTCAAGAACGGCGAGATAGGCAGCAAGCCCGATCGAGAATGCCGGGAATACGATGTGAAACCCGACTGTAAACGCGAACTGAAATCGCGCGAGAAATAAAGCCGACAGGCCAAACATTGCGATGGTGCCTTCTGCTTGGGAGGCGGACCGCAGAACCGGCCCGCATGGACCCGTCAGCTACGCTCGCACCCTAGAAGTCAGGAATGAGCTGAGACCATGCGCACCGCACTGCACGCATGACCCGGATCTGAATCTTGAAAGCCGCAGCACGGGAATAGTTTTCTTTCCGCGCCATGGTTTTGACAAAAATCAAAACATTCCCTGCGTCTACTCGCGCAAATGTGACGCGTCAATTTTTTGTGTGGAGATTGTTTGCAAAAGTTGTTCGAGAGCAGGTGCAGCATGACCGTTCACGACGGAAACTTCTGCGACAACAGGATGACTTTCTGTCATTCCGGATGAGGGCGTTGCGTGCAGAATGCGTTCAAGGAAGACGCGCGTGTCTGGAGCAAGCAAGGCCTGAAGGCGCGGAATATTTAGGATTTTTTCGGCGGCATCATGCCAGTTCAGAAGCGTCAGGGTGAGGTGGCCGTTGAGCGCTGGGTATGTCAGTTCACCGGAAAAGGAAAGATGTGCAGAAGTCGCTTCCGACCCCATCGAAAATGATGCTGTCTGCACAAGTAGGCGCTCATAGCCTTCAGGACTAAAAAGTGGACTTTCAGGATGTGTGCTGGACGTTGTGAGAGCTACCACGAGATGAGCGTTGTGCAGTGGATACTTGGCAGCATTCAAAAATGATGTGCTGAGAGTGGAAGACAACAGATCCAGTCCGAGGCGTGTGGCTCCTGCTGAGGCCTGGGGTTGGAGGAGGATGCGTCCAGAAGGGCGGGACAGCGCGACTGTCTGATCCACAAGGTTCATTGCGACGGCGACTTGGGCAGAAGGAGCATGGAACATCACGGTTCCGTCCTCTGAGATGTGCAGTCTCAAAGCTTCTGTGAGAATGGTAGCTCTGGCCGAAGAAGTGATAATGCGCGCAGCCTGACGACCGGAGAGGGAGACGGTGAGGCCGTTTCTGACGAGTTCCGTCCATGGTCCACCAAGCCTGAAGGTCTCACCTGCCCAGCCAGCTTCAAACGGTTGGGCAGGAAAATTTTTATGGCTGAGCTGGGGTTTCTGAATTTCGATCCATGCTCCGAAAGGCCAGCCTCCACGACGAATTTCTCCAGTCTCTACAAACCATCCCGTAGCTTTCAGGTTCGCGACTTCGTTTTCAATTTGTGCCTGCATTCTGGTGGTGACGTGATGCCACAGGGCGGTATCTGCAGCTGCCACAACTGTAATGAAACAGAAGACGACAAGCGTGATTTTCAGGTAACGGGCAGTATTGAAAACTGGGTTCACTGGGCCTGTCTTTGTGTAACTGGATAAAGAAGCTGGTTCGATGGGCGGTATTTTATCCCCAAAACAGCATTCCGCGTGCGGTCATTGTTTGACAGCCGAGTCTATGGAAGGCGATCTGGGCACATTAAGGTCAGGGAATAGCTGAAAACCGCAGAAAAACAGGGTTTTTTAGCTACGTGTGGAAACTGTTAGGTTTCTTGAGATTCGCCCGAAGCCTGTAGCCTCAAAACTCCTTCTGTTCCGGCGGCGGCTAAACCCTCTGAAGCTCCACAGAGTTATCCACAGTATTGCGCGGTAATTCATGGGTTGCGCACAGTTCATCCCATGCTTCGTTCAGCGCGGTCGTGAAGCCGTTGCGTCCCTCTGTGGAGGGGAGTGGCGCGCCGATGACGACCTTCAAAACACCCGGTTTTTTCCGCCAGGGAGATCGGTCCCAGAAGAGGCCGGAATTGGTGGCGACCGGCACGACAGGAACATTAGCCTGTCGGGCTAAAGCAATAATGCCCGGTTGGATGGGGTGGCGCTCTCCGGGGAGTGTGCGTGTACCTTCAGGAAAGATAATAATCTGTCTGTCAGATGCGTGAGCGCGTGCGCTGTCTTTCATCATGGTCCGCAGGGCTTTAGATCCAGCGCTTCGTTCCACAGGGATCATGCCGCTCAGAACAAGCATGGGGCCGACGAGGGGTATTTTAGTCAGTTCCGCCTTGATGATGTAGGTCGGGAGGGGAACCAGATTCATCCACACGAAGCCATCGAAGAAAGACTGATGCTGGGATGCAATGAGGCTTGGGCCTGCAGGAATATTATCCCGACCCTGAACTTCGATTTTCACGGAGCAAAGCTGTGCAAATCCAAACAGCACCGCTCTGGACCAGAGTTTGGCGTAAGAGAGTGCCAGATCCTGTCGCTTCATGAGGCGGATCGGGATTGCCCCGAGGCCCATGATGACTGTGAGGATCAGGAAATAAAGATTGAACAGCAGGCCGCGAAGAATGCTCATAATTTTGTCTGCTCACCAGAAAAGCTGTAGTTGCACAAGAGGTCTTAGTGAGGCGTAAGGCCAATCTTGCCGTCTGGCAGGCCCGTCAAGTTACCAAGCTCTGCGCCCAGAAGTTTGAAATATTCCCGGATGAGTAAATGCAGGGTCTGGCGGGACAGTGGCGCTTCCAGAGCTGGCGGGAGAACCGGATAAGGCACGAGTTCCAGATCTGGGGCAGTCCGGCTGAGCTCTATAATGGCGCGGCGAATGTGGTAGCCAGCGGTAACGACCAGCAGGCTGTGCATCTTGTGATCTCTGGCCCACGTCGTGGTCTCATAAGCATTACCAATTGTACTGACGGCGCGGCGGCCCAGAGTGACGCGGCTGGCCAGATCGCTGGAAAGCGTCTGGTTCTGAAGGCGCACCAGTTGATCGAGTGTAACATGGGGCCCGACGCCAGAAATCAGTAGAAGCTGGCCATATCCGCCCTTGAGAAGGGTGAGGGAGGTTTCGATACGGGATTGGCCGCCTGTGAGGGTGACGATGCCATCGCAGACACTGGCAACATGCGGTGGCTGTCGGGAATCGTGGATGAACCAGACAAAACCAGCCGACCAAAGCACGGCAATAAGAAACAGCGAGGAAAGAAAGGCCCTCACGGCAATCGACGGAGCCACACGAGCACAACGCCCTGAGCTGTGATCCATCCCAGAAAAGCCGCAATAACGGGCAGGGCACCGAGCTCTTTCAGGAGGCTGAGAGGTAAAATGCGGAGTGTTGTCCACCAGCCATCCAGTGTTGTCGGAAAGGTGCTTGGCACGGCGGCCTGATGCGTGAAGGGGGCGAGGGTTGTGGCAAGGGAGGTTGTCAGTGGCGTCAGAAGGACGAGGCCAGCCACGCCGCCCATAAAGCTGAGGAGTGCAGCCCGACCGGCAATATGGCTGGAAATTGTAAAGTCCCCGGCGCCAAGGGAATGCACGATTTCCACAGCCCGTTTCTGGGCAGCGACAGAGCGGCGGACAGTGATGCCAATGGATAAAACGGCAATGGCTGCGATCAGGATAACGGCAAGCCAGGCGCATCCGACGAGGCTTGTGCCTAAATGTTCAAGTCTCTGGCCCCATTGCATGTCTTCCTGAACAATGGCTTCTGGAAGCGTCTCATGAACAGTGGAGCCTAGGTTAGCGTCAGGCGTGTGGGCGACGATGAGGACGGTGGGCAGAGAGAGGCCCGGCAGACCTTTCCGTGAATCTGTAGGCTGGCCAAGCCAGGGAGCCAGTAGATCCTGCACTTTGTCTGTGGAGAGCTTTTGCAGGTTGGTAACGCCCGGCAAGGCTTTGAGAGCGTGAATGAGTGCGTCCGTGCGATCTGAGGCGTTTGGAATGTCCGTCGGGATTTCGATCGTTGCAGCACTTCGGGCCGCCTGCGCCCAGCCATCGGCAAGCGCTTGAACACCGGTCAAACCAGCGAGGGCCAAGCCTGCCAGCAGGGTCATGAGAGCAACAAGCAGTGGGAGGCTGCCTGAGCGCAGACCGGGAGAGACGCGGCGGCTCACGCTATCGCCTCATTTGCATGCGGATCGAGCGTGCCATCACGGAGTATGATGGATGGGGCGGGAGCATCGCGCACGAGACCTTCGTTATGCGTCGCGACAATCACGGTTGTTCCCAGATCAATCAGTTCCTGGAACGTTGCAAGAAGGCGTCTGGCCTGAGAGTCCTCCAGAGCGTTTGTTGGTTCATCGGCGAGAAGGATATCGGGTCGTCCGATCAGGGCGCGTGCAATGGCAACACGCTGCTGTTCGCCCCCGGAAAGAGTGGTTGGCCGGGAATGGGCGTGCGGGGAGACATCCAGCCAGTCCAGGACAGCAAAAACCTCTTGTCGAATATCGCGTTCGGAGCGCCCGCGCAGACGCAACGGGAGGGCGACGTTATCAAAAACATTCCACTCGCCGATCAGACGGTAATCCTGCGGGACGAACCCAATACGTCTTCTCAGGTTCCGGAGGGTGCTTCGGCTGGCGCCCGTGACTGGGGTGTTGAGAATATCCATTTGGCCAGAGGCAGGTTTTGCCCCGAGTGTCAGAAGCTTGAGAAGGCTGGATTTGCCTGCGCCTGATGGCCCTAGAAGCCAGCGAAATTCTCCCTGAGGGATCGTCAGGGTCATGCCGTGCAGAACAGGCTGCCCAACGCCAGCAGGTTTCAGGGAGACATCGCGTAGGCGGATCATATGAAAACGATCAAAGGTGTTGCAGGTGTATTAACCATTTATTAACGACAACCTCGTCATATGGGCAACCCAGTTGAGGTCAGACCGAGGCCGGTACGGTCTGATTTTTGAAGGATACCGTGATGCGTGTTGAATGTCCCCACTGTCATGCTGTTTTTGAAGTGCCTGATGCACTTTTGGAGCAGGCGCGGCGGCTGCGCTGCGCGAACTGTGGGGATAGCTGGTCTTTACAAGAGACGCACGAGCCGGAGCTTGCACAAAGTCCGCCTGATGACTTGTCCTTGCTCAAGGCTGAGACTGAGGAGCCTCCAGGCCCAGAAACATCACAGTCTTATCCTGTTGGATTAAGCGCGTCGGAAGCACGGAACGCTGCGAAACATGCGTTTGTTCTACATTCCCGGACAGTAACCCATGGTTTGGGTAAACCTGAGACTGTCGGTACGAAAATGATCGGAAGTCTTGGGACGTGGAGTGCCGCGTGGGGGCTTAGCCTCGTGGTGGTCGGCGGAGGCGTGGCCGCACTGTGGCACTGGAAGGTTGGGGAGTTGGTGACTTTATGGCCTGGTATCGGCCATGTCCTTACTCCCTGAGCCTGGGGTTTACATGTTGCGAGCAGCCAGCGCGGACAGGGTCGCTCCGATTGCGGCAAGTCCCATCAGGAGAAAGCCGTCGAACATAAGGGAGCCTGGGGTCAGCAGGTGATTGCCGATCTGAAGATGGGTCGGCAGGGTGCCCGCTACATGGTTCATGATGTCTTTCGCCTGCGGGTCAGCGCTTGCAGCACTTGTCGTGATGGCATTCACGATGTGCGGAAGGATGTACCAGCCAAGACCAAGAATCAGGAGAAGCGGAGCGAGAAGCTCTGCGACCTGTTGGGCGAAGTAGAAGGCGAAATAGCAGATGGACCAGATGCCCGTCCGGACCAGCGCGCCGGTTGAAAGAGAGCCGCTTTCCCCGCTGCGGGAGTTGAGCAGGCGATCCGTCAGGTTGCGCGAGGGCTGAATGTCCATGAGATACGGCTTCCACTGATCCGGTAACGGGAGTTATCTTCGCCCCTTGGAAATCGGACGAACATCAGCTTCGGACTAGCTGCAAGAGGCCGTTAATGCAAACATTCCGTCATTCTCATGCTGCCTTCTGATCTTAAAGCTCCACTCGGAGCCACAGAGACCGCACGTGTTCTGCTCGTAGAGCCGGATGATGCTCATGCCCAGCGGATCTGGCGTGTTCTTCTGAAGGAAGGCTTCACCGTCACCTGTCTCGGCAGTGGCGAAGCTGCTTTGGGAACGGTTGAGGATCTGATGCCTGACCTTGTGGTCGTGTGCTCTGAGCTCCCCGGTATGACGGGTGGGCAGTTGGCGCGGCGTTTGAGGCTGGATGCCCTGACCCGCACCATCCCGATCCTGATGCTGACGGAAGATGCTTTTCCCGGCGGTGAGCGAGAGGGGCTGGAAAGTGGGGCAGATGCCTATATTTCCAAATCCGCTCATCCTGACCTGCTGGTGTTGCGGATGCGGGCTTTGCTTCGGGAAGGACCGGAGCTTCTTCAGGTGGATGAAGCCTCTCGCTTTCGCCGGGCAAGAATTGTTATCGTCAATTCTCCCCGGGAAGAGGAGGAAGACGAAGAGATTACCGAGGATGCACCCGAGACAACGTTGGGTGAGCTGCTCTGGCGTGATGGGCATACGGTCACGTCCATCGAGCGTTCAGACGATCTGATTGATGGTGGATGGTTGCGCGGGGCAGATGGCCCGGACTGCCTAGTTCTGGAACTGGGGAGCGGAGATGAAGATCTCAAGTTCTGCCGCCTTCTGGATGCGCGGCGTCAGGCTGTTCTCGAAGCTGGTGGAATTCCGTTCCGAACGCTTGGCATTGTGGAGGCTTCACGCTTCCGGAGACAATCTTCCGGTGAATTCTTCGAGGCCGGCATTGACGACCTGGTTCCCAGCGATATTGCCATAGAAGCCCTCGCCATGCGGATCAGGACGCTGGCGCAGAGACGCATGGCGCAGGATGAGTTCCGGCAGCAGGAAATTGAGCGCCAGCAGAATGCGCTTACTTTGGAAGCGGCAAGGGCGAAGGCCGAAATGGCTGAAGCTCTGGCGCAGGCCAATATGGAATTGGCGCGAACAAACGAACAGTTGATTCAGGCGCAGTCGAAACTCGTGCAGACTGCCAAGATGGCTTCGTTGGGTGAGTTGGTGGCGGGTATCGCTCATGAGATTAACAATCCGCTAGCCTTCACAATTGCTCATGCCGATACAGTGGAGCGGACGTTGAAACGTCTTCAGACACTGGGGAGCCCGGAGGATGGGGCGCCGCTCATGCAGAAGGGGATTTCACGTCTGGAATCCATGAAGCTCGGGTTGCAGCGGATTCAGAATCTCGTTTTGAGTCTCCGGCGATTTTCCCGGCTGGATGAAAGTTCATTCCAGACAGTCGATGTTCCTAGTGCACTTGAGACAGCACTGGCGTTGCTGGGACACAAGCTTGGCCCGGACATTAGAATTGAAAAGGATTTGCAGGCTCCGGCGCATTTGGTCTGTCAGCCTGCGTTTCTGAATCAGGTGGTTATGAACATTATTTCCAATGCGGCCGATGCATTGGCGGATATCTCGCCTGAGGGCGGCCCGGTGCAGGGGCGTATTGTGATCAAGTCCCGTCTTGAAAATGGCCGGTATGACATGACGATAAGCGATGACGGTCCGGGTTTGCCGATGGAACTGAGAAACAGGGTGTTTGATCCGTTCTTCACAACCAAGCCGGTTGGAACAGGCACAGGGTTGGGGCTTGCGATCGCTTATAGTGTGATGGAAGCCCATGATGGCATTATCGAAATCACAGATGCCCATTTGCCGGATGGCCGCGGAATAGGGGCGTGTTTCCGGCTCAGCCTTCCCGTCACAATGACGGAAGATGGGCCGGTGGCAACGGGACGTTCCGTATGAGTGTGTGGAGCGTGAAGGGGCCATTACGTCCTCGTATTCTGCTGGTGGATGACGAAGAAGAAATCCTTGTCGCCCTGGAAGATCTGCTGGAAGACCAGTACGAAATTCTTGCAACGACGGATCCACTGCGAGCTCTGGAGCTTTTGCGGGCGCATCCGGATGTTGCCACCATTATCTCCGATCAGCGGATGCCCGGACTGACGGGGGATCAGCTGCTGATGCGGGCGCGTGAGTTCTCGGATGCGCGTAGTATTCTGCTGACAGGCTATGCGGATCTTGATGCTGTGGTGTCTGCCCTGAACCTCGGGCAGGTGCAGGCTTACGTGCACAAACCCTGGGATTCGGACGCGCTTCGGTCTTTGGTCGGGGAAGTGACGCAGCATTGTATTGCCCAACGGGCGTTGCAGACGGAACAGGCTCTGTTGCGGGGTCTGATGGATGCCCTTCCGATGGGGCTTGTTTTTTCGGATGCTCAGGGGCGCTGTATTCGCAGTAACGTGCGCGATGAAGCTGCACAGGATCTGAACGACGAACTGATGCATTTCCCGGAAGTGCTGCGTGCTGATGTTCAGCAAATGCGCGACAATGTGCGTAGCACGGGGCAGGAAGAGCGGCTGGTTGCTGAAGTTCTGCCAGATCATGACGGAGGAACCGTTCAGCGCTGGCACGAATTGAGTCGCCTTTCTCTGGCGTGGCCGCAGGGTGTGCCGACGGAAGACCGATGGCAGGTCAGCATGGACCGGGACGTTACGCAGCGAGTGCTGATGGAAAGCCGGCTGCGGCAGGCAGACAAGCTTCAGTCCCTGGGCACATTGGCCGGGGGAATTGCGCACGACTTCAACAATCTTCTCGCTGCCATCTCCGGGTCCCTGGAATTGCTGGAAGACATGGTGGACCTGGATGAGACATCCGGTGCTCTGGTGAAGAACGCTATGGAATCTGCGCAGCGTGGTGCTGTGCTGACACGCCGGTTGCTTCAGTTTGGACGTCCACGTGAGGCACGTCTGGCACCGGTGGCTTTGCAGGACCTTCTGCCGGGGCTGGAAGCGCTTCTGGTTCAAAGTCTCAAGCGTCGAAGTGGCGAAAGAAGTGTGGCCTGCAAGCTGTCGCTTGAGGATATGCCTGCTGACTTCCCCGCTGTCTGGTCAGATCAGGACCAGCTTGAAATGGCGCTTCTGAATCTCTGTGTGAATGCTCGGGATGCCATGACGCAGGGTGGAACAGTGTCGGTTTCGGCGCGTGTAGTGGGGCAGAAGTTCAAAACGCTGCCTCCGGAATGCTGTCTGGATCGTGCGGTAGCCATTGATGTGGTTGATGAAGGTGAGGGCATGTCACCCGAGGTGATGAAGCGGATTTTTGATCCATTCTTCACCACCAAAGATGTGGGGCGTGGAACAGGGCTGGGCCTTTCCAGTGTGTATGGCTTCCTGAGCCGGAGTTACGGCGAGATCGTTGTGGACAGCACGCCTGGCAAGGGGACGTGCATGACATTGCTGCTTCCTGTTGTCCGAAGCGATGTCATGGCAGGTCGGGTCGCGTATGGTGAGAAACCTCATTTACTGAGGGTATTGGTCGTCGATGATGAGGCGCCGGTTCGTATGGTGACGGAGGGTTTCCTTCGCCATGACGGGCATAATGTAGCCGCTGCGTCGTCTCTGGCGGAAGCTCTGACCCTTACAGACGAAAATGGTCCATTCGATCTGGCTGTGATTGATATGCGTATGCCTGATCATGATGGCCCAACATGCGCAGCCATTCTGATGGACAAAATGCCTGAGCTGAAAGTGCTGTTTATCAGTGGGCACACAGATGCGCAGTCTGAAAATGCGCCGTTGCCCAAGCCCTTTACACAAAAAGGTCTTCAGGATGCGATCAAGCGGTTGATGCAGGGGGCAATATAACCTGACGGGAGAGGTCCTCTTGTCAGGCGCTATATCCGCACCATCTTTTTGAGTGATGTCTTACCAAATCACTCCCCACGATCCGGTCGGCTGGCATGGCACGACCATTCTTTGTGTCCGTCGCGATGGCCGGGTGGCTATGGCGGGGGACGGCCAGGTCTCCCTCGGGCAGACCGTCATCAAGGGTAATGCTCGCAAGGTTCGGCGAATTGGCCCTCACAGCAATATCCTGGCGGGTTTTGCTGGTGCCACGGCTGACGCCTTTACCCTGCTGGAGCGGCTTGAAGCGAAACTGGAGCGGTATCCAGGGCAGCTTGAGCGGGCCTGCGTCGAACTGGCGAAAGACTGGCGTACGGACCGCTATCTGCGGCGTCTGGAAGCCATGATGCTGGTGGCTGACGCAGATCGCTCTTTCACCCTGACCGGAAATGGCGATGTGCTGGAGCCGGAAGACGGCATTGTGGCCATTGGCTCTGGCGGAAATTACGCACTGTCTGCAGCGCGGGCATTGATGACGGTGGAGGGCCTGAGCGCCGAAGAAATCGCGCGTCGGTCCATGAAAATTGCCGGTGATATCTGCGTTTACACGAACTATTCCGTGACGCTGGAAACATTAGGCGGGGAGGCCTCCTGAGATGTCTGTTCCAAATTTTGCCCCCCACGAAATCGTATCCGAGCTTGATCGCTTTATTGTTGGCCAGTCCGACGCAAAACGTGCGGTTGCCATCGCGATGCGTAATCGCTGGCGTCGGTCCCAGCTTCCTGACGGCTTGAAGGATGAGGTTGTTCCCAAGAACATTCTCATGATCGGCCCGACTGGTTGCGGCAAGACAGAAATCGCCCGTCGACTGGCCAAGCTGGCGCAGTCTCCGTTCCTGAAAGTGGAAGCGACGAAGTTTACGGAAGTTGGCTACGTTGGGCGGGACGTGGACAGTATTGTCCGGGATCTTGTTGAGGTTTCGCTGACCATGCTGCGGGATGGGCGCCGCAAAGATGTGCAGGAGAAAGCTGAAGCGGCGGCTGAAACCCGGCTCGTTGATGCGCTGGTTGGCGAAGGCGCGACAGCCGACACCAAGGTAAAGTTTCGCCAGATGCTGCGAGATGGCGCTTTGGAGGACAAGGAAATTGAAATCCAGATTGCGCCTGATCCACAGCGCGGTAAGGAGAGCGGCGATATTCCAGGGCTCCAGCTTGGGCAGGTCATCAGTTTCAACGATATGATGAAGGGATTCATGAACCGGATGCCTTCACGCAAGAAACTGAAGGTTTCCGTGGCCCGCGAGCAGTTAATCCGTGAGGAAGCTGACAAACTTCTGGATGATGAAGCCCTGACGCGTGAAGCGATCGAGCACACCCAGAACCATGGCATCGTGTTCCTGGATGAAATCGACAAGGTCTGTGCGACATCTGAGCATGGAACGCGCAGCGGAGATGTCTCTCGTGAAGGCGTGCAGCGTGATCTTCTTCCGCTGATTGAGGGGACGACTGTCAGCACGAAGTATGGCTCGGTGAAGACGGACCATATCCTATTTATCGCGTCCGGAGCCTTTCACATTGCCAAGCCTTCAGATCTTCTGCCGGAATTGCAGGGGCGTCTGCCTATCCGTGTGGAGTTGGCTGGCCTGAGCAGGGACGATCTGAAGCGTATTCTGCTGGAGCCTGAGCATTCGCTTCTGAAGCAGTATGTGAGTCTGCTGGGTACGGAAGGTGTGACGCTGGAATTCGGTGACGATGCCGTTGATGCTTTGGCGGAACTGGCGGCTGATATTAACGAGCGGGTTGAAAACATTGGGGCCCGCCGTTTGGCAACAGTTCTGGAAAAGCTGCTGGAGGACATCTCATTTTCTGCATCTGACCGGAAAGGCGAAACCGTGAGGGTGACGGCAGAGGATGTTCGTGACAGGGTGGCGCCGCTTGCCCGCAAGGGTGATTTGAGCCGCTTTATCCTGTGACGGAGACGTTTTTTGTGAGTGATGCCTTTCTTGCCCCTCAGGAAGAGACGGCGACCGCTGCCATCGAGGAAATTGAAGCCGAACTGGCGATGTTCGACGACTGGATGGAGCGGTATCAGTATATTATTGAAATGGGCCGCAAACTTCCGGCTTTCCCTTCGGACTGGCAGGACGATGTCCACCGTGTGCCCGGGTGTCAAAGCCAGGTCTGGCTCGAAGCGGAAGACCGTGATGGTAAGCTCTTCTTTGCCGGCGCTTCAGATGCGGCCATTGTTCAGGGATTGGTAGCCCTTTTGCTGAGAGTGTACTCAGGGCGAAGCCGTGAAGAGATCCTTCAGACGAGCCCGGTCTTTTTGCATGATATGGGGCTGGTCAAAGCACTGTCCACGAACCGTGGGAATGGTGTTGAGGCAATGGCTCAGGCGATCCTCAAGCGTGCTGCTGCCTGACGACCTCAGTCTTTCAAAAAAGCCCCTGCCAGCGTCTGCTGACAGGGGCTTTTTTTGTTTGAGCTTAGTGAGCAGGCTGAGCAACTTGTGGAGCTGTTACGTCACACTTGGTGAACTTGCCTTTGGCATCCCGGCAGGCCTTTGGCTTCTTGGGGGCTTCACACTTGGTGAATTTGCCTTTGGCGTCCCGGCAAGGCTGAGACTTGGCATGTGCAAACTGGCCGCCTAAAGCGACGGTAGCGAAGGCAAGGAGAGCAAATTTGCGAAGGGTCATGCGTAGCCTCTGTGCAGTTTTTGCCCTGAACCGACAGGGCTTTCGACACTGATTATGGAATGGACTGGCCTGCAGACACAAGGTTTCAGCGGAACCCGTCATTCCGGTCTTTCGCGTCTGATTCCCAGTTTATGTTGCCATGATAGGGAGCAGAGATGGGCTGCCCGTCTTTCATAGCCGGAAGGTATCTGGCCAGCGTGAAATAGGCGAGCGATGCCCGTCGTAAAATTTCGGGCCCCGGGCTGGCGGTACAGTCATGCGCGATGCCTGCGGTATCAACCTGACAGGTGACGGCTACTCTTCCTGTAATATTCCTGTCGTTCGCAAAGTCTGGATAGTAGGGGCGTGGACTGTGCTCATGATCCACGACGGGGAGAGTTGCTGTTCCATGAGCCTCGAAGGGAATGGTCTTTTCCCACCGGCCTTCAATGGGTTTGCTGTCCTGGTATGCCGGAAGAAACTTGGACGAATAGGCATAGGCTTCCGCTGCAAGTGCGAAATCGGGTGCGCTCGCTGACGTTTCGCAGCTTTGGGGCTGACCGTCCTTTGTGATGACGCAGACAATGTGCGCCGATCCCGAATGCCGCAGTTCAAGTTCAGCCGGTGGATAGACGAGACGTCCGTGATGGCTCGGATCCAGAACCGCCGTTACGGAAGCAGTATCATCACTGTGGGCTGGAGACGGAGCGACGGCGATGAGGCCAAAGACGGCCAGAGCCATTCCAGATCGAGAAAAATGCATGCTGCCCTTACTTTATGGAATATATTTCATAACGTAACGAGACCTTAGAAAGCTTTTGCCGGGACTTGAAGACAAAAAAAGGGGCACCCGAAGGTACCCCTTTTTCTCGATAACCAATGCTTACTCAATGATCACTTCTGATCAGCAAGGCTGTAAGCAATAAGGTCGTCGCCCATGACGGTTGGGAAGGAGTTGTGGCCACCAGCATAGGTGACAACGAACTGCTTTCCATTGACCGCATAGGTCATTGGCGTGGCTTGCGCGCCAGCTGGGAGGCGATCCTGCCACAGGGTCTTACCTGTCGTCAGGTCGTAGGCGCGGATGTAGTAGTCCATCGTGCCCGTCAGGAAGCCAACGTTGCCAGCCGTGGAGAGCGGGCCGCCGAGGCTCGGGACGCCGATCTTGATCGGAGGCAGCGGGATGGGCAGGGAGCTGCCGTGCATGGAGTCACGGAGCGTACCGTTACGATGCTGCCAGACCACCTTGTTGGTGCGCAGATCGATACCGGCCACATAACCCCAAGGCGGCGTACGGCAAGGCATCTTGATGCCAAGCGGCAGCAGGACCGGGTCCATGAACGGATGCAGATCAACAGCATAGGGGATGCCGTAGTTCGGCTGTAGACCGGTTTCGCCACCGGAGCCCTTTGCGTTCGGTTCCGGCCATAGCGGGTTACCCGGACCACGGGGCACCAGACGGGAAACGAACGGCAGCGAGATCGGGTTGGCAAAAGCCACCTGACGCTGCGGATCAACAGCCAGACCACCCCATTCGAACATGCCGAGGTCGCCCGGGAAGATCAGAGATCCCTGGAGTGACGGCGGCGTGAACGGACCTTCATAGCGAAGGGAGTGGAAGTAGATGCTGCAGAACATCTGATCGAAGATTGTGCCACCCCAGATATCGGAATCGGAGAGGGCTGCCTTCGGACGCAGGCTCAGCTGAGACATCGGCTGCGTTGAGCTGGTGTGATCGCCCGGTGCGGCGCCACCAGGAACCGGTGTTTCCGGAGCCGGGACGACTTCCTTGCCCGTACGACGGTCAAGAACGAAAATGTCGCCAGTCTTCGTCGGAACGTAGATGGACGGAACAATCGTGCCGTCTTTCGACGTGATGTCTACGAGGCTCGGCTGGGACGGGGCGTCCATGTCCCACAGGTCATGGTGAACGGTCTGGTAATACCAGGCCAGCTTACCCGTCTCTGCGTTCAGCGCGACGATACCCGGAGCAAAGCGCTCGGATTCCTTGGTGCGGTAACCGCCCCACTGATCCGGCGTGCCTACGCCCATTGGGATGTAAACGAGGTTCAGGTTCTTGTCGTAGGACGACACGATCCAGGAGTTTGGAGAGTTCGGATGGAAGACCGGATGATCCGGGTCTGGCATCTGGTTCGGGTCAGGGTTGGATGCGTCAAACACCCAGACGCGCTTACCGGTATAAACGTCAAATGCCTGCGTTGCGCCCGATGCCTGCTTGATGGAGCCGTTATCGGTGATAGCGCTGTTGGCAATGATCAGCTTGTCGGTGATGACCGGCGGAGACGTCGGTTCATACATGCCTGGCGTGGTGTAAGGCTGGTTCGGCAGGCGCAGATCCAGTTCACCGTCGTTTCCGAAGCCGGAGCATTTCTGACCGGTTTCAGCATCGACTTCGACAAGGCGGCCGTCATTAACGGGCAGCACGATACGCTTGGCGCAATCGGTTGGAGCCGGATTGCCATCGCTGTCCGTGGCATCCGCCGGTGTCTGGTGGAAGCTCACGCCACGGCACGTCAGATGCTGAAAGCCTGGGTTGATCTGCAGATGCGGATCGAACGTCCATTTGACGTGACCCGTTGCAGCATCAACGGCCCAGAGCTTCTGATGCAGCGAGCACAGATACAGCGTGTTGTCGAATTCAATCGGCGTGACTTCGTTGGTTGCTTCGCCCGGATCGTTTGGTCCCATCAGATCCTTGGTGTGGATGTGCCATGCCACCTTGAGGTTCTGAACGTTGGACGAGTTGATCTGCTTCAGCGGAGACCAGCGATCGCCAGCCTGCGTGCGGCCATAGGCGTGCCACTCGCTGTCTGGAACGTTATCTGCGTCAACCGGTGCTGCGTTGGTCAGCTCTGTTGGCAGGTTGCCGCTGATGTCGTGCGGGTCTGTGAAAAGACCGGCAGCAAGCACCAGTACGGCGAGACCGACGGAGCCTGCCAGGGGAAGGACAGATGCGCGTGTGCCGCCGATCTGGCGGGATACGAACGGGATCAGCAGCCAGATGCCAAGAATGATCACGATGTCGGAGCGGGGAACCAGCGCCCAGAGGTCGAGACCGACCACGGAGAGTTCCCATACGACCGTCGCGAACACTACAGCAGCAAAGAGCCACAGTGCGGCCGGGTTACGGCGCCATGCGAGGAAGGCAGTCGCAAGAAGTGCGATGCCGAGGAGGAGATAATACAGGGGGCCGCCGAGGGAAACGGCCCATGCGCCGCCCACGGTAAGGATCGCGCCGCAAAGCGCGAAGACCGCGGCCGTGATCAGGGCCCAGAGCCCTGGCCGGGATGATGTGCTCATGATGTTCCTAGAGCTGTTATTTGGTGCAGCACTTGACCTTCGGACAAACACATAGAAGCGCGTTAAGAATCAAGATGTCAGATGGTTCATGTTGCTCACGTCACTGTGAGCGAGATCACAGTGACGTGACTTGAACAAAGGGGCGTCTTTTGCTTGCGCGTTAAAGAAAATAAAGTTCTTGGCGGAATCAGTCCGATGGGATAAGGCAGCCGCTCCGTGTACGCGTCCGGGCCATAAGTGGCATGCCCGGCCGTGCAGAGTCCCGCTCCGGTGGGACCAATCGTTTACGGCGAGGGAGACCGAAATGCCCAAGATGAAGACGAAGTCGTCGGTCAAGAAGCGGTTCAAGATCACCGCGACCGGCAAGGTAATGTGCGGCCCAGGCAACAAGCGCCACGGCCTTATCAACCGCCCGCAGAAGATGAAGCGCACCAACCGTGGTCCTCAGACCATGACGGATATGGACGCAAAGACCATCAAGCAGTGGGCGCCCTACGGGCTCTAAGGGAGATTAAGGTACATGGCACGTGTTAAGCGGGGCGTAACGACGCACGCCCGTCACAAGAAAGTTCTCGATCTCGCCAAGGGTTACCGCGGCCGTTCGTCTACGAACTACCGTATTGCTCTCGAGCGCGTTGAGAAGGCGCTGCGCTATGCGTATCGCGACCGTCGCAACAAGAAGCGTGATTTCCGCGCTCTGTGGATCCAGCGTATCAACGCTGCCGTCCGTGAGCACGGTCTGACGTACAGCAAGTTCATCAATGGCCTGGACAAGGCTGGCATCGAGATCGACCGTAAGGTCCTTGCTGCCATTGCTTTCGACGACGCAGCTGCTTTCGCAGAAATCGTCAAGAAGGCACAGGCTGCTCTCGCAGCCTGAGCTATTCAGACCTGATCCCCACGCGTGGGGGCTGGTGACTGGCGGGCCGTCCTGTTATCAGGGCGGCCCGTTTTGTATTTGTACTGTAAGCGATGGGCGGTATGGCTGACGATCTCGACACGCTGAAGAATGAAACTCTTGCTGCGCTGGGCGCTGCTCAGGACCGCGCGCAATGGGATGCCGTTCGCGTTGGAACACTGGGGAAGTCCGGTGCCCTGACCGGGCTCCTGAAGCAGCTTGGCAAACTTGATCCCGAGGAGCGCAAACTGCGCGGACAGGCCTTGAACCGCCTGCGGGATGAATTGACCAAGGTGATCGAAGATCGCGGTCGGGAAATCGAAGAAGAAGCGCTGCAGGAACGCCTGAAAGCCGAACGGGTAGATATCACGATGCCTGCCCCTTCTGTGGTGACAGGCGCCATTCATCCGATCAGCCGTACCATTGAAGAAATGACAGCCATCTTTGGCGCCATGGGTTTTTCCGTTGCTGAAGGGCCTGATGTTGAAAGCCAGTGGCATAATTTTTCGGCACTTAACACGCCGGATCACCATCCCGCACGGACCGAGCACGATACGTTCTATCTTCCGCCCAAATCAGGCAGCAATGAACCACGTGTTCTGCGGACGCAGACGTCTGGTGTTCAGATCCGGACGATGCTGGGGCAGAAGCCGCCCATCCGCATCATTGCTCCTGGCCGCACCTATCGTGCCGATCATGACGCGACCCATTCCCCGATGTTCCATCAGTGCGAAGGGCTGGTCATTGACCGCAATATTACTCTTGGGCACCTCAAAGGCTGCCTGATCGAGTTCCTGCGCGTCTATTTCGACAAGCCTAATTTGCCTGTGCGTTTCCGTGCATCTTATTTCCCGTTTACCGAGCCCTCCATGGAAGTGGATATCGGCTGGTCAAAAGCCACGGGCGAGATTGGCGGTGGGTCCGACTGGCTGGAAGTTCTCGGCTCGGGCATGGTGCACCCGCGCGTTCTGGCAAATTGCGGCCTCGATCCGGCCGAATGGCAGGGCTTTGCGTTCGGCATGGGCGTCGAGCGTTTGGCCATGCTCAAGAACGGTATTCCGGATCTTCGGTCTTTCTATGAGAGTGATCTGCGCTGGCTGCGTCACTATGGCTTTTCCGCTTTCTCTCCCGCCACGCTGACGGAGGGCGTGTAACATGAAGTTCTCTCTCTCCTGGCTGCGTGAACATCTTGATTTTAAAGCATCTTGCGAAGAGATCTGTGCCCGTCTGAACGGCATCGGTCTTGAAGTTGAGAGCGTTGAAAACCCCGCCGAGAAGCTGGCAGGTTTCAGAACGGCCAAAATTCTGGAAGCACATCGCCATCCGGATGCAGATCGTCTTCAGCTTTGCCGCGTCGCTGCCGGTGCGGGTTATGAAGATTTGCAGGTTGTGTGCGGTGCACCGAATGCACGTGCTGGCCTCCATGTGATTTTTGCGCCCCCGGGGACGTATGTTCCGGGGCTGGATATCACCATCAAGAAGGGTAAAATCCGCGGCGAGGAAAGCGGCGGTATGCTGTGTTCCCTGCGTGAGCTGGGCCTTGGTGAAGAGAGCAACGGTATTGCCGAACTGCCGGAAACGGCTCCGATCGGCGAGGCTTATGCGACTTACGCCGAGCTTGATGACCCGGTCATTGAAATCGCGATTACACCGAACCGTGGCGACGCGCTGAGCATTCGAGGCATTGCGCGTGATCTGGCCGCTGCTGGCATGGGGCATCTCAAGCCATGGCTGACGGAAGCGGTTGAGGGTGATTTCGAGCCCGCCGTCAGTTGGAAGATCGCGCATCCGGATTGCTCTTATGCCGTGGGCCGCGTCATTCGTGGTGTGAAGAATGGCCCTAGCCCGGACTGGCTACAGCGCCGCCTGAAGGCTGTGGGGCTTAAGCCGATTTCCAAGTTGGTTGACGTCACGAATTACCTCACGTTCGATCTTGGTCGTCCGCTGCATGTCTTTGATGTTGCGAAACTTTCCGGAAATACGCTGACCGTCACGCATGCCGCACGGGAGACCTTCACGGCTCTGGATGGCAACGAATACGTCCTTGGCACGGATGATATGGTGATCGTTGACGATGCCGGTGTGCAGTCTCTTGCAGGCATTATGGGCGGTCAGCAGAGCGGTGTGGATGAGAACACGACGGACGTGTTTGTTGAATCCGCATTGTTCGATGCTGTTCGTATTGCCCTGACGGGCCGCCGTCTGGCGATTCACACCGATGCGCGTCAGCGTTTCGAGCGTGGTGTTGATCCGGCACTGGTGCGCAGTGGACTCGAAGCAGCCACCATCATGATCCGCGACCTTTGCGGTGGCGAGCCAAGCGAAATTACGGAAGCTGGTGAACTGCCCAACTGGAAACGCGCGGCTACGTTGCGTTTTGAACGCCTGGAAACGCTGGGTGGCGTTAATATCCCTGCTGATGATGCTGTGCGTTCTCTGGAGCATCTGGGCTTCGAGGTTGTTGAGCGGACAGACGATCAGGCGACCTTCGCAGTTCCGTCCTGGAGGAATGACGTTGCGTCTGGTCAGGTTCTGGCTCAGGCCGTGACACTTGATGAGGACGTTGCGGCAAAGGCAGCAGCGAATGTTCCGCGCATGGAAGCGGAATGTGACCTCATAGAGGAAGTGCTGCGTCTTTATGGGCTGGATGCAGTGCCGGCTGTGCCACTCCCTCAGTTGGCCATGGTCGCGGCTCCGGCAGTCACGCCTCTTCAGGCGCGTGCAGCGCTGATGCGCCGTATCTGTGCAGCCCGTGGGATGATGGAAACGGTTGGTTTCTCCTTCGTCGCTCATGAAGACGCGGTTCTGTTCGGCGACGTGCCCGAAACGCAACGTCTGCTGAACCCTATCGCTATGGATCTTGATCAGCTGCGCCCGACGCCGCTCGTCAATCTGGCGCGTGCACTCGGCCGTAATCTGGCGCGTGGTCTGGGCCTTTCTGGCGAAGGCGCATTGTTTGAAATCGGTCCATGTTTTGATTTCGAAGGTCAGCACCTGCGTGTTGCTGGCTTGCGGGGCGGATTGACGGCTCGTGAACCCGGTCAGGCTGCGCAGGAAGCAACGCTCTGGGATGCCAAGGCGGATCTGACTGCTGCGTTGACGGCGCTTGGTGTTCCGGAAGCTTCTTTGTCTGTCACGGCAGATGCTCCGGGCTTTTATCATCCGGGTCGGTCAGGTCAGGTACGCCAAGGGCCTAAACTAGTTCTGGGTAGCTTTGGTGAACTGCATCCTCGCACGGCACGCGCGCTTGGTCTGACAGGGACTGTTGTGGCGTTCGAGCTGTATCTGGATCGCATTCCGCAGCCTAAGGCTAAAAAGAAGACGCCTCCTGCGCTCTCAGCGCTGCAGCCAGTGCGTCGTGACTTCGCGTTCCTGGCTGGGCCGGATGTTGAAGCACAGGCTGTTCTTAAGGCCGTTCGTATGGCCGACCGGAACCTGATTCAGGATGTTCGCCTCTTTGACGTCTTTGAAGGTGGTAGCCTGCCGGAAGGGCATCGTTCTCTCGGTGTTGAGGTTGTCCTGCAGCCGCAGACAGAAAGTCTGACGGATGTCGGCCTTGAAGCGCTTTCCAAATCGGTGGAAGCTGCGGTTCTCAAGGCAACAGGAGCTACGTTGCGCCGATGAACTCTCTTCCAGAATCCGAACTGGCGCATCAGCCGGGCAATAGGGCCTTCCAGCCGGGGGCTCCCACGCCCCAGCATGGGCGCGTGATTTGGATTCTGGCGGGGGAAGCCAGTGGAGACGTGATTGGTGCACGTCTCATGCTGGCGCTTCATGCGCAGGACCCGACGCTGGTGTTTGCCGGAGTCGGAGGTGGTCGCATGGAAGCCCTCGGGCTTCATAGCCTGTTCCCGATGAGTGATCTGGCTGTCATGGGGCTTGTGGAAGTCTTGCCACGGGTCAGGCATTTGCGGCAGCGGCTTCTGGAAGCTGTTCAGGATATCGAGCTTCGTAAGCCTGATTTGGTCGTCACAATAGACAGCCCGGGTTTTGCACTTCGACTTCTTCAGAAAATTGAAAATTCCGGCTTCAAGCGCGTCCATTACGTTGCACCGCAGGTGTGGGCCTGGCGCGAAAATCGCGTCAAGGAATTCCCTGGGCTGTGGGATCGGTTGCTCTGCCTTTTACCGTTTGAGCCGGAATGGTTTGCGCAGAGAGGGTTGGAAGCGCGGTTTGTCGGGCATCCGGTGTTGCAGTCGGGTGTGAGACAGGGAAACGCTGCACGTTTTCGGACGCGGCATAATATTCCTGAAACGGCACCCGTCCTGATTTTGATGCCAGGAAGCCGGCGCTCTGAAGTTCCGAAGCTGTTACCAGTTTTTCGCAAGATGCTGGACATTCTGCGCAAGAAGCATCCGGACATCTGCCCGGTGATACCGGTTGCTCCGGTCATTGCGCCGACCGTGCGCAACCTTATTCGTAAATGGCCCGTACAGCCGCATATCGTGACTGATATTCATGATAAGCACGACGCGTTTGCAGCGGCTCAATGCGCTCTGACAAAGTCGGGGACGTCTACGCTTGAACTTGCCATGGGCAATGTGCCGATGGTGGTGACATATCGGGTGAATCCGCTAACGGCGATGATGGCGCGTCGGATGATCAAGGTGCCATACGTGGCAATGGTCAATTTGCTAGCCGGACGCGAAGTTGTGCCAGAAATGTTGCAAGAGAACTGCACGCCTGAGAAGCTGGCGGAGATGGTTTCAAAGCTGCTTGATGATCCGGCAGCAGCAAAGAAGCAGCAGATGGCATTTGAAGAGGTGCTGGAAAAGCTCTCTCCCGCTGTGGGTACGCCTGCGGATGCAGCCGCTGCGGAAATCATGGATCTTTTGGACGAGCCGGTGTCCCGCTCGTCCAAGAAGAAAAAAATCAGCGAATAAAGCCGACCAGTCGTTCTGCTTCCTGCACGATCGGCTCGGAAATTTCACGGGCCCGCTCGGCGCCTGCACGGAGGACGGAGATGATGTGGTCTTCGTTCTGCATCAGGCGGGCTGTTTCGGTGGCAACTGGACCAAGTTTTTCCACGAGCAGGTCGGCCAGAGCGTTTTTGAACGGGCCAAAACCCTGTCCACCGAAACGCGCTAGAACGTCAGACATCGTTTCGTCTGACATGGCTGCGTAAATAGCTACCAGATTGCGGGCTTCCGCACGGTCTTCCAGTCCCTCAACGTCGCTTGGCAGCGCGTCGGAATCTGTCTTGGCTCGGCGAATCTTCAGAGCGATTTCGTCCGGGGTATCTGTCAGGACTATGCGGCTCTGTTCGGAGGGGTCCGACTTGGACATTTTCCTCGTGCCGTCGCGCAGGCTCATCACACGGGCTGCCGCTGGAGGAATAAAGGCCTCGATCTGCGGAAAGAACTCCGTACCCATGTCATGGTTGAACTTCTGGGCGATGTCATTAGCCAGCTCAATATGCTGCTTCTGATCGTCACCAACAGGGACGCGGGTAGCGTGGAACGCCAGAATGTCCGCAGCCATGAGGTTCGGATAGACATAGAGGCCCGCTGAGTGGTTCTCGCGGTTCTTACCAGCCTTGTCCTTGAACTGTGTCATCCGGTTCAACCAGCCGAGGCGGGAAACACAATTGAAAATCCATCCCAGTCGCGCGTGGGCGCTGACGGCAGACTGGTTGTAGAGGCGTGTCGGTTCAATACCGGTTGCCAGAAGGCAGGCTGCTGAACCCAGCGTCTGACGACGCAGGTCTTCCGGATTCCAGGGCATCGTGATCGAGTGCATGTCCACGAGGCAGAAGACACAGTCATGGTCTGCCTGCATGGCCGCCCAGTTGCGGAGTGCACCCAGGTAGTTACCCAGATGAGGAATGCCAGTTGGCTGAATGCCGGAAAATACACGCTGCATGATGGATCTGTCTTCAGCTTTGGGGAAAGGTCATGCTCTCAGGGAAGCGGCTGCTTCTGCTCCAGGAGCTGTCGTTCTTGGTAACTTGCTGCCGGGCCACCCTGCTGTGCACGTGCACTGGCGACCTCGGCTGGCGTGATGGTGGGGGAAGGCTTGATATTGCCGCGTGCAATCAGCCAGTTCAGAGTATCAGCAATCTGCTGGTCAGTGAGGCGATCACGATATGCGGGCATGGAATAGTTATAGCGATAGCCCTGAGCGGTGAAACCGCCACGGAGGCCATTTAGAAGAACATTCGTGAGATAGTGGCGGCCCTCAGGTGTTTGGGCGATGAAATCCACTCGGCCCACGAGGGGCGGTGTTTCCCCGGGCATTCCACTTCCGCCATGGTGGCAGATACCGCAGTTGGTCCCATAAACGGCTTGGCCAGCCGGTTTCTTCCCGCAGCAGGCAAGTGCGAGACAGCCAAGAAAAGCGATCCGTCTCATGGGAGAGGGGACTGCTGTTCCAGTTTCTGGCGTTCAAGCAGAACTTCCTGAGGTGACAGCGGATGTTTGCGCTCTTCAGCGATCTCGGCAGCCGTGAATGTTGGGCCCCCTGCGGCCATTTCTTTGCCTCCAACAAACGTCAGAATCCGTGCAATTTCATCATCTGAAAGGCGATGGAATGATGGCATGGAACTGTTGTAAGGAGCGCCACCCGCTGTGATCGGTCCGTCAAGGCCATTCAGCAGCACGTGGATAATGTAGAGATGGCCTTCCGGGGTCAGGGCAATATGCCCAACCCGACCGAAGATTGGAGCAACGGCTCGCACCTGCCCATGGCCACCATGATGGCAGATACTGCACTCGTTCGAATATTCTCGGGGGGCCTGTTCACGATTTTCCCACGCATGGCCAACCACAAAGACAATTGCCATGAAAATGGCAATAAACAGGGGAAGCCGGATTGCTGGGTCTAATCTGATCACAGAAGGTTTGTCGCATTTTCATGGTGTGTTCAGCAAGGGTGGCTCTTGGCAAAACCGTCCCGATAGGGCTCATGGGCGCATCAGAAGGAGAAAGCATGAGCGGCAAGGGACGTCTGGTACTGTATGTGGGGCCAATGTTTGCAGGAAAATCCTCGCATCTGATCAAGGCTGCGTCTGCGCATGAACGCGTTCTGGCACTGAAGCCGGGATTCGATACGCGTGACGGTGCAGAACTGGTCAGTCGGGATGGCTCACATTTCGCAGCGCGTTCCGTGCGGCGCTGGCCGTCTCATTCCGAGGACTATTCACACATTGTTCTGGACGAAGTGCAGTTCATGGTCTCACCTCATTACGAGGGAGATATCGTTGCAGAGTTGCAGTCTGCCCGATTGCGCGGAGCAACTGTCACGGTTGGCGGCCTGGATAGCGATTATCGCCAGGAGCCGTTTGAAATTGTATCGAGGCTCATGCAGTTCGCCGATGAAATTATTCATCTGGAAGCTCGGTGCCATGTCTGCAATCAGCCAGCCCAGTGGACTGCCAAGACACATGAGACTGGGCATCTTCTCGAAACGGGAGATCAGGAGCTTTATGAGGCGCGGTGCGATGAGCACTGGTGCCTGCCAGAGGTGCCTTGAGGGCTCTCTGGCAGAGCTGAAATGAAGTAGAAGAACTTACTGCTGTCCGTTATTGACGCCCAGAAGCTGGATCTTGAAGATCAGTGGACTGTTGGGCGGAATGATGCCCATGGAGCGCTTCCCATAGCCTAGCTTGGCTGGAAGATAGAGCATCCATTCATCACCAACGTGCATCATCGGCAGAGCTTCGAGCCAGCCATCAACCAGGCCATCCAGCGGCATTTCCATGTAGGCACCGCTGCCATGCTGGTCAGAGCTGTCAAAAATTCCGCCGTCTGGCAGGCGTCCTTCATAGATCACCATGATGGTGGAGCCACGATGAGGGCTTTCACCATCTTTGGGGCCTGACTTCAGAACCTTATAACTCAGGCCGTCCGGGAGGGTTTTGACACCCGGTTCCGCCTGGACCTTCGCCATGAACTGTTCGGGCGTCAGTTCTGGCGCGTCTTCCTTGTGTCCGGCGCATCCTGCAAGGAGTGCGCCGCAAAGGGTCAAGGCTGATGTAAGGCGAAACAGGCTGGTCATGGTCCCCCGCTACTGGTTTGTACTTAGAGTGCGCCGCCGCGGCGGCCAATCTGACCACCCAGACGCAGGCGCAGGGCATTGAGCTTGATAAAGCCCTGTGCGTCCTGCTGGTTATACGCGCCCTCGTCATCTTCAAATGTCACGACGCGGGTATCATACAGGCTGTTCGGGCTTTCGCGTCCGACGCAAACGACATTGCCCTTATAGAGTTTCATGCGGACACGGCCGTTGACGGAATGCTGGCTGGCATCAATCAGAGCCTGAAGCATCCGGCGCTCTGGGGAGAACCAGAAACCGTTATAGATCAACTCCGCATAGCGCGGCATGATGCTGTCCTTGAGATGGGCAGCTTCGCGGTCCAGCGTGATGCTCTCGATGGAACGATGAGCGGCCAGCAGGATCGTGCCACCTGGCGTTTCATAGATCCCGCGGGACTTCATGCCCACAAAGCGGTTTTCCACGATGTCCAGACGGCCGATGCCGTTGTCGCGACCCAGTTCGTTCAGGCGTGTCAGCAGTGTTGCCGGGGTCATCGCAACGCCGTTGATGGCAACCGGGTCACCATTCACGAAGTCAATGCTGATTTCCGTAGCCTTGTCCGGAGCGGCTTCCGGGGAGATGGTGCGCTGGAAAACGATTTCGTCAGGCGCGACAGCCGGATCTTCAAGCAACTTACCTTCGGATGAGGAGTGCAGAAGGTTGGCGTCAACGGAGAAGGGGGCTTCGCCGCGCTTGTCTTTCGTAACGGGGATCTGATTTTCTTCAGCGAATTCCAGCAGCTTCGTGCGGGATGTCAGTTCCCATTCGCGCCATGGGGAAATGACTTTCACGTCCGGCTTCAGGGCATAGTAGCCAAGTTCGAAACGGACCTGATCGTTGCCCTTGCCGGTTGCACCGTGGGCAACGGCATCTGCACCAACAGCTTCGGCGATTTCGATCTGACGCTTGGCGATCAGCGGACGGGCGATGGACGTACCGAGGAGGTACTGGCCTTCATAAACCGTGTTCGCGCGGAACATCGGGAAGACGTAATCCTTCACGAAGGTCTCGCGCAGATCCTCGACGAAGATTTCCTTCACGCCGAACATCTCGGCCTTCTTGCGGGCCGGCTCCAGTTCTTCGCCCTGACCAAGGTCAGCCGTAAAGGTCACGACCTCGCAGTTATAGGTCTTCTGGAGCCATCGAAGGATGACCGAAGTGTCCAGCCCGCCGGAATAGGCGAGAACGACTTTCTTGACGTCCTGATGGGCGCTCATAACTGCGTGGTCCTTAATGGTGTTCGTTCGGAAGGCGTTTCTAGCATCCCGCGTCCGTGAGGGAAACCGGGCGTCAGACGCTTTTGCGCTGACGCTCGCTTTCGGTTTTGAGCTGTCCGCAGGCTGCAAGAATGTCCTGGCCACGTGGTGTACGGATCGGGGCTGCAAATCCTGCATCCATCACGATCTTTGCAAACTTTGCGAGCTGCTCTTTTGTGGAGGGACGGAACTCTGATCCCGGCCACGGATTGAAAGGAATAAGGTTCACTTTCGCCGGCAGGTCCTTGATCAGGCGGACCAGTTCCCTTGCATCTGCTTCGCTATCATTCACGCCGCGCAGCATGATGTATTCGAAGGTGATGCGACGGGAATTGGATGCTGCAGGATAACGCTTGCAGGCCGCCATCAGTTCCTCGATCGGGTACTTGCGGTTCAAAGGGACAATCTGATCGCGCAGTTCGTTCGTGACCGCATGCAGGGAAATAGCAAGGCCTACGCCCAGTTCTTCACCGCAGCGATCCATCATCGGCACGACGCCTGACGTGGACAGCGTGATGCGCCGCCGGGAGAGGGCAATGCCTTCTCCATCCATGACGATGCGCATGGCTTTGGCGACGTTATCGTAATTGTAGAGCGGTTCACCCATTCCCATCAGAACGATGGTGGAAAGAAAGCGTGGCATGTCCGCGCTTGGGCTAGGCCACTCTTTGTAGCTGTCTCGTGCCGCCATGAACTGGCCGACAATTTCTGCTGGGCCTAGGTTGCGGACGAGCTTCTGCGTCCCTGTGTGGCAGAACGTGCAGGAGAGCGTACATCCGACCTGTGAAGAGATGCAGACAGCGCCACGGTCTTCCTTACGATCGGGAATATAAACTGTTTCAGCTTCCTGACCGTCGCGGAAACGGAAAAGAAATTTCCGCGTTGCATCTACCGACGTCTGTTCCGTCGTTGTCGTCGGGCGACCGACGATGAAGTGCTCTGCAAGCTTCGCCTGAAGGGGTTTGGCGATTGTGCTCATCTTCGAGAAATCGGTCGCACCCTGATGGTAGATCCAGTGCCAGATCTGTTTTGCGCGGAAAGGCTTCTCGCCAATTTCCGTCATCAGGGTTGCCAGCTCTTCGCGTGACATTCCGACCAGATCACGCCGTCCGTCTTCCAGTCGTGCCTCAGGTGGGGCGAACAGGGCGGACTTTGCGCGAATGCGTTCGCGCTCCGCCTCATTCAGATCATCTGAAGCGATGGAATTGATACGGGGGAGGGTGTCGGGATGTTTCAAAGCGGTCATGGCGGCGGAGCCATAGCACGGGGAGGTCGCAGATTTCCAAGGGAAAGTGAGGTGGTGCAAGAAAGATTAGATTCTTTGTACCATTCGGTACAAAATATGGTTTCTTCTTTGGTTCTGAAAGTTACGACATGCAGACGCGTCCGCCTGTGCCCCCCTTCACGCGGGACACCGCTCTTCAGAAAGTTCGAGCGGCTGAAGATGCCTGGAACCGTCTAGATCCGGAGACGGTTGCGCTGGCCTATACGGCTGACAGTCGTTGGCGAAACCGGGATCAGTTTGTTCACGGGCGGTCCGAAATTAAGTCATTCCTGACGAGAAAATGGGAGAAGGAGCGTGAGTATCGGCTGATTAAGGAGCTTTGGGCATTTCATGAGAAGCGGATTGCCGTCCGCTTTGTTTATGAGTGGCGAGATGGGCAGGGCCAATGGTGGCGATCG
This sequence comes from Gluconobacter sp. P1D12_c, assembly GCF_018812105.1. NCBI lineage: Bacteria > Pseudomonadati > Pseudomonadota > Alphaproteobacteria > Acetobacterales > Acetobacteraceae > Gluconobacter > Gluconobacter sp. P1D12_c. The sequence goes on from NZ_JACSIQ010000003.1 coordinate 305,228, forward strand.
CACGGGAATGAAAACTGGGGTTTCGACGAAGCAGGCCTCATGGCAGAGCGGCATGCCAGCATCAATGACGTGCCAATCAACGACGCTCAACGCCTGTTCCACTGGGAAGGCAAAGTTCGACCTGAGGGACATCCGGGATTGAGTGATTTGGGGCTATGACGGAATCAGGCGGCCGTAGCCGTACTGCCATCTTACAAAATATCGCTGAGGTATTTCGCCAGTATGGGTACGAAGGGGCGTCTCTCAGTCGCTTCACAGCTGCGACTGGGCTGGGAAAAGGCAGCCTCTACAATTTCTTTCCGGAAGGGAAGAAGCAGATGGCTGCTGAAGTCCTGGAGCATATCCAGCAGTGGTTCGATGCTGAAATTTTTAGCCCTCTGGAAACGGAAGAAGACCCCAAAGTCGGCCTGACAGCTATGTTTGAAGGTACTGAGCAGTACTTCAGGTCAGGTCAGAGAATTTGTCTGATGGGGTTGCTAGCCCTGAGCGTAGACACAGCGTTTGCTGTGCAGATTAAAGACTATTTTCTGCGTTGGCAGGAAAGTCTGTCTCAGGCGCTCCAGCGGCTGGGGCGTTCGAAAAGCAACGCTGTTGATCTGGCTGAGGAAATCGTCAGTGGCATTCAGGGAGCATTGGTGTTGGCCCATGCTCGAGGCGACGCAGATGTTTTCAAACGCCGCCTTGAGTCGTTCAAGCTGCGTCTGGATCTTCCAGCGGGCCATTACGACGAGCGGCAATGAGAAACTCCCGATTGCCTTCGGGGCCAGTAATGGGGCTGGCTTCAACGCCCAGAACTTCCCATCCTGAAATGGCCGAGAGCCAGTCATGGATTTCGGCACAGACGCGTTCGTGAACGGCGGGGTCCCGTACCACGCCCTTTGCGCCGACTTCGTTTCGCCCGGCTTCAAATTGCGGCTTGATCAGAGCGATTGCCCAGGCATCCGGGGTTGTTAGCTTAAGCGCGGCGGCCAGCACGGTCTTAAGGCTGATAAAGCTGGCGTCGCAAACGACGATGCCTGCGGGTTCAGGAATCTGTTCCGCTGTGAGCGCGCGTGCGTTCGTCTTTTCCATGACGACGACGCGTTCATCAGAGCGGATTTTCCAAGCCAGCTGACCGTGCCCGACATCAACGGCATAAACTTTCGTCGCGCCGTGCGTGAGAAGGACATCCGTAAATCCGCCCGTTGAGGCACCGACATCAATGGCAATACGACCTTTGGGGTCCAGCCCGAAATGCTCGATGCCGTGAATGAGTTTTAGGCCGCCGCGAGACACCCAAGGATGATCCTGCCCTTTGAGGGACAGGGGGGCATCCTCTGGAAGCTGGTCTCCAGCCTTGGCGATGCGCCGATCCCCCGTATAGGCAAGACCTGCCATAATGAGGGACTGGGCACGAGTTCGGCTGTCAACCAGCCCCCGATCAACGAGGAGCTGGTCTGCGCGGCGTTTGGCCATGACTCAGGCAGACTGCTGGACGACTTCGACGCCCAGCGCAGCTGCTGCCGTGCGAACGATATGCGGAGCTGTCAGGCCAGCTTCGTCATACTGAACGTCAGGGGCATTATGATCGATGTACCTGTCCGGGAGAGCTAGTGGACGGAATTTCACCGTATCCAGCAGACCGGTTTCTGCAAGGTGCTGCACAACCAGGCTGCTGAAGCCGCCAATCGCACCTTCTTCAAGTGTGATGAGAACTTCATGCTGGCTGACCAGATCATCAACAAGCTTCGTGTCAATCGGCTTGGCGAAGCGGGCGTCTGCTACCGTGACCGGTACGCCCTGAGCTGCCAGTTGATCCGCTGCGCGCAGAGATTCGTGCAGACGTGTACCGAGCGACAGGATGGCGACACCTGCGCGGGCGCCAGGTGCCTGACGCGCTTCGCGAACGATGCGGCCCTTGCCGATTTCCTGCACTTCGCCCTTTTCCGGAAGGTCGAGGCCGATGCCGCTGCCACGGGGGTAACGGAAAGCAATCGGGCCAGCGTCGTATTCGCAAGCCGTTGCCGTAGCGTGCAGCAGCTCGATTTCGTCCGACGGTGCCATCACGACCATGTTTGGCAGACAGCACAGGTAGTTCAGGTCGAAAGACCCGGCATGCGTCGCGCCATCAGCGCCGACCAAGCCAGCGCGGTCGATGGCGAAGCGGACAGGAAGGTTCTGAAGCGCCACGTCGTGCACGACCTGATCATAGGCGCGCTGAAGGAACGTGGAGTAAATAGCGCAGAATGGACGCAGACCTTCGGACGCAATACCTGCAGCAAAAGTGACGGCGTGCTGTTCGGCAATACCGACGTCAAAGAAGCGGTCCGGATAGGCCTTGGCGAAAGCTGTAAGACCGGTACCGGAAGGCATGGCTGCCGTGATGGTAACAAGCTTGTCGTCTGTTTTCGCGCGACGCAGGAGTTCGCGGCTGAAAATCGACGTGTAGCTTGGCGGTCCAGCCGGAGCCTTCTTCTGCTCGCCTGTCACGACATTAAATTTGCTGACAGCGTGATATTTGTCGCCAGCAGCCTCGGCAGGCTTATAGCCGCGGCCTTTTTCCGTGATGATGTGGAGCAGGATCGGGCCTTGATCGTCCGCATCGCGCAGGTTGCGCAGGATGGGGACGAGCTGGTTCATGTCATGGCCGTCAACCGGGCCGACATAGTAGAAACCGAGCTCTTCAAACAGCGTGCCGCCTGTGATCATGCCACGGGCATATTCTTCAGCGCGCTTGGCCGTCCGCTCGATCTTACCGGGCAGGCGCTTGGCAACCTTGCCAGCCAAGTCACGCAGACCGAAGAACTGGCGCGAAGACATCAGGCGGGACAGGTAGTTCGACATCGAACCCACCGGTGGTGCGATCGACATTTCATTGTCGTTCAGCACCACGATCAGGCGGTTCGCGCCCGGACCTGCAACAGCGGCGTTGTTCATGGCTTCGTAGGCCATGCCAGCGGAGATAGAGCCGTCACCAATGACCGCAATCACGTTGCGCTCATGGTAGCTCGGATCTTCTTCCGCGCGCAGGTGATGGGCCACAGCCATGCCAAGACCGGCAGAAATGGATGTGGACGAATGAGCGGCACCGAACGGGTCGTATTCGCTTTCTGCACGGCGGGTGAAGCCAGAGAGGCCTTCCGGCTGACGCAGGGTGCGAATGCGATCGCGACGGCCTGTCAGGATCTTGTGCGGGTAAGCCTGATGGCCAACATCCCAGATGATACGGTCATCCGGCGTGTTGAATACGGCGTGTAGCGCAACGGTAAGTTCGACGACGCCAAGAGAGGCGCCAAGGTGGCCACCAGTTGTGGAAACGGCATCAACCGTTTCGGAGCGCAGTTCGTCGGCAAGCTGCTTGAGCTGATCGACGGAAAGATTCCGCATATCTGACGGCAGGGTCACGCGGTCCAGAACTGGATAGCGGCCGTATGTAGGAATCGTGGAAGACGGGTTGCTCATGAAATCAGTTCCTGCGCTCGACGACGTAGTCTGCAAGAGCCCTGAGGGCCGCGGCCTGTGCGCCGAAAGATGAAAGGGCCTCCCGGGCCTGATCGCTCAGGCGGCGGGCCTCGGCGCGGGCTCCGTCAATGCCAAGCAGGGAGACATAAGTGGATTTGCCGCTGGCTTCGTCCTTGCCAGCGGTTTTGCCGAGTTCCTCGGCGCTTGCGGTCGTGTCCAGAACATCGTCTGCAACCTGAAAGGCTGTTCCAAGATTCTGGCCGTAGGCGACGATGGCGTCCCGGCGATCATCCGTCACACCTGCCAGAATCGCTCCTGATTCGGCAGCATAGCGGATCAGGGCACCCGTTTTCAGGGCATGCAGGCGACGGACTTCATCCAGAGGGAGGGCACGGCCTTCCCCCCGGATATCGATGACCTGGCCACCAACCATTCCCGCTGCGCCTGAGGCACGAGCTAGGGCCAGTGCGAGGTTGGAGCGGATGGTGGCGTCGGAAGACGTTTCATCCTCAAGAAGGATCTCGAAAGCCCGTGTTTGAAGAGCGTCGCCAGCAAGAATGGCAATGGCTTCGTCAAACTGACGGTGCGTGGAGGGACGCCCACGGCGGAGATCATCGTCATCCATGGACGGAAGATCATCATGCACAAGAGAATATGCGTGAAGCAGTTCGACTGACGCCGCAACGCGCAGCGCAGCCTTGCGGTCTGCACCAAATAGAGACGCAACTTCTACGGCTAGAAAGCCACGAAGACGCTTTCCGCCACCGAGGGCAGCGTAGCGCATGGCTTCAAGAAGAATGGATTCGTCACCCGGCACCATCGGGAGCATGGCGTCGATTGTTGCTTCGATGTCCGTGCAGGCGTGGGCGAGAGCCTCCTTGAGGGAGGTGGACGTGGTGGCACTCATCGGCCGGTCTCTCCGGTATCGGCAAGAGGCTCCGTGCCTGTGCTGCCGTCATCGTTCTGGACAATGGCGCGCACACGCATCTCGGCCTCTCCCAGCTTTGCATCGCAGTGCTTGCGTAGGGCTGCACCGCGTTCATAGGCAGAAATGGCGTCTTCAAGCTTCATCTGTCCGCCTTCAAGGCCACGGACGATCCGCTCCAGCTCGGAGAGGGCATCTTCGAAAGACATGGCATCAATGGGTTCGGGCATGGAAAGCCTCAAGACACGCTTTGGGAAACAAGGTAGCGAGGGATTACAGCCAGATGACAGGTTTTGCCAGCCCTGTGCTTGGGAACGGGGGAGTTTCCTCAGGAGGGTTGCGTTTCTGCACGCCTGCGGATGACAAATGAAAGAACGCCAGCGCTCTCCGTGAAGGCCACCATCGCATGGCCGGTTTCGCGGCAATAAGACTGGAAATCCGCCACTGAAGCGCGATCCGTTGCCAGAATACGAAGGCGTGTTCCAGGCGCCATGTCACGCAGGGCGCGGTTCGCCTTGAGAACGGGCATGGGGCAGGCAAGACCGCGCAGGTCCAGCAGGGTCTCCGTCGGAGGTATCGTCATGACGTCTGTTATGCCCTGCGCCGTGCCGTGGGCCAAGTAACGGATTTCCCATTGCCGGAATAGCACGGTTTTTCTATAACTATGGCTTAATGCCACAAAGCGTCCTTCGGGGCGCTTTTTTTGTTTTTGAGGAACACATGGAAAAACAGATCTCCGAAAGGTCGCCGTCTTCCGAGGGAAATGAGCATCGGGCTTATACGATCCGTATCCTGGAAGACCGTGTTCTTCGACTGGAAACAGTCGCTGGGGGGTTGTCAGATCGGTACGAACAACTGCGTACGGAGATGAGACAGGAAATCAGTTCTTTGCGGGATCAGATGAAATCCCTGGAGACCAAAGTCGATAATGGTAACAGGATTGTGAATGGAAAGCTGGATCGTCTGATCGGTGGCCGGGCTGTTCTGACGGCGATAGTGACGCTGGCAACATCCATCCTCGGAACTGGGATGGTGCATTTCGCTCTGTCTCTCAGCACGCATTGAGGGGACGAGTCATGGAAGGTCTTGATGTCGGACAACTCAAGCATCTGGTGGTGGAACCAGCTCTTGCAACGCTCGGACTGGGCGGGACAGCAGCCGTTAATCTTCTGACGGGCACGGCATTGGCTGAAAGCAGAGGAGCTTACGTAAAGCAGATTGGGGGAGGGCCAGCGCTGGGGCTGTGGCAAATGGAACCTGCAACCCACGACGATTGCTGGGCTAACTTTCTGCGTTTCCCGGTTGGGCAGCCATATGCTGGTATTCTGGAAAACATGCTGGCTCATGATCTGCCACGCAGTGCGCAGATGGTCAGTAATTTACGATATGCCTGTGCGATGGCGCGAATCCGGTTTTACCGTGTTCGGGAAGCACTGCCTGCTCCGCAGGATCCGTTTGCCTTAAGCCGGTATCACAAGGTGCATTACAACACCCCGCTAGGCGCGGCAGACCCTATGGCCAATGTCGATTATTTCAGGAGAGCTGTTCAGGCTTAAAGCGAGAGCGATGCCGGGGACCTGTATGCATCACGCTCCCGACATCGCAGGTTTACCTTAGATAGGTATATTATGACCGAATAGTGGCGTAGCTGAATATGCCAATTATTTAATCTGATTTTTATGGGTATTTAACGAAGCGCGAAAAGCCTGTTTTGGGGATTGCCCTGGAATGTCGCGGGACCAGTGTGGGACAGGCGCAGTCCCCGATGAAGCCAGACGCTTCCGCCGATTTTGAGCCATCGACGACAAAATGCGAAGTCTTCGGAGAGATATGTTCTCGTCTCCGGGTCAATCATGCAGTCGAACAGGGCAAAAGGATTCTGTGGCACCGAACCTTCGGTGGGATGGCCACTTTGTTGAGCATCAATGCGCTCGTATTCGGTCTCAGGATAGGCGCTCATCATTTGGCTGATTGTGGCGCGTGTCAGCAGCATGAAGCCAGTTCCGATGTAAGAAACGGAAGCAATTTCGGCTGGCGGTAAAGTGTCATACAGCGCAGAGCAGTCGCCAACATAGCGTAGGCTGGCGCTCTTCGGGGGTTCGCCTTTGCTCATGAACCGCTGGGTATTATGGTCCCAGTAGTGAGATTTGAGCGGGTAGGCTCCGCCGATAACCGGCTTGTCGGCTTTTAGAAGTGCTTGAATATCTGCAAACGAAAAACCAATGTCACTGTCTGCAAATAACAGGTGTGTGGCATCGGTTTGGGTTATGAACTGGTGAAGAAGCGTATTGCGTGCCCGTGTAATCAAGGCGTCGCTTCCTAGTGTCGAGAGCGTCAGGCGAATATTGTGAGAAGGCGCTTCACTCATGCAGCTGATAATGGACTGCATGTATGCTTGGGTAACTGTTCCCCCAAAGCAGGGTGTCGCAATGAAGATGTGTGGAGCTGCGTTCATGGGGAGATAGTGTTCCATCTCCCCTTAAGAAAGGCTTAAAACTGAGCGGTCAAAGTGTGTTAGCCGCCCATGTGGCTTTGCAGAACCATATAGAAAAGAAACGCAGCATCGAGGCCGAGCACAATTGGCGTAAGGCGTTTGAAGTCCCACAATGCGAGGGCCAATCCCGTATAAAGCAGCAAGCCGCAGGACAGGCTGAGCATGAAGTTTCCGGTGATCCCGGCGATGAGCAGCATCGTGAGGGGCGGAATAGCATCGGACGGGTTGGAGGCCACGCGGTGGAGGCTGCCAAGCATATTGAGGCCGACCAGAACCAGAACAGGCGCCGTCGCGATGGCCGGGATAGCTGTAATCAGTGGCCAGAAAATGGAGGAAGCTGCGAAAAGCAGGGCGACGATCAGGGCGCTCAGGCCAGTTCGGCCCCCAGCTTCGACACCTGCGAGGCTTTCGACATAGGCTGAAACCGTACAGGTCCCAAGGCTGGCCCCAATGATGCTGGCTGCGCCGTCAGATGCAAAAGCACGATGATCCAGCGCCGGTTTCTCGGGCGTTCCGTCCAGACCTGCACGATGGGCAACACTCATCATCGTTGCTGTCGCATCAAAAAAATCACTGATGAGGAAGTAGAGCGTGATGGGAACCAGAAGGCCGAGATGGGAGAAAAAACCTGCAAAATCAAAAGGGAGAAACAGATTGGTGGGATAATGCGGCCAGTCCACCATATGCGTGGGCAGGGTCGTGATTGCGCCTTTATCAGTATGAATGAACAGGCCTGCCACGGTCAGTGTCAGAATCGCCAGAAGAAGCCCGGCGGGTACTCTCAGAACCACGAGAACGGCACAGAGAAGTACGCCAGCTAGGCTGAGAATAACGGACGGATCACTCAGAGAGCCGAATGTCAGCCCTTGAGCCGTCGGGACGGCAATACCACTGGTAGTGAGGCCGATGCGTGCGATGAAAGCACCCAGTGCAATTTGAATGCCTAGGACAATTGAAGGCGGAAACCCGCGGATAATGCGCTGGCGTATCTGGCTGAGAGAAAGTGCTGTGAAGCACAGACCGCTGAAAAGTACGACTGTAAAGGCGGTCCGTGGGCTCACATGGGCCTGCTGAACGACAACCTGAGCGAACAGAACATTGCTGCTCATGGCTGGAGCTAGAGCGATTGGCAGTCTTGCCCACAAAGCCATGAGCAATGTGCCAGCGACTGCTCCTGCAATCGTGGTCATAACCATGTCGTGGCGATCGAGGCCCGCCGTAGAGAGAATGGCTGGATTGACAGCAACGATATAGGCCATGGCCCCGAAAACCGTCAGGCCAGCAATGATCTCACGCGGAACGGTGGAGCCGCGGGCGGAAATATGAAACCAGCGGTCGAGTGTGGACAGCAACGATCAGGCACTCCGGCGGGAATGAAAATTTTGCTCAGCTATAGTGAAAAAAGTTCATTCCGCCATGGGGCCTTGGTGATTTTTCATTTCGGGTTCGTTTTTTGAGCCCATGCTTTTTTAACCTGAGCAGGTGTCAGGCGCCTCGCAGGCTTGCCAGAAGACGCCGCCTTTGACGGATGTGGCACACTGCTTGCTCCACCTCCTGTCGTCCCGCTTGGCGCAATGCCGGCAGCCGGGTTCGTGTTGGCTTCCCGTACGGCACGTTCACAGGCTGAGCCTTCCCCAACACCCAGCTGAATGGTTGGGATGAGTGCAGCAGGCGGGAAGAGAACACCAAGGCCTACGGACGCTGCAACACGCCCTACCAGTTCTGCGCCGGGCAGAATATTGGGGCCGCTGAGGGGGCCAAAAATATGCACTGCGCCCGGAAGAGAGAGGATCTGAGGGTGAATTGAGCGGGTGGTGACAGCATAGTCGAGAGTATCGTTGTGGAAATTGACTGTCCCTGTTCCAGTCGTGCGGGTGGTTTCAGTCTGGAGTAACAGAGACTTGGTTTTCAGAATGCCGCTATCCAGGGGCATGTCAGCGACAAGACATTCAAGTCTCGATCGGTTTGGAATTCCAAGAGCGGACAAAACTGCTGATCCCAGCTTCAGTCCAAGCAGATCTGGGAGAAGGGCCGTAACGTCTCCGCCCCGATCCAGTACAAGTGTGGTGCCGCCATCTCCGTTCGCGACCAGCGATGCGACGGAATTTCCTGTTGATGTCAGCGTGACGTGGCCACCGATCGTTCCTTCACCTTTGAAGGTGTCTGTTGCTTTCATGATCTGCGAGAGGGGGAGGCGAGAAACATCAAGGCGGAACTTGGTCCGGAACTGCTCATTCTTCGTTGGTTCCAGGGTCGCAGCAGCGCTGATTTTCCCAGACCCTGTCGCAAAAGTCAGATGTTTCAGATCAATAGCGCCGTCTTTGACCTCGAACTCCGTATCAATGTTATCCAGCGGCAGGTCTTTGTTGCGGATATGATCACCGTGATAGGTCACGTGGGCATTCACAGCATTCAGCTTGGGAACATTGATTTTCTGATCGGGCAGCACGCTTTTGCTTGGAGGAGCGGTTTTCTTTGCTTCGCCCGTTTTCGCACCAATGAATCCTCCCAGATCCGCCAGATCGACTGAGCGCGAGTGTAAGGCAGCCTCAACGAATGGTGGTTTCAGGTGGGGATTGACGTTGATGTTCCCACCAATGTCAGACGACCCCATCTTTCCTTCAAATTTCTGGAAACGAATAGCATTTTCGGAATATCCGAGGTTACCCGTGATGCTGTAGGCCGGAGTGTGCGGCACAGGAACACCCGTCAGCCCATAAAGCAAAGACATGTCCGGGCCTGCAAAATGTAGGGCGAGTTTTGTTCCCTTGAAGTGCAGCGGGTCGTCGACCGTTCCCTTGAGGGTTACGTAGGTTGGGCCGTTAGCGATGCGACCATCAATGGGGTACGGTTCAGCAGGCTTGGTGAGCGAGAGAAGAGCCCCACCCACAATGTGTCCGTTGATTGGTGCCTGAGCGTAGCGCCCCTTGAGATCGACGACGACGTTTCCTTTTTGATTGGCCTGAGCCGATGTCGTGTGAACAAGCACGTGCATATCTGTTTTCAACTGAGCAAGTGCCAGATGAATGTCCGCATTCTGGATGTCGATTTCGCCGAGATCCGGTAGCGTTGTTGTGCTTGAGGATGAGGCCGATTGGTTATCTTTGGATGTGTCGCCGAACGTGTAATTATTACGGCCGTTCATCAGGGAAATAATGTCCCCTCTCGGCGTATCCATGCGGATTACCGGGATAAAGAGGCCACGTCCGGTCAAATAACGCCAGACATCCACTTTCACTGTCAGCGATTTGGCAGACGCAAAGTCGGCCTTTTCTTTTTCAAAGCCTTCGGGTTGGGAAATTTTCAGGTCATCGACTGTGACGCTGGTGCGCAGGCCAGGTGAAACGTGAAGATGAGCAATGCTGACTGGGCGATGCAGTGCCGCCGAGGCTTTGCGATTGATGAGAGGGACGAACCAGTCCCACTGCCAGACAAGCACCAGAACGATGAGGGCAATGGCGAGAGCGCCCAAAAAGCCGCCTGCTACTTTTAGAACAGGGTGCTTGCGACGAACCTTTTGGGACGAGGCATCACTCATCATTGAAACTCCACATCACGAAAAATCTGGCCGAAGAAGAAATATGACTGCATTGGTATGAATACGATTTGCAGCCGACCCAGTTGCGCCCGAAGACACGAAGAGCGTGGAAAATGAGTGAGACCGTGAACGATATCAGAGCCGAGCATGATCCCCTGACAGCCTTGCGTCAGGTCAGTCGCACTGTGCATGAACGGGTCGATGAGGCGTACTCACGTTTCAATCTGTCAGATCCAACGTCTTATGGTGCCTTTCTGCAGGCCCATGCGAAGGTGTTACCTGCGGTGGAGCAATGGCTTGCCACGCAGCATGATTTGCCAGCATGGAGCGGTCGCACTGATCTTTTGCAACGCGACCTACAGACTCTTGGCCACTCACTTCCCCCAGCGCTGGATTGGCATCCCCCAAAGGGAGCGGGAGGTGCTCTGGGTGCTCTCTATGTGCTGGAAGGATCTCGCCTTGGTGGCAAGATGCTGTCAGCGCAGGTGGGGAAAGGGCTACCCCGGGAATATTTGTCGGCAGCGCATGAAAAGGGTGGCTGGCCCGCGTTCCTTCAGATGCTGCGAGAGCGACTTTCCACCGGGGATGCGACTTATCGGGCTGCGGTCATGGATGGTGTGACGGCAACGTTTGATCTGTTTCGGAAGGCGGCTGTTACGGACTGATAGGCCGGACGCTCAATGGAACGAGCCCTGGGAATGTGACGGCCAACTGTTCTGCCTCCGTGGGAGAGAGCATGGCAATTGCACACCCCAGTGCTGTTGCATCAGGGGCAGGAAGTCTTTCAATGCCCCGAAGCAGCGCTTCCAGTGTGTGTCCGCCCTGACTCAGCACCATCAAAGCCGTGAGGCGTGCGTAGAGCTCGGACGTGGCTTCCTGAGGGAACAGCGTGGGATCAGGGATTTCAAGATCGACACTCTGCTCCGTGATTGCAGAGGCCATACTCTGGTCTTCTGGGCGGAAGCGTAAGGGGATGGCTGCGAGAAGTGATGGAGAGCCTGTGATGGTCAGGCACGGCGCCTGGCAGGGACGCTCAGGAAAAAGAAATGCGGGGTATGGCGAGACTGCACTGACCTCGACAGCAAGGATCATCCGGACATGCCGGGTAGGGTCCAGATCAGTCGCTGGAAGGGTGACGAGTTGCTCTGTGTGGAGGTCCAGTACGAATGGTTGTGTCTCACTGAAGGTGTAAAATTGAAAATTAGGAAACGTACCGTCATCTTCCGCAGAAAGCGCGGAGGCACTGAGACCAAGCTTGTCCAATGTATTTTCTTCATGCTGAACCACAGTCTGGCGAAGGCGCCAGTAAAGGTCAGTCAAACCTGACTGAACAAGCGCGGCGGCAATCCGGCGCGTTTCAGGCAGCCAACGTTGCGGTCCTGTTTCTAATGCATCATTGCGATTAAAATGTTTCCAGGCCTCTTCTGGTGTTTCACTTGAAGCACGTTGGAAAAAGCTTTGGCGGTCGCCTGCGGCGTAATGAAGAACGCGGGCTTGAGACCAGTCAGGATGCGAACTGATACGCCCGAGAGGGTCAGGCAAAGTGTTTTCAGAACGGGCAGGCGGTAAAAGGGTACGCGTAACCCTGTGATCAGTAGTTTCAAGAAGCGCGTGATGCGTGAAGGCCTGGCTTGGTGCAAAAGGCGATGGTGTTTCATGGCCACTGGAACCAAACAGACACCAGTTCACGGCAATGGGCTCTTCACCTGATGAAGCTAGAAACTCTTCAAGAGACGAGGCCTGTTCAAAATGCAGATATTCGTCTGCGGCAAGAATCATCATCCAATCGAATTCAGTGCGCCCATTTTCAAAAACAGCCTTTTGAAAAGCTATCTGGCGCTCCAGACGATCGGGGATATTTTTGTCCGATCGTTGAAGACGAATGTCGTAAAATGAAGCAGCATTGGAAAGGAGAGTCCAAGTGCCGTCAGTTGAATGATCGTCGCAGACGATCAGTGTTGAGAACCCAATCGTGGCATGGTGACTGAGCCACCAGCCGATGTTGTCGGCCTCGTTATGGACGAACAGGACAGCGGCTGTTTTGGGCATAAGGCTGGGTTAATCCATTTTGAGGGCTGCGAGGAAGGCACTCTGCGGAATTTCGACCTTACCAAACTGTCTCATCCGTTTCTTACCCTCCTTCTGCTTGTCCAGAAGCTTCCGTTTGCGGGATATGTCACCGCCGTAGCACTTGGCGGTCACGTCCTTTGAGAGGGCGCCGATGGTTTCACGGGCGATGACCTTGGAGCCGATAGCGGCCTGAATGGCGATCTTGAAGAGCTGCTTGGGGATCAGATCCTTGAGCTTGCCACAGATTGCCCGTCCGCGCGTCTCGGCTACGGTGCGGTGGGCAACAAAGGACAGCGCATCCACTGGTTCATGATTGACCAGAATGGAAATGCGGACCAGGTCGCTCTCTTCGTATCCATCAACCTGATAGTCGAAGGACGCATATCCGCGGGTCAGGGATTTCAGACGATCATAGAAGTCAAACACAACTTCATTGAGCGGCAGACGATAGACGGCCATTGCACGGTTGCCGACATACGTGAGATCGACCTGAATACCGCGACGTTCTGAACAGAGTGTCAGCACGGAACCCAGATATTCATCCTGAACCATGATCGTAGCCTTGATCCAAGGCTCTTCAATGGTTTCGATTTGGGCAGGATCCGGCATGTCTGCAGGATTATGCAGTTCTTCCTTCGTGCCGTTCGTCAGCGTCATGCGATAGACGACCGATGGCGCTGTAGCGATCAGATCCAGATTGAATTCGCGGGAGAGGCGTTCCTGGATGATCTCCAGATGAAGCAGTCCGAGGAATCCGCAGCGGAAGCCGAAGCCGAGAGCGGCCGAGCTTTCTGCTTCGAAGTGGAAAGATGCATCGTTCAGGCGCAGCTTGCTAAGGCTGTCACGCAGCTTCTCGAAATCGTCGGCATCGATCGGGAAGAGGCCGCACCACACAACAGGGATGGAAGGTTTGAAGCCTGGGAGTGCTTTTTCGGCTGGTCGGCGATCAAGCGTGATGGTGTCACCAACAGCGACGTCAGCAACCGTTTTGATAGCAGCGTTGATGAAGCCCATCTCACCCGGGCCAAGCTCATCAACGTTCGTCATTTTGGGCAGAAATACACCGACCTGATCAACATGATAGGTCGAGCCGGCCTGCATCATTCTGATACGGTCGCCACGTTTGACGGTACCGTTCACGACGCGGATCAGAATGATAACACCGAGGTAGGCATCGTACCAGCTATCCACCAGAAGAGCCTGAAGTGGTGCTGTACGGTCACCTTTCGGCGCAGGCAGACGCGTTACAAGTGCTTCGAGGACGCCTTCGATGTTGATGCCGGTTTTGGCACTGATCTCTACGGCGTCATCGGCCGGAATACCGATAACCTCTTCAATCTGTGCACGAACTCGCTCTGGCTCGGCTGCCGGAAGGTCGATCTTGTTCAGAACAGGCACGATCTCGTGGTTTGCATCGATTGCCTGATAGACGTTTGCCAGTGTCTGGGCTTCCACGCCTTGGGACGCATCCACAACCAGCAGTGACCCCTCACAGGCGGCAAGCGAGCGACTGACTTCATATGCAAAGTCAACGTGGCCCGGCGTGTCCATGAGGTTCAGCGTGTAGATGTTTCCATCTTTGGCCGGGTACGTCAGGCGAACCGTCTGTGCCTTGATGGTAATGCCGCGCTCCTGCTCCAGCTCCATCGAATCGAGGACCTGAGCTTTCATCTCACGAGCCGTGAGAGCGCCACAGGCCTGGATCAGGCGGTCTGCAAGCGTCGATTTACCGTGGTCGATATGCGCAATGATCGAGAAATTGCGAATGAGGGAGAGCGGGGTTTCGGTCATGGCAGGTTACATACGGGATTATCGCAGGAATGTCAGCAGACCTGCGGAAAAGCCTGCCTTCGTGAAAAGGCAGGCAAGGGGAATCAGCGATCCGTCAGACGGAACTCGATCCTGCGGTTGCGGGCGTATGCCGCTGGGGTACTGGCCGCGTCAAGCGGCTGGAAGTCTGCAAACCCTGTTGCTGCCAGATGATGCGGGTCCACACCCTCGGCAATCAGAAGTTTCACAACAGTGATGGCGCGTTCAGAGGACAGTTCCCAGTTGCTCGGAAAAGCGCTGTGAATGGGCTGTCTGTCTGCATGGCCGTCAATGCGCAGAATCCATGGGATGTCTGCGGGAATGGTTGAAGACACCTGTTTGAACGTCTTTGCCAGAGTGGTGATTTCTTTTTTGCCTTCAGTGGTCAGGTCAGCGCTGCCCTGAGGGAAAAGAATTTCTGACTGAAAGACAAACCGATCTCCTACGACATTCACGCCCTTCTGATTCTTCAGGATATCACGCAGACGGCCAAAAAATTCCGAGCGATACCGTTTGAGCTGGTTCACTTTGTCGGCCAAGGCGACGTTCAGCTTGTTTCCAAGATCCTGAATCTGCGTGTCTTTGGCCTGCTCGTTCTTTTTCTCGATATCGAGGGCATTACTGATGGCCTGAAGCTGGCGTGTCAGCTCTTCGATCTGAGCCTGTAGGTCCGAGATTTTGCTGTTCTGCTGCTGGCTTGCGCTGTCAGCAGAGGCAAGAGCCTGATCTTTAGACTGAAGCTGGCCATTCAGAAGGGCCATCTGTCCGGCCAAAGCCTTGAGCTGGTCTTCGTTCTTCTGCTTGTCATTGGCCAGGCTGGCGACCGTCGCATTCAGGGACTGGTTCTTGTCTTCCGTCATGGAGAGCATGTGTGACAGCTCAGCCAACTGCTTCTGCAAAGCGTCCAGCGTGTGCTCGCGTCGCATCAGGGCGACGGACAAAAACTGTTGTCCCACCACAAAGACCAGAAGAACGAACGTGACGACCATCAGCAGTGTGGACAGAGCGTCCACATAGCCGGGCCAGGCATCCAGGGCGTTGTTGGGTCCGCGTCTGCGCCGGGCCATGGTCAGTCCTGCCTGCTGGAAGTGCCGTTTGTGGTGCCTGAGGCCGCAGCGATGGTCCGCGCGAGAACCCGCAGGTCATTGCGAATTTCACCGACGGTCTGGGCGCGACCCTGATGCAGTTCTTCAACGAGACGGGAAAGATGGCTCTCAATCCGAAGAAGCGGCGTGCCTTGCGAGCCCGGTTGGCCCTCTTCACCCATCTGACGCAGGAGCGGAACGAGGGCTGCATTCGTCTCAGCCGTCCGGGTCATGATCTGCTGATTGGCTTTCAGGAGTTCAGTCATGCCGCGCAGACGTTCCTGCAGGCTATCCAGCAGCTGAACCTCACGGACGCGGGCTTCTTCACTGCGGGAAACGGCATTCTGAAGCGTTTCGAGATTTTCCGCTGTCTGTTCGAGAAGGGCCTGCACATAGGCTGGGATCGGAGCTCCATCGCTCTCAATGCTTGTGCCACCGCTGACACGGGTAACGCCCGCAAGCCATTCTTCCAGCTCATTGAAGAAGCGGCTTTGTGCCTGACCGGCTGTCAGATCCAGGAAGCCAAGAACCAGCGCTCCTGCCAGGCCGAACATGGAACCCGAGAATGCGGTCGACATACCAGCCAATGGACCGGCAAGGCCTGTCTTGAGTTGGTTGAACATGGCGTCCAGATCGCCGTTACCCGCTGACATTCCACCGATCACAGAGGCAATGGAGCTCACGGTCAGAAGCAGACCGTAGAAGGTGCCGAGAAGTCCCAGGAAAATCAGCAACTGCGTCATATAACGCGAAATTTCGCGGCTCTCATCCAATCGGGACGAGAGACTGTCCAGCATGGCCTGGGTTGTCTGGGTCGAGAGGGTCAAGCGGTCCGTGCGACTGCGTGCGGCAAGCATGCTCGCCATTGGGGCGAGCAGTTTGGGTGGGTTTGGAGCTGCAAGCCCTGCGCGGGGCTGACGGAGCATCTCCACCCAGCGAACTTCCGGCATGAGCCGCTGGACGACGCGCAGGTTCCAGATAATTCCCAAAATCAGAACGCCCAGAATGACGGCATCCAGCTTCGGGTTGGCATTGAAGGCGTTCAGGAGCGTCTTGGCCATAGACGCTGCGAGAAGCGCAACGGCGGCGAGAAAGACGCCCATACGCAGAAGGAAGGTGGTGGGACGGGTCACGGCGGGTCTTTCCTGGCTTATGGCGTGCCGTTTGCCGGGGTTGCGGAATCGGAAGGCGGCGGATTTTGCTCAGTGACGATATCGAGACGGTCAGCCGGATTGGCATCGCCCTTGTCCGGACGTCCCATGGCGCGGGGATACAGGCGCGTGGTTGCAACGCCAGCATTGATGAAAATGGAGCGTACAGCCAGTGCTCGTGCAAGGGAAATGCGCCTTGGCATTGAAATGTCATCACCTGGCACAGTGGCATAGGCGGTCAGGATAATGCGTTTTTCAGGCTGATCCTTGAGCGAGGCGCCATAAGCCGTAAGGGCCTTGAGGCTCTCATCGGTGAGATCTGAACTTGACGGCGCGAAAATCACGCGCAGTCCACCTTCTGGCAGAGCTGTCGTGCTGCTCTTCGCATCAGCAACGGCCTTGATATCAACCGGTGGAGCGGGCGCATGCGTCTGAATGGGGACGAAAGGCGGCGGCAGCACAACAGGTGGCGGCGGTGCGGTGGGAACGGCAGGAACCGTCGTTTTGCCTGTACCTGTAGGTGCAGAGGCGTTGTGCGTAGCCGTGCTCCGCGATGGAGAAGGCGTCGCCGCGGCACGATGCGTCGTCTGGGAAGGGACTGCAGGTTTTGCAACGGCAGTCGGTTTGCCACTGGGAAGGTCATCCAGATTACTGGTGACCTGGGCATGCGCCCCAGAAGGCTGAAGGCAGGCCAGAACGGCCGCCACTGAGAGGGAGGTTAGGATCGGCCTGTACATAGGGGATCGATCCTAACCGAGCGTTCCATCCTCCCGCAATGGGGCAGGAGAGACTTCTGCTTACTCCCGGTTCAAAGCCTCATGCACGATACCGCGCAGAGTGCCATGAAGCTGGGCATTTCCGGCAACAACATTGACGTCGTCGTCGAGGTCATGAAGTTCCTGTCCGTCCGGATCAGTGGCGTGGCCACCAGCTTCCCGAACGATCAGCAGGCCTGCTGCGCAGTCCCATGGCTTGATGCCGAATTCCCAGTAACCTTCGTAACGGCCAGCTGCGACCCATGCGAGATCAAGGGCAGCGGCGCCGAAGCGGCGGATGCCTGCAACCTGCGGCATGAGAGCACCCAGAACGCGCGCGAAGGGCAGACGCTTGCTGCTGGGGACCTTTGCGAACGGAATACCTGTGGCGAACACGGCTTCCTGCATGTTCCGTCGTGCGGAAACGCGCAGGCGGCGCTCGTTCAGGAATGCGCCGATGCCTTTCTCAGCCCAGAACATTTCGTTCGCAGCAGGATTGTAAACCAGCCCGGAGACCAGTTCGACCGTACCATCCGGCAGCCGACGCTGGAGGCCAATGGAAATGGCCCAGTGCGGAATGCCGTGCAGGAAGTTCGTCGTGCCGTCCAGCGGGTCGACAATCCAGCGCCATGTCCAGTTATCCCCGCCCGAGGGGCCTGATTCTTCCATGAGGAAGGCATAGCCTGGACGTGCGCGGGCGAGTTCTTCGCGGATGATGGTTTCTGCACGCAGGTCGGCCTGGGACACGAAGTCTCCCGGACCCTTGATGCTGACCTGAAGCTGCTCGACCTCTGCAAAATCGCGGAGCAGGCGGCGTGCGGCCTTCTGCGCTGCGTTCTGCATGACGGCCATGTGCGGGGAAAGACGCATGATCAGTCCTTGGCGCGCTCGACGTAGGACGCATCATCCGTACGGACAACGATGCGCTCGCCAGCTTCAATGAAAGGAGGAACCATGGTCTTCACGCCATTGGCGAGCATGGCTGGCTTGTAGGACGATGAGGCCGTCTGGCCTTTCACGACCGGGTCCGCTTCGGTGATTTCGAGCGTGACATGCGGCGGCAGGGTCACGCCAACGGCGTCGCCTTCCACAAGCTTGACGCTCAGTTCCATGTTGTCCTGCAGGAACGGAAGCTGGTCACCCAGGATATCGGTTGGCAGGATGACCTGCTCGAACGTTTCCGGGTCCATCAGAACAATGTTTTCACCGTCCATGTAGGAATAGGTGAAGTCCTTGTCTTCCGTGATCAGGCGCTCAACGGTGTCTGCGGTGCGCCAGCGCTCGTTCGTCTTGTTGCCTGTCTTCAGGTCACGCATTTCAACCTGAATAAACGCGCCACCCTTACCCGGGGTGATGATCTGCTGCTTGAGAACCGTCCAGCGACGGCCATCGTGCTCGATGACCTGACCGGCGCGGATAAGGTTGGCTTGTTGCTTCATGTGTTGTCCTGACCCTGCAATAGTGGGTTTCTTATCACGTCTTGTGGGCTTCTAGCGCCGTGGAGGGGATTTCGGCAAGGCGCAAGGCGGCCTGAGTGGGCCGAATAACTCAGGAAAGTGTGAAGGATGTCGCTCTTGGAGGAAAAGTGAGAGGGGTTCATGCTCGCAATGGCCCTGTCGTGCAGGCGGGGACGGATAACTCAGGGGCTTGCTCTCATGTACGACATGAAAAATCTTTCCCGTATTTCCCATCTCGAAGCGAACGCCAGCAAGGGGATGGACGCTTTCTGGCAGTTTGATCGCGCTGCATTTGAAGACGGAACTGTCAGCGCCCTGACCAAGCAGCTCGCTGCGGTTGCTGTCGCCCTGACCACGCAGTGCCCATATTGCATCGAACTTCATGCCAAGGCTGCGCGTGAGGCAGGAGCAACAGACGCTCAGCTGTCAGAGATTGCTCTTGTGGCAGCGGCTATCCGTGCGGGTGGCGCCGTCACGCATGCGACGCATCTGTTTCCGAAGACAGAAGGATAAAGCTGGGGCTCGGGGCTGCGTTCCGCTTCGTTGGGTAAGCAGCTCCAAAGTTCGTCATTGGGCAATGCTCTATCGTGTTGAGCAAGCTTGTCCGCAGTTTAGGTAGTTAGAGTTGAAGGCTGAAGCAAGCCAGGATTTCGACGGCCTGAGCGATAAGCCTTAACCCTCAAAATCCGCGATTTCTCCTTGAGGTGTACGGACTTTGCCCTTCTCGCCAGGCAACAGGTAATCCGGCCCCAGTGGGACTTTTCCCTTGCCATGGGGAATGTCGAGAACATATGTCGGCCATGCCAGGCCCGTGACGCGTCCACGAAGGCGGCCCAGCAAAGCACGCCCTTCTTCAACGGGAACCTGAAAGTGACTGGTTCCCGGTGCGGCGTCGAGGTGATGCAGGTAATAGGGCTTGATGCGTGCCGTTACGAGCGCGCGCAAAAGCGCCTCCAGAGAGGCTTCCGTATCGTTCACCCCCCTTAAAAGAACAGACTGGGACAGAACCGGAATAGCGCGCGAAAGAATGGCGCGAACTGCCTTGCGGGCCTCGTCTGTCATTTCCCGCGCGTGATTGATGTGCGCAACGACCCACATGGCGCGATCTGTTTCCATGGCATCCAACAGGTCCGGCGTAATGCGGGCCGGGTCTGCTACGGGAACACGGGAATGAATACGGATGGTCTCGATATGCGGAATCGCCGAGAGGGACTGAACGATATGTTTCAGTCGGCGTGGCGCGAGCATCAGAGGATCACCACCCGTCAGGATGATTTCGCGGATGGCGGGATGCGCCCGAACCCAGTCAAGCGCAGTCTCAAGCTCTTTATCTGTGAGAAGGCCACCATCGGGGCCAACATGCTCCCGCCGAAAACAGAAACGGCAGTAAAGTGGACAGATCAACAGGGGCTTCAGAAGCGCACGGTCTTCGTAACGATGTACGATCCCTTTGACGGGGGACAGCGCATCATCCCCAATCGGATCAACGGTTTCATAGGGCTGCGTGGTCAGTTCCCGGATGTCAGGGATGACCTGCTTTCCGATAGGGTCGTCTGAGGTTTCAATCAGTGCCTGAAACGCAGGTGGAATAGCTGTCGCAAAGTGGCTGCTGACAGCATCAAGGGTCGCTCTGTCAACTTCCGGAGCTAGACCTGCCTGAATGAGATCAGATGGTGTGCGCAGCACATGCCGCTTGTTCGTGGTCTTGACCATATCGTGCATGTGGTGGCTCTAACGCTGGCTGGCTGTGTGTTGCAACAGGAACTCTTCCCTTATGACCCATTCCTCATCCGATCATGACCGGATTGCTGAACGCCTGCCGTTGCTCAGGCGCCGGGCTGCCATGGTGCAGGCTACGCGAAAATTTTTCGATGATCGTGGTTATCTGGATGTCGAAACGCCTTACGCGGTTCCGGTTCCGGGAGAAGAAGTACATCTTCGCTGTTTCCGGACAGAACTGGAACAGCCTGATGGAGGTCGCGAAGCACGGTTCCTGCATACCAGCCCCGAATTTGCGATGAAACGAATTGTAGCGGCTACAGGGCTACCGATCTTCCAGCTAGCGCGGGTCTGGCGCAATGGAGAAAGCAGTTCCACGCATGTTCCGGAATTCACGATGCTGGAATGGTATGCGCCTGAAGCTGATCTTGCCGGCCTGATGGATGAGACGGAGTCTTACGTCAGGGCTCTTCTGCCGGAGCAGATCTATAGGGACGGAAGACTAATTCCCCTGTCTGTACCGTTCGAACGTCTGACAATGCAGGATGCTTTTGCACGATATGTAGGTGCAGACCTTCTGGCGACAGCCGGGAATGCAGAAGCTCTGGCGACACAGGCGGCCGCAGTGCTTAGAAGCGGTGAGACTTGGGAAGATCTCTTTTTTCGCCTGCTTCTGGAGCGTGTCGAGCCTGTTATCGGTCGTGAAAGGCCTACTTTCCTGACGCACTGGCCTGCGGAACAGGCGGCTCTTGCCCGCAAAGATCCGTCGGACGCGAGAGCAGCCTTGCGGTTTGAACTGTATATTGGTGGGATCGAACTGGCGAACGCATTCGAAGAATTGACGGATCCTGTAGAGCAGCGCGAACGTTTCGCTACAGATCGGCAACGAAGACTCGACATTTCGCCCGATCAGGACTGGCCGCTTGATGAAGCTTTTTTGACGGCATTGCCAGATATGCCATCATGCTCTGGTATTGCGCTGGGGTTTGATCGTCTCGTCATGCTCGCGACGGGTGCGCCTGCAATCCGTGACATTTTGTGGTTGGCATAGCCGTTTTGAAACTTGCAGGACTTTTAATCCGTTTCTATCTCCAAACGGGCTAGAACGTCTCACGAAGAAACATATCTGTGCTGGTCACACAGCCGGGGACAAAGAAAATGAAAAAGGCAAAGCTGCTTTCCGTCGTCGCTCTTCTGGCTCTTTCCGCCTGTGAGGTTCCTACCCTGCAGCAGCGCAAGGTTCTCGACTCGATGGTCGGGAAGTCTGAAGTGGACGTCATTCGCCAGTTTGGCGTCCCGACGAAAGACTACCAGGCAGAAGGTCACTCGTTCCTCGCCTATATCGACAACCAGACCCAGTATTCCGGTGGCGGCGGCTGGGGTTGGGGCGGCTGGGGCATTGGTGCTGCCCTTGGCGTCGCAGCTGGCATGGCGATCGAAGGTGCTGCCAATTCCTATCCCGGCGGATACTACCCTGGTGGCTATCAAGGAGGTGTTCCTGCTGGCGGGTATGCCGTTCCGCAGGGATATTA
>NZ_JACSIQ010000021.1:0-19048 GCF_018812105.1 Gluconobacter sp. P1D12_c
TGGTCGGCGACGTCCAGCTTTTCGAGGGACACGCGACGAAGACCCTGACATCTCATCTGCAGGACATCGATCTGTCCGGATGGAATAATGTCGAGGACGGCCTGTGCCGCTGGACAAACGGAAGCGCGCTCTTGCCTCTTGGGTCCCGGYCGATTGGAAGTATTGCTCTCATGGCGCTTCAGGTTCACGCCTCGGGGCCATATCTRGCCTCAGACGCTGAAGCTRACCTACACGCTCTACAGGCTTGACGTGACACTAACCCAGCGTCAACAAAACGCTGGGTTAAGGTGCTCCCTGGAAAGCACTTCGGGAATTAAATAAGCGATATAAACAACACCTTAAAGGCCAGAATGGCTTGCAATTGAACGGATATAGCCATTGCGCTCATGCATGTCCCAGCACAGACAACCAACGTGGGGGCTCGAAAAGTCGTCCACCTAAGTTTCCTGCGTTTCGGTAATCCTGCTTCTAGATTGAGCCGAATTATGTCTGATATGTAGATGCCGATTTCGGAAAAATTATGTCTGTGAAGTAGGCGGAAGCGGTAGGTCCGCTTTTTCTAGCAGCTCCCCCGGGGTTTGGGTGGCTGCGGAACAGAAAACCTACACAAGATTTACAACCAGTAAGTCTATCGAATGAGAACCACTTCAACGCCGATTGCTTCAGCAATTTCAGCCCATGCCCGATCTGCCGTGACCGCAGGGAGATCCAATTTTTTAGCTAATGCCAGACAGGCGCGGTCTCCGTGGCTGAGACCGACCCGCTTGGTTGCATCGCGCATTAATCCGGCCGTCAGAGCCAGGTTGTGATCAAGAGGCCGCACGTCTAGGCGCAGAGCTGCGATAAGTTCGGATATTCCTTCGGTCGGGACGCCTTTATCAACAGCCTTAGAAACGATTTCCTGCAGGTTAACGGCGGAGATGGCTGCATCTCTCAGCCAGCGCCGAGCTTCTTCAGATCCCGTTTCTTCGTTCAGGTCCGCAAAGACAGCGGACGTGTCGATGACGCAAATCGGCATCAGCGCTGCACCTTATTGTCATGGTTATCCAGCGTATTTTCTGCGCGTCGTTCAGCAATGACTTCGTCGGCAATCGAGGTCCCGGCCGGGACATATTTTCGGAACAATGCTCTGGCTCGATCAAGCGAGGCATCGGGTGTTATCAACCGAACCTCCCCGTCCACGATCTCCGCCATGACCTGGCCGCCTTTTTCGACGCCAAGTGACTTGCGCAGACCCACCGGCAGGACAAGTCGGCCATTCGGCATAACATTGACACGAATCATATTACTGATCTCCGGCACCATAAGGTTAAGGCCTCGATCGAGGTCATATTTACAATGTAGGTCATTTTATGCGTCATTGCCATAAGTTCTTCCTGTCCGAAAAAGATCGTTTACGGACAGGGGGAAGGCGATCTGTCCGTAAATTACCTTTACAGTATTTCGAACATAGTCCATATTTCGGACATCCTATTCGGACGAAATGATCCCCATGCCACGCACCTTTGCCTATGTTCGCGTCTCTACAGTCGGTCAGACGACCGAAAACCAGATTCAGGAAATTGAAGCAGCCGGTTTTCGGGTTGAGCCGCGTCGCGTCGTTACCGAAACTATTTCCGGGAGTACCTCCATCGCGCAACGGCGTGGCTTTGCTCGCCTCATGGATCGACTGGAAGCTGGAGATGTTCTGATCGTGACCAAGCTTGATCGTCTTGGTCGCGATGCAATGGATGTCAGCACCACGGTTAAAATGCTGGGAGCCATGGGAGTGAAGGTTTACTGCCTCGCACTTGGTGGTGCTGATTTGACCAGTTCTTCCGGCACAATGACGATGCAGGTTCTGAATGCTGTCGCACAGTTTGAGCGGGATCTGCTGATCGAGCGCACGCAGTCTGGTCTCAGGCGGGCAAAGTCAGAAGGGAAGACCCTGGGGCGGCCTTCCACACTGTCAGAAGGTGAGAGGCAAAGCGTCCTCAAGGATCTGGCGGAGGGTATGAGCGTGTCTGCACTTGCCAGAAAATTCTCTACAAGTCGGCAGACCATCATGCGGGTTCGAAGTGAAAGCTTTTCCCCCGGCGCCGTCTAGCGGTAGGTCTGCTTACGCCCGCTTCTCAGACGTCTTGGCAATTTTTGCATTTTCCCGAAAGCTGACGTTGCTACACTCACGTCAATAGGCCGAAGTTTGGGACGAGCCCGTCGTTTTGCGCCAGGATATTAAACGGCATATATCGCTGAAACCGGCCATTACGGCGATACTCTTCTCATCCCATCAACCCCAAGTCATAAAAAACGAGAGCTCTCCTCTTGGTTGGATACAAATAAGGGGTGCACGTCAGTCGAGGATCTGCATAAGGGACCGCTCGCGTCTCACCGTAACAAGGTCGCTCCGCCACATCAGACTGCGATGGGGATTAGTGGTTCATCATTCCCAACATGGATCGGGTTGACAGAAGCGCGGTCTCGAACGGATCGTGAGTCCGCACGATCTTTACCATCACACTGGCCCCGAGCCACTGGTAGTACAGGCTCGCGGCCGCGTCGACTGGCGAGCCGGCGATCTTGATAGAGCCGTCGCCCAAACCCATCTCGATCATCGTCTTCAGCCGACCGATGATCCTGCTCGTGCCTGTTTTCAGTGCGAGGCGCATTGACTCGGACAGATCGGACACCTCCGCCCCGAGCTTGACCGCAAGGCAGCGGCCTTGGCAATCGAACGCCCCCTGAGACTCACGCCAATTCGCGAAATAGAGCATCACGCGCTCGCCGCCGGTGAGACCGGGCTTGGCGATGATGCCGTCGATCTCACCAAGATACTCTTCGAAATAGGCTTCCAGCATTGCCGCGCCGAAGGCATCCTTCGACGCAAAATAATGATAGAAAGAGCCCTTCGGCACGCCGGCCCCCGTCAGGATCTCCGTCAACCCGACCGACGAGAAGCCTTTGCGGCTCATCATCTGCTGGCCAGTGGCGAGGATGAGGGAACGGGTGTCTTTTTCGGTTGTATCGGTCGCCATGATCCATCACCAATAAACAATCTTAGACCAGTCGTCTATACCCTTTTGTCGGTCTCGGCCTTCCGAAGCATGTTGCTGAAAATAGCCTTCAAGACCCTCCTAATCGATGGAGGCGCATACAGGTTGGAGAGAAAAACGCATGGTGCTTCAGAAAAGCACTAGACGACCGGTCTAGTGGACGATAAGGATAGTGTCACCGGCAGCGGAATCATGAGTGCCGATCGGAGGCAAGCCAAAGGTTTCCCGTCAACATACAAGGCGACCGGTCTATTTTTTTTGCAAACTACCGCACCGATCACAGATCGAATGGAGATAACGACATGAAGATTTTGATGGTTCTCACCTCGCACGACCAGCTCGGCAACACCGGCCGCAAGACCGGCTTCTGGCTCGAGGAACTGGCAGCACCCTATTACAACTTCAAGGACGCCGGTGCCGAGATCGTCCTCGCCTCACCCATGGGCGGCCGTCCGCCGCTCGATCCCAAGAGCAACGAGCCGGCCAACCAGACCGACGCGACGCGACGCTTCGAGGCCGACGCGACCGCGATGGGCGAGCTCGCCGCCACGGTGACGCTTGCCAGCGTCGATCAGGCCGATTTCGATACGGTCTTCTACCCGGGCGGCCATGGTCCGCTGTGGGATCTGGCCGAGGACGCGACTTCGATTGCACTGATTGAAAGCTTCGTCGCCGCCAATAAGCCAGTCGCCTTCGTCTGTCATGCGCCGGGCGTGCTTCGCCACGTGAAGGCGGCCGATGGCCAGCCGCTAGTCGCGAACAAGAAGGTCACCGGCTTCGCCAACAGCGAAGAGGATGCGGTCGGCCTCACCGACATCGTGCCCTTCCTCGTCGAGGACGAACTGAAGGCGAAGGACGGCCTCTACTCGCGTGGTCCCGACTGGGCATCCTATGTCGTACAGGATGCCCTGCTCATCACCGGCCAGAACCCCGGCTCGTCGGCTGCGACCGCCCGCGCGCTGATCGACGCGCTCAAGGTCGCCGCTTGACCGCTTACGTTGTCATCGTGCGCGAGCGGACAACCGATCCCGATGCCCTGCAAAGGTATCGGGATCGGGCCCCGAAGGCGCGCGAGATCCATCCGCTGACGCCGCTCGCCTTCTACGGCCCACAGGACGTGCTGGAAGGAGAGGACGCGGAGGGCGTCGCGATCCTGAGCTTCGCATCGATGGCCGCCGCCCGCGCCTGGTACGCAAGCCCTGAATATCAGGCGGCGCTGCCGCACCGCCTCGCGGGGAGCGTCTCCAGAGTGTTTCTGGTGGCGGGGACCGACGAGACGGAGGCGGCCGCCTGAACCCTGGAGATCATCGATGCGCCGCCTGTTGCGATCTGCCGCGACCGTCATCGCCGCCCAACCCTTCTACGCAGAAGAGATGCGGGCGCTTCATCTGGCGATCGACCTGTATCGCCACAGGCTGCCGCTTCTCGATCGTCTTTTCCTGAACTGACCCCTTCACGCGCCCCGGCGACCCGGAGGTCGTCGCAACCGATGAATCCAAGGAGTTTACCCGTGGCTATCGCTCTAAAAGCCGATGGATCGGCCGATTTCTTCACCCGCCCTTATTATCTGAGCATCGCAGGCCGGAACGTCGGGGCTGCAAAGAGCTTCGATGTGATAAACCCTGCGACGGGCGATGTGCTCGCCAAGGCTCCAGCTGCCAGCGCCGAGCAGATGGAGGAGGCGATCGCTTCGGCCAAGTCCGCGTTCAAGAGCTGGTCCGCACTCAGCTATGACGAACGCCAGACCTATCTCGAAGCCTACGCCGACGCCCTTCAGGCACACCGCGACGAACTGGCCCGCCTGCTGGTGCTGGAACAGGGAAAGCCGCTCAAGACGATGGCCGAGCCCGAGGTTGATCAGTCGATCTCGTGGATCCGCCAGATCGCCGCGCGGCGCATCCCGGTCGAGATCGTCGAGGAAACCGACAGCCATTATGTCGAGCTACACCATACGCCGCTCGGCGTCATCGGCGCGATCACACCGTGGAATTTCCCGGTTCTTCTGGCGCTCTGGAAGGTCGCGCCTGCGCTGATCACCGGCAACACCATAGTGATCAAGCCGTCGCCCTTTACGCCGCTGACCTCGCTGCGTTTCGGCGAGATTGCGCAGAGCGTATTTCCGGCCGGCGTCCTTTCGGTCGTCTCGGGCGACAATGAGCTCGGGCCGCAGATGACGGCACACCCGGACATCGCCAAGATCAGCTTCACTGGCTCGACCGAGACCGGCAAGCATGTGATCCGGTCGGCAGCCGGCACGGTCAAGCGACTGACGCTGGAAATGGGCGGCAACGATGCCGCGATCGTGCTGCCGGACGCCGACTGGGAGGCGATCATCCCGCAGCTCTTCTTCGGCGCGGTCGGCAATTCGGGCCAGTGGTGCGTCGGCATCAAGCGGCTCTACGTGCACCGCTCCTTTCACGCCGATTTCGTGGAGGCTTTTGTGGCCTATGCGAAGACCCAGAAGATGGGCGATGGCCTTGATCCCGACGTGACGATCGGCCCGGTCCAGAACAAGATGCAGTTCGACAAGGTAAAGACCTTCCTCGAAGACATCCGCGTGAACGGCCAGAAGGTGGTGCTCGGGGGCACGGTCGACGAGAGCCGGCCGGGCTATTTCATTCCTGTCACCATCGTCGACAATCCGCCCGAGGATTCGAAGATCGTGCAGGAGGAGCAGTTCGCGCCGATCGTGCCGATCATCGCCTATGACGACGTCGACGACGTCATCGAGCGTGCCAATGACAGCCCCTTCGGCCTCGGCGGCTCTGTGTGGGGTCGGGACACCCGCGCAGCGGTCGCCGTCGCCAACCGCCTGGAGACCGGGATGGTGTGGGTCAATGAGATCCATACTCAGGGCGTCGACGTGCCGTTCGGCGGCCACAAGCAGTCGGGCGTCGGCACCGAACATGGGGCGGAGGGGCGTCAGCTCTTCACCAACCCCAAGACCGTGCTCGTCCATAAATAAGCCTGCCATGCTGCCTGGTTCACGCTGGGCCGCCGGTTACGCCGGCCAGGCCGTGTCTATCCGGGTGTGAAACTAACTTCGTCAGAGGACATTGCGATGCCTAAATTGTTGAACGTGACCGCCAGCCCGCGCGGCGCGCACTCCATCTCGCGCCGGCTGGGCCAGCTCTATGTCGATCGCTGGAGAGCGCTTCATCCCGGCGGGCAGGTGGTGGATCGCGATCTCGTCGGGTCCGGCATCCCCTATCTGGGCCTTGACTGGATCGCCGGGGTCTATGCGCCACCGGAGGTGCCGCGCACGCCCGACATGGACCGCGCGCTGGTGCTGTCCGCCGCGCTGATCGCGGAGATCGTGGAGGCGGACGAAATCCTCATTTCCGCGCCGATGTATAATTTCTCGGTCCCCGCCGTCGTAAAGTCTTGGATCGACTATCTGGTCCGGCCGGGGTTCACCTTCGAACTGGCGCCGGGCTGGCCAGGGCTTCTGCAGGACAAGCCGGTACGCGTACTCATCGCAACGCGCGACCATCATGTTGCAGGTGGCGAGGACGATCTGGTCACCCCGGTGATCCGGCGCGCCTTCGCATTCATGGGCGTGACCGATGTGGTGTCTCTGCTCGCGGGCGGCAGCCTGGGCGTCAATCGCGGCGAGGTCGCGATGGAGGATCATGTCGCGGGCTTCGCCAAGGCCGTTGCCGGCATGGTGCCCGCCTAGCCTCTCCTTTTTTGCTCATCAACACTCGATGTTCAGGAGATTTCCATGACGAATTCCCGGCCTCAGGCCGCTGCCGGCGCCGTATCGCGCAATCCGGCCGATGGCCTGTTTATTCAGAACTATCCGTTCGACAGTGCCGATCAGGTCGAGACGACACTCAGCGCCGGCCGTTCCGCCTTCCGGATCTGGCGGGATACCTCGATGGCGGAGCGGGTCGCGGCCTATCAACGCCTCGCCACCGTGCTGCGCGCACAGGCCGACACGCTGGCCGCGCTCATTACCGCCGAGATGGGCAAGCCGATCGGTGCTGCCCGCGCCGAGGTCGAGAAATGCGCAGCGACGATCGAATGGGTCGCGGAGAACGGCCCCGCGATCCTGGCCGATGAACCCGTCACCGTAGATGGCGATGACCGGGTCTATGTGTCCTATCTTCCGGTCGGCACGATCCTGGCCGTCATGCCGTGGAATTTCCCGCTCTGGCAGGTGGTGCGCGCTGCCGCGCCGATCATGCTGTCGGGCAACGGCTTCCTCCTCAAGCACGCGCCCAACGTGATGGGTGCAGCCTATGCTCTTCAGCGCGCTTATGAAGAAGCGGGCTTTCCGCAGGGCCTGCTCGCCAATCTGAACGCCGATAATGATACGGTGGCAGGCGTGATCGCAGATCCGCGCATCGCCGCCGTCACGCTGACCGGCAGCATGCGGGCCGGCGCGGCCGTTGCGGCGACAGCGGCACGGGCGCTCAAGAAAAGCCTTCTCGAACTGGGCGGAAGCGACGCCTTTATCGTGCTGGCGGATGCCGACATCGATCTGGCGGTAAAGGCCGCTGTCGAGGCGCGCTTCCAAAACACCGGGCAGGTCTGTCTCGCCGCCAAGCGCTTCATTCTCGAGCGTCCGATCGCCGAGGCATTTACCGAGAAATTCGTGGCGGCGGCGAAGGCACTGAAGGTCGGCGACCCCTCCGATCCGATGACGCAGGTCGGGCCGATGGCGCGCCACGATCTGCGCGACGAACTGGACAGCCAGGTCCAGCGGACGATCGCGCAGGGCGCCACTCTGCTGCTGGGCGGCAGCAAGGTCGAAGGGCCGGGTAATTTCTACGAGCCGACCGTGCTCGCGGATGTCGCGCCCGGTATGACCGCCTTTGTCGAGGAAACCTTCGGACCCGTCGCGGCCATCACGATCGCGGACAATGTGGAGCATGCGATCGAACTCGCCAACAACAGCGACTATGGCCTCGGCGGCAATCTGTGGACGAGCGACATCGGCCGCGCACAGCAGATCGCCCGGCGCATGGAAACCGGCGGGGTGTTCATCAACGGCTTCAGCACGACCAATGCCCGTATTCCGGTTGGCGGCGTCAAGCAGAGCGGCTACGGACGCGAACTGTCGCACTTCGGTCTACGCGAATTCACCAACGCGCAGACAGTCTGGATCAAGACAGTCGGCTGAACGTCAACGTCGAGCAGCCTTTACGCGCTGCTCGACGTCGCAATCCCCCGAATGCCTTGATCGAACTTTACAGTGGTGCACGCCCATGATCCGCTTCTACTACCACCGGACGCCGAACCTCGCGCTGTTCCTAAAGGGGACCGACAACATGAGCCACGACAACGCGATGGCCACTTTACCAATCTTACAGTCTGATAGCCGACATTCCGCATCCCCCCCTAAGCTGCCTTTCTGATCTTCTCAAACCAGCCCATAGCGGTGGAGCAGGCCACCAATTTCCGTTCCATCCGTGAAGCTCTTAACCATCCCCGCCATGGGCACCTTTTCCCCATCCTGCAGTCCCGCTGCTGCCTGTAGCGGCAAGCCGAACATCAAAGATGCCTCCCGATACAGAGGTGGTCCAGAGGTGGTCCCGTCCGTTCGGACAGTTTTTGGGTTTGAATAAGCTATACCCGGTTGTCGTTATGCCGCCCTTCTGACGGCGTTGCTGTTGGCCCTCTGGTCCGGGGTTAACCCCGGACCAGAGGGCCT
Organism: Gluconobacter sp. P1D12_c; assembly: GCF_018812105.1. Classification (NCBI taxonomy): domain Bacteria; kingdom Pseudomonadati; phylum Pseudomonadota; class Alphaproteobacteria; order Acetobacterales; family Acetobacteraceae; genus Gluconobacter; species Gluconobacter sp. P1D12_c. Next base: position 8,692 of record NZ_JACSIQ010000021.1, read on the forward strand.
CGGCACGTCATGATACGCCTCATCGGGCGTACGTCCAGCCAGCGCCGTATGCGGACGCTTCCCGTTATAATGGGCGATCCATCCGGCAAGCCCGGCCCGTAGCTCTGATCCGGTCTCGAACGCATGCAGGTAGACGCATTCATATTTCAATGATCGCCACAAACGTTCGATGAACACGTTATCCAGCCAGCGACCGCGCCCATCCATGCTGATGCGAACCTGGCGTCGTTCCAGAACCTCGGTGAACCGGGGCGTCGTGAATTGTGAACCCTGGTCCGTGTTGAAAATCTCTGGGGAGCCGTAGCGCACCAGCGCATCCCGGAGTGCCTCGACGCAGAACTCCGCATCCATTGTGTTCGACAGACGCCAGGACAGCACCTTGCGCGTGTGCCAATCCATCCACCGCCACCAGATAGAGAAAGCCCTTGTGCATCGGGATATAAGTGATGTCGGAACACCAGACCTGGTCAGGCCGATTGATGACCAGATCCCGCAGCAGATATGGATATTTCCGATGCTCCGGATGGGGCACGGTCGTGCGCGGCTTCTGGTAGATCGCCCGCAGGCCCATGATCGCCATGAGCCGCCGGACCCTCTTGCGGCCCACTTCATGTCCCAGGCGGCGCAGATGCCATGTCATCTGCCGTGAGCCATAATACGGCGTTTCCAGGAACTGGGCGTCGATCAGCCGCATCAGCTCCAGATTGGCCTCGCTCTGTGGCACAGGCCGATAGTAGACGCCCGACTGGTTGAGTTGCAGCAGCGTGCATTGCCGGATTATCGGCAGACGCGCTCGCTTCGGGTCAATCATCTGCCGCCTCTGATCACGCCCAACCGAGCAGAGGCATCGCGCAAAAAATCACGTTCCACCAGCAATTGGCCGATCTTCGCATGCAGCTTCTCCACATCGGCCGGGCTGGCTGTCGCTTCCGGTGCTGCCTTGCCAGAAAAGAGGCTCGCCATGCCCTCGATCGCCTGGCGCTTCCATTGGGCGATCATCGTCTGATGCACGCCGTGCTTCGACGCCAGTTCCGCCAGCGTCTGCTCACCACGGATCGCCTCCAGCGCAACACGAGACTTGAACTCACCCGAATACCGTTTCCGCGTAACCTTACCCATAAACCCGTCCTCTCTCAGATCGGATTATAGCTTATCGTCCTGTCCGAAAAATGGGGGCCACCTCTAAGTACGGAAATCTTGAGGCCATCGAAAAAGGCCACATCGTCGCAGGCTCACCTTCTCATGATGCCGATCGCTAAACTGAACGGTGGTGTTCGACCACTTCCAGAAGTCGCCGGCCAGCGCGTCAATGGCCGCTCCTTCCTAAACCCGCCATTCCCGTCCCGTTGAGCGGTCTGGCAGCAGTGCATTCAAATTAAGTGGTTTAGGGCGGTGCGCCACGATCCTAAAACGCGCCATTTATTGATCTGCTTGTGGCGAACGTGGTAGTCAGGCTTGGCCGTAGGGCGCGAGGGAAGGTTGGTGACCGTATGCCTTGGCGGGTAGCCCGAGCGACCCGCCAAGTCCTGGGTAAGGCGAGGGCCGGTTTACCAGGGAGTCTCGCCGGCCGCTTCGACGAACCTCCCGGACACCGCATTCTCACCGAGCAGCGCATATTCGACCGGTAGCTTGGCGCCTTCCTCCGGCGTCATAAAGCCGGTGAAGCCGGTAAGGTCCGTCTTCACATAGCCTGGGCTGACCGAGTTCACGACGATCCGCGTGTCGAGCAGCTCTTGCGCAAGTTGTACCGTCAGCATGTTTACTGCCGCCTTGGAGGCATTGTACCCGATCAGGCGTGCCGAATAATAGGGTGATGTCGGATCGCCGTTGACCCATAGCGACCCTAGCGAACTAGAGAGATTGACGATCCTTGCGGCCGGCGCTGCGCGCAAAAGCGGAAGCATGGCCTGCGTCAGGGCCAGGGTGCCAACAAAGTTCGTATCCATGATCCGCCGGGCCGCATCGGCAGATGATGCGGTCGGTGGACCGTCCTGAGCATCGACGATTCCGGCGTTGTTGACAAGGATGTCGAGCCTGCCGTGTTCCGCACGGATCGTCTCGGCCGCCGCCGCGATGGTTGCGTGGTCGATGAGGTCGATCGGGACGAATTGCCCCCGCAATCCCTGCGAGGCGAGATCCGCGACCGCCGCCTCGCCGCGTGCCGGATCACGGGCGCCGATGATGACGAAGACGCCGGCCTGTGCCAGCTGGCGGGCGATTTCCAGCCCGATGCCCTTGTTGGCGCCGCTGACGAGCGCGATGCGGTTGGTGTCGGCCATAATTGATCCTAAAATGCTGCAGTGTTCCGAGATGCCTATATATGAACGATGCTTCAGTTTGAGGATTCGCTTATGGTCTCGCGCCCACCCATCGAGCTAACGCCCCGGAAAAGGCCGCGCCAAGCACGCGCAGCGGTGACATTGGACGCCATCTTCGAGGCGACCATTCAGGTTTTGGTGGCCGATGGACCCTATCGCCTTACGACGACGCGGGTGGCGAAGCGGGCCGGGGTTTCCGTCGGCACGATGTACCAATATTTCCCGCACAAGCATTCGTTGTTCTACGCCGTGAACGAGCGTTATCTGGATGTTTTGGCTGAAAAATTGGAAAGCTTTTGCCAGGCGCATCGGGGCGCATCGATCGAGCAGATGGTCGCCGGGCTGGTGAAGACCTATTGGAGCGCCAAAGCCGAGCGACCCGAGGTGACCCGTGCCTTGTACCGGTCTGTCGCCGAGCTGGACAACGAGGTGTTGATCGAGGCCTTTGGTCGTCGCGCCGACGCGGCCACTGCGGCGATGTTCGGCAGCGCTACCGATGCCGATTTTGCCGATCTCCCGACGGTGATCCTCACCCTTCTTTCCAGCATTTTCGGCACGGTCCGCAACGTGTTCGAGCGCGATCTTGAAGCTGCTCAAGTCGCCACATTACTGCGGCAGCTGAGATTGATGTGCATCGCTTATCTCAACGCGGTCAAAATGCCGTCGCTAAAAGGCGATGCTGAGTGAGCGAGGGCGAGTGACGAACCGCAGCAATGAAGGGGCATCGCTTCGAATACGGTCAGACTGGAATCGGTCACTCACTCTGCCCTCCCAAAAACCGTATGCTCTCCGACGCCAATTATAGCAGCGCGTTCAACCTCCCACTTTGTATCGTGAAGCTGTCGCTCCGCTCTGCGCCATGCCCAACATTGCGAAGCGCGCAGAGTCATAATCGGCAAGCAGGGGCGCCAGATCTTCCACTGATGGCAGCGTGATCGTTTCGCCGATGTCGAGACCGGCAAGAGCGGCGTCCACGCAATCGGCGACCGACATCACCGTGTCGGGATCAAGGGAGGCGAGTGGCAGGCCGGCATTGTCCCAGCCCTCCGTTGCGACAGGCGCGGGCAGCACAGTTTGCACCCGGATGTCCGTATTGGCCAGTTCGCCCGACAACCCACGCGTGAAGCTGAGGATGAAAGCTTTGGTGCCGCTGTAGAGAGCAGTCACGGGCAATTCACCGAGCGCGGCGACGGATGCGATGTTGACGATCGTGCCGCTGTTACGGGCGGTAAACCCGGGGAGCACAGCCAGCGTCAGGCGGACAAGGGCCGTGACGTTGACGTCGATCATCGCCTGAGCCGCCCCGTCGCCGATTTTGATGACAGGCGCAAAGGTGGCCGTGCCGGCATTGTTCACAAGCATGGTGATCCGGGGATCGCCGCCGATCTTGTCCACCACGCGCGTTAGGTCAAACGGGTCGGCGAGGTCAGCCGCCAAAGTCTCGACGGTGACGCCATGCGCGTCCCGGATCGCCTGGGCCACGCTTTCGAGTTGTTCCGCGCGACGGGCAACGAGAAGGAGGTCGTGGCCGCGACGTGCGAGACGGTCGGCATAGGTCGCCCCAATGCCGGCGGATGCACCGGTCACGACGGACGTGCCAAGTCCGCTATTGAATGAGCTTGTCATGATCGTCTGTTCCGATATCTGGCGTTTGGAAGAGTGGGTTCAGGCAGCGGCGCGCATCGCGGCCAAGCCCTGCGCCCAGTTCGTGACGGGGGCGTAGCCTAGCTCCTCACGCGCGCGGCGATCCGATATGGTGAAGTCATAGCCTACCATCCGCAGCATCTGTCGGGTCAACGGCGGCTCGCCCGAACGCCCGAACGTGCGCCAAACGAATTCCATCGCCCGCGCCATGAACCATGCAATTCCCAATGGCGCATTGCGGGCCTTGATCTCTACGTCCTTGGTCCCGACCAGCGCGGTCATCACCGCGTGCATCGACTGACTCTGTCCGTCGGTTACGAAATAAGCTCGGCCGCCCGGTGATCTCTCAGCGGCTAGGATGGCGCAGGCGCAGACATTGTCGACGTGTGCGGTCGACATGATCTGGTTGCCGCCTGCGGGCCATGCAAAACTGCCTGCCATCACATGCTCGACCATGTTGTCGAGCATGGGCATGCCCGCTCCCCAGATGAGAGGCGGCAGGATTACGGCGGTGCGCAAACCCCCGGGCCTGTTTGCGTCGAGAACCAGCTTCTGCGCGCGTGCTTTGGACGCGAGATACGGAGCCCAGGAGGGATAGGCGAGCGGCGTGTCCTCGGTGATGTCCGTCATCGGCTTGCCATTGCCCATCACGACGCCGGCGGCACTGATGTAGACGAAGCTGGAGACCCGCTCCGCCTGAGCCGCTGCCAGCATGTTGCGGGTGCCCTCGACATTCGCGCTCTCGAAGTCCTCCGCCGGTGCCCACATGGTGAACAGCGCGGCCGCGTGAAACACGGTATCTGCGCCTGCCATCCCCTTTCGGAGCGCAGCCGGATTGCCCAGCTCGCCCGCAAAAGGCTCCGCGCCGATCGCGCTCAGCTTTGCGGCATCACTAGGGTTGCGGTGCAGGGCGCGGACAGTCCAGCCCTGCTGAACAAGCCGTTCCACCAAATTACGACCGAGCAGCCCTGTGGCGCCGGTTACGAATGCAGTTGCCATATGCGGCCTCCTTATGAATGGAGCCTCATGTGGCATCAAATGTTTCAACTTACAATATCTATGCGATGTAACTTGTAGATCGTTATGGTGCAGTCTATGGAAGCGGCATGCGAGAAACACCTCTTCAGCCGCTGACGGCAGCCAACATCCTCGAGAGTGCGAAGGCGCAAATCCGTCGGTTCGGCGAGGCCAAGACGAATGTTACTGACGTGGCGCGTGACTTGGGTGTGAGCCATGCCGCACTTTACCGCTTCTATCGCTCCAAGAGCGCCATGATGGATGCGATCGTCCAGGAGGCGATGGACGACGAAGCTCAGTTGGCAGCGCAGTATATCGAAACCGATGGCCCGGCCGCCGAGCGACTGACGGCGATGATTCTCGACCTGCACCGACGCAAGCGTGATCGTTTTGTCGGCGACCGCGAAATACACGATCTGTATCGACGCATCGTCGTAGATCGACCCGACATGATCAACACTTATGCCGCACGGATCACCAATCTCGTCGCGAAGTTGATCGAAAAGGCGGTACGGCGGGGCGAGTGGGATATCGACGACATCGATGTCGCAGCGGGCGTCGTTCGCGACGCGGTGACGGTCTATGTGCATCCTGCCTTTGTGGCGCAACTCGTCACGGCAAACGCCCCGGTCGAAGCCATGTTGCACGCGACCGTCACCACACTTGCCCGCGCATTCGAGAGCGGCGTGCACTATGGAAGCATGAAAGGGGTCTGAGATGCCGCGCCAAAACCCTTGGTATCGGGGCCCTGTCAGCGACCATTTCGATGGAGCGCGCTTCTTCAATCCCGGTGAACCCGACACGGACCGGGGGCTGAGCGACATCGTGCGCTGGCGGCGTTCTGCCCCCAACAATCCATGGCCGAAGCATGTCGAGATCGCCCCGGTCGTGCCCGAACCGCACGTTGAAGGCTTGACCGTCACAATGGTCGGCCACGCGACCGTCCTTATCCAGATTGCGGGCATCAACCTATTGACCGACCCCTTATGGTCGCACCGGGCAAGCCCCGTTCGGTTTGCAGGCCCCAAGCGGGTCATGCAGCCGGGCATCCGACTAGACGACCTACCACCAATCAATGCCATTTTGTTGTCCCACAACCATTATGACCATCTCGACATCGCCGCGTTGCGTGACATCCATGCCCGTCAATCGCCACTGATCGTGACGCCGCTCGGGAATGACGCAATTATCCGGCGACATATTTCCACGGCACGGGTCGAAACAGGCGATTGGGGCGATATGGTCGCCATTGGTCAGCAGGCAGAGATCCACATCGTCCCGGCCCTTCACTGGTCCTCTCGGGGACCGGCCGACCGCCGCATGGCGCTCTGGGGTGGCTTCATGATTCGGGCGGGCGGAAAGCTGATCTATTTCGCCGGCGACACGGGATATGGCACCGGCACAATTTTCCGCGCGCTGCGACAAAAGTTCGGGCCGCCCGACCTCGCCATTCTGCCAATCGGCGCTTATGATCCCCGCTGGTTCATGGCTGCCCAGCATGTCGACCCAGAGGAGGCGATCCAGATCATGCGCGATCTGGACGCGCGCATGGCAATCGGCATGCATTGGGGCGTGTTCAAGTTGACCGACGAGGCGCGTGACGATCCTGCCGAACGATTGGCGGTTGGGCTCGCGGCGGATGGAATTGCACCCGAACGCTTCCGGGCCATGTTGCCCGGGGATGTCGTGCGCGTTCCGGGTTGAGCGTTCATCGCCCGGCCGTCGCGACCGCCATCATGGCAAACTCGATCCTGCGCGCCAGCGGCGCGATGTCCGTCTCGCCGCGATGCCCGGCCGCATCGGTCAATGATCTGGCGACGGCCATGAGATCGTCCAGCAATGCTGTGTCGGCATCGATCCCGTGGCCCAGCATCACGGCAGATAACAGCGCCATGATGCGCGCGCGCGCCGGGGCGAGGTCGTCCGGTGCCGCAACCTGCTCCTCCTGCTCGTCAAGGCGCCGCGCGAGAGCTGGCCGTCGCATCTGATAGGTGGCAGCGGCGAACGCGAAGTCAGCCAGCGCACCGGGCGCCATGGGTGCTGCGAAAACGGGGCCGAGATCATCCTCCAGCGATCGCAGTTCACGGCGGATCAGCGCGCGGGTGATCGCGTCCTTGTTCGGGAAATATTGGTACAGCGAGCCAATGCTGACCCCGGCCGTTCTGGCGATGGCGTTGGTGGTGTAGCCGGGCGCGCCCTTTCCCTCCAGAATGCGAGCAGCCGCCTCCACCACGGCATCCACCGTCGCCTCCGACCGGCGCTGACGCGCGGCTTTTCGGGGATTCGTGCTGGTGATGTCGTGCGATGTCGTCATGATGGAAGGCGAGTAGCGGTAATGAGGCCGAGATCATAGCTTATGTCCATCATCAAGTGAGACGAAAGCGTGACCGACAATTCAGAAAATGCGCTGCTGGAGATCGCGGTTGGCGCTGTGAAAGCAGCCGGGGATATCCTGCTCGACCGCTTCCGGATTCAGCCCCCGCCGACCGATCTGGCGACATTGCTGCAAGGCATCGCCGATAATGACAAGGCCGTGACCGCTGACCTGCGACAGATTCTGCTAGCAGCCCGGCCCGGCTCGCACTGGCTGGAGGACGAAGACGGCGAGGGTCCGCTGCCCGCCGGTGAATGGTGGGCGGTGGATCCGGTCGAAGGCAACGTCAATCATCTGCACGGCCGCGACGGCTGGGGCGTGACCGCGACGCTGGTACGAGATGGAGAGCCGTGGCTGACCGTCATCCATGAGCCGCTCAAGGGCGAAACCTATACCGCGATAGCCGGTTGCGGCGCTTTTGTGAACGGCAAGCCGTTGCACGTCTCCGGCAAGCGGGGGCTGGACGCGGCCATCGTTGCTACCGGTCAGGCGCGACCAGGCGAGACGGCGGCGATCAAAAAGCGCATGGCCCAATCTACAGCAGTGATGCTCGACGCAGCGTTGCTGGTCAGGGCCTCAGTTCCGACAGGGCTAGAACTGGTCGATGTGGCAGCGGGACAGCTCGATCTCTTCTGGCAATATGGCCATGTAGCCGCAGGTCTGATTGGCGGCGCGCTTCTGATCCGCGAGGCGGGCGGGGTCGCGATCAACCTTGCGGGCGAACGCTGGACCTCGGCGGCATCCGGCTTCGTCGCCGGTCCAGCAGAACTTGCCAATCTATCGATATCCATCCTCCCCCTCTAAAAGTTGAGTATCCTATGTCTGATATTGCCATTCTGGGTTCGGGCCGGGTTGCCGGGGCGCTTGCCACGGCGTTGGTTCGCGGCGGCCATCGCGTCACCATCGGCTCGCGCGACCTCGCAGCGACGAAGGCTCGCTGGCAAGGCCCCGCCGTCACTCTGGCCGATACGGCGCAAGCGATCGCCGCTGCCAACATGATCTTCAATGCCACGCCGGGCGACAGCAGCGTCGAGCGGCTCGCGGCACTAGCCGGTCCGCTGTCAGGCAAGATTCTGATCGATGTCGCCAACGCGACCTCCCGAGACGCTAATGGGCGACCGGCGGGCCTGCTCTACCCTTCCGACAGTCTCGCCGAGCGGCTGCAAGCCGCGCTTCCGGCCACGCGCGTCGTCAAGACGCTCAACACCATGCTATTTTCTGTGATGGCCGACCCTGCCGTCGTCAAGGGCGGCACCGCCTTCATCTCTGGCGAAGACGATGATTCCCGGAAACTGGTGGCCACCTTGCTTCTCGACATGGGCTGGTCTCCGAAAAGCATCGTCGATCTGGGAAGCATCGCCAGTGCACGCGGTCCTGAAGCCATGATGCTGATAGTGGGTGATATCGTCCGGGTCCGAGGTTTCGCGCCATTCGCCATCTCCATCGCGACCTGATCGAAGGGCGTGGCCTCGGACCTGTCGCCCATTGGCCGAGTGCAGCCACGGTTGCGAGGCCGATGAGGCAAAGGTTGAGTGTCGGGTTTTAGCGAGAAACCTGCCCTTGAGCACCTCGCGAGGGAATGACTGGTATGTCCCATAGTTTGCCCTCCGCCTCGGTGCGTCGCTACAGGGGCGCGACGGTGCCGGGCATTATCGATCTAGATCCCGTGCCGTTTTCTCCGCCGCCGCGCGATTCTGGTCGCGCGTCTCATCCCGGCGCTGCTCGACCTCGCGCACGCGGGGGGCTCGCACTTCGCCACCGCGCTCTAGGGTCTGTGCAACCGCTTCTCGAGCCGCAACTTTCATACGGGCCGCCTCCGGGGTCGCGCGCCCATATTTCTTGTCGATCGCGGCTTCCATGGCGGCGACCTGTTTGGCGCCAGGGTTTGTGCTCTTATCCTGTAAACGCTCCGCCTGCGTCATCTGCCTGAAATCGGCCGCAACCTGGCGTTCGCGATCCTGGCGTGCCAGATCGCGTGTTCCGTTCGATCGCTCACCAGGCTTGCTTCCTGCAGCCTGCTCGGTTCTGTCGTCAGCCATTATCCCTTAGCTCCATTCAAAAAGGCCAAAGCCTCGCTGTCGTCTCCGCTGTTTGCGACCTCGATGGCCGTAGATGCGCTTCCCGGGCTTGCAGCGGCATTCCCTGCCGTCTCAGAAGGCGGTCCGTCCCGAGCCGCCAATTCGTCAAAGTCCATGCCGGCGAAGTCGGGCGACAAGCCCAGGGCGGCAAAGAATGCCGCCGCCTTGTGAGGATCTCCGTCGGCGGGCAGCTCATCAAACGGGAAGCCCACCAATCGTGCGAAATCGATGCCGCTTTCCGCCTCAGCATCGGACATTTCAGGAGACTCGATGCTTTCAATAATCGCCAGCGAGCGCCTGGCGATCGAAGGATCTAGCGGCCGCGATCGGCGGCGGGACGACGCTCGACGCCTTCGCCATCCACTTATCCTTGTAATAGCGGATTTTCCCGCCTTTCAGCGGGGGGATACCGGCGCGCAGAACGATCACGTCGTCTTGCGAGAGCAACAGCAGCTCTTGCGGCAGCATGAGAGGACGGCGCTGATCGGAGGTTGATACCGACCCCTCAAAGGCATCCCACACGCGCTTAGAGCGCGATTTCGCCTCATAGGTGTAGTTGCCGAGGCGTTCGGACAACTCTTTCGCAACGTCGACGTGCTTGGGCGTAAAGACCAGCTCAACGCCGCAGTTCTGGACAATCTCGCTAGTGACGTCAGGGCCGTACACATCGCGCAATTGCGCGCGGGCCTGAATGACTGGCAGCAAACGAATGCCGTAACCGGCAACGTAGCTGAAGCCCGAGGCGATCACGCTGGCGCGGCCGAGGCGCGCGAACTCGGGGTCACGACACGAAAGTGTATTTTACGTACGCTTAGGGTGAACACCTACAGAACCGCCAGCATTGGGGTTCAAGCGACAAGCAGGGATGCAGGCACCCGAAGCGGACGTAACGCGCCCGCTTCGGGCTGCTCATCGACATTCCAGCG
>NZ_JACSIQ010000201.1:0-581 GCF_018812105.1 Gluconobacter sp. P1D12_c
CTCTGTGTTCTGACCCAGCTGCGCGAGCGTCTGCGTGCCGGAGACATCTGGGTAACGGAAAGTCGCCAATACCGCGCATTCGACACCTACCTTCTTCCGGAAGCCACGTTTGCAGCGATGCGCGCGCAAGGACCGTTGCCTCTGGCGATCAATGCTACGGCTGACACGTTCCTTTCTCAACGGCGTGCAGTGCTGGAAACCGCGCTGAACCGGGTGACGGCTCTTGCCAGGAAGGGCGAGTTGTCACAGGTCCGGCTTGATGCACATGGTCTTGTGATTTCGCCTCTGAAAGCAATTACACCCCCTGCTGTGGAAGAGTTGAGGCGGGCGGCTTACGACCGGCTGCCACGCATCAAGATTACTGATCTTCTGCTGGAAGTGGACCGCTGGATCAGCTTCACCGACTGCTTTACCCATCGCCGTTCCAGCCGTGTCGCGGATGACAAAAACGCCCTGCTGACGGTGATCCTGGCGGATGGGATTAATCTTGGTCTGACACGCATGGCCGACACCTGTCAGGGTGCCACCCTGCGCCAGTTGGCGCATCTGCATGACTGGCATATCAGCGAGGCCGGATACGC
>NZ_JACSIQ010000202.1:0-580 GCF_018812105.1 Gluconobacter sp. P1D12_c
ATCTTGGAGTTTCTGGCGTAGCTGTTGGGCCAGTTTCACGCAGCCCTCGATAACCTTCTCCCGGTATTGGGTCGGAATATCCCTCAGAGCCTTCACAAGAGGCTCCAGACGGCTCTGAAGCTGTTTCAGGCTCTCTCTGTCTTCCTTGGCCCGTTTGGTCGCTGTGCGGGCAACTGTGGCGCTCTGAACGGCAGGTTCATAATGCTGCTGAACGGTCTGACTGATGCGTTTTGCCACCTGCTCAGGGTCTTCCACAACACGGGTAAAAATCCCCTTCTTGAGCACCTGCGGTTCTAGGTCAGCAGGGGTCAGGTTTTTGTGCTCGKGTGCGTCCCGTTCTAGCGCCCCGTAGTAGGTTTTCAGCTTGGTGTGGGTGGCCTTGCTTCCTTCGATGCCGCGTTCCAGTCCGACAGGGCGTCCCACAACTCGCGCAAAGTCGGTCTGCATCTCGTTCAGGGCCTTGGCACCACCGAGGAACCGGCGGCAATTCAGGCGGCCTGTATCGGGGTCTTTTGGCACCACGTAGGCCGACAGGTGCGGAGTTTTTTCGTCCCGGTGAATGATTGCAGCGATCACGTTG
>NZ_JACSIQ010000203.1:0-579 GCF_018812105.1 Gluconobacter sp. P1D12_c
GCTTTCGCTCTGCGTTTTGAGCAGATCGGGGACTGCCCCCCTGGATGACTACGCGCTCGCGTTCAACCTTGCGAGGAAGAGAAAGCGGCGCATGTTGTAGACAATATTGGCCAGGCCGATCCTCATGGTGGCCCGGGTGATACCCACGGTTCGGACGAACAGACCCGTCTGCGATTTCTGATCGGCAAAGACATGCTCGACACGCGACCGGATCACCGATTTCCCTGCGTTGGACCGCTGGATGTGGCGGGGCATGGGCTTGAGATGCGGCTTTTTCCTGTGGACCTTTGAGACAAAGCCCTGCTTTTCCATGAAGTCTTCGTTGGCTTTCGAGCGATACGCGGTATCGGCCCAGACGCTTGAGGCGGTATTGGCTTTATCCAGAAGCCCCTCTCTCAATCGCGCGCCATCACTGGCGGCGGCATCTGTTGTCTTCCATTTGCGGATGAACCGATACTTCCGGTCGATGGAGACGTGGGGTTTGTAGCCAAAGAATGGGATAGCGAGATCACTCGACGGCATGGTTCCATCGTCCTGCCGCTTCGCTTTCGTGAACTTCAGCGTCCAGCGCGCATGGCG